>CAZWUX010000348.1:0-4722 GCA_964637665.1 uncultured Anaerolineae bacterium
ATACGAGAACTCGCCGCGTATTAAGATGCCGAATATACAGTGTACAGCCTCGGAACGGGGTGGAAGTGCCGAGTGCAGAGTGCCAAGTGCAGAGTGGCAGGCGGTCAATTCGACGTTGTGAGTATTGAACGGAAGCAGAGGAAGCGCAGATGGAGTTTCGGCTGTGAGTAAGGTCAGCCGATTTGAAGACCTGATCGCATGGCAGAAGGCGCGGACGCTGACGTGCGCGATCTACGAGGTGACCCGCCGGGGCGCGTTCGCTCAGGATTACGGACTTGCCGGGCAGATACAGCGGGCGGCGGTGTCCGTCATGTCGAATATCGCGGAGGGCTTCGAGCGTGGCAGCCAGAAGGACTTCCAGCGATTTCTGCTCATCGCCAAAGCCTCATGCGGCGAGGTGCGTTCCCAGCTTTACGTCGCGCTGGACATCGGATACATTTCGCAGGAAGAATTCGATAGACTGTTTCGTCTTGCATCCGAAACCAGCCGGGTGATCACCGGTCTCCGCGCCTCAATCGGTCGTAATCAGCAGGTCGATTGGTAAACGTCTACAGGCAATTTACTCTGGCAACAGCCGCTTAGAACCTGAATTGACACATGCCTACTTGGCACTTTTAACTTGGCACTCTGCACTTCACGCTGACACGAGGTCAGACTTTCTCATAAACGCTGATCAAGGAACGAGCGATGCCCACTGAAGTCAAAATGCCGAAGCTGGGGGAGAGCGTTGTCGAGGGGACCGTTGGGCGCTGGCTCAAGCAGGTCGGGGAGACGGTCGAGCAGTACGAGCCGCTGCTTGAGGTCGAGAGCGACAAGGTCGATTCGGAGATTCCCGCCCCGGCGGGCGGAACCCTGCTCGCGGTGTACGCGCACGAGGGCGATACCGTCTCGGCGGGGTCGCTGATCGCTCACATCGGCCAGCCGGGCGAGGACCTGCCCGCCCCTCCAAAGCCCGAATCCGCCATCACAGCCGAGGAATCCGCTGCGCCGTCCGCGCCACAGGGCGCGGCGGGGGACGCGAACGGCGGACCGCCCACACAGGAGGGCGAGCGCCCGCGCATCTCCCCCATCGTGGCGAATATCGCCGCCGAGCACGGTATCAGCCTTGACGAGGTCGGGCGCATCGACGGCTCCGGGCGCGGCGGGCGCGTGACGAAGCAGGACATGCTCGCCTACGTCGCACGGCGGCAAACGTCTGCAACCGGGGAGGAGGAACTGGCCCCCTGGGAGCAGCCCGGAAGCGGCGACTTGTTCAAACCGACGGACGATCTCTATAAAAAACCGGCGTCCCCGCCACAATCCGCCCCACCCGATCACGTCCACAAAGCCCCTCCCGCTCCGGGCCGCCCCGGCGAGGTCGTGCCTCTGGGCAAGATGCGCCGCCTCATCGCCGAGCACATGGTGGCGAGCAAGCGCACCGCCCCCCACGTCACCACCGTGTTCGAGGCGGACATGAGCGCCGTCTCCGCGCACCGCGCCGCGCATAAGGCCGAGTTCGAGAGCCGGGGCGTAAATCTGACCTTCACCGCCTATTTCGCCGCCGCCGCCGCCGCCGCGCTGCGCCAGCACCCGATGGTCAACAGCCAGTGGACGGAGGAGGGCATCCGCCTGCGCCGTGATGTCAACGTCGGGCTGGCCGTCGCGCTCGACGAGGGGCTGATCGTGCCCGTCATCCGCCACGCCGACGAGCTTTCGCTGGCTGGGCTGGCCCGGCAGGTCAACGATCTCGCCCTCCGCGCCCGCGCGGGCGGGCTCGCGCCCGACGAGGTGCAGGGTGGCACGTTCACCATCACCAATCACGGCGTCTCCGGCAGCCTGTTCGCGACGCCCATCATCAACCAGCCACAAACCGCCATCATGGGCGTCGGCGCGATCAAAAAGCGCGTCGTCGTCACGCCCGACGACGCGATCGCCATCCGCCCGATGGTCTACCTGACGCTCACCTTCGACCATCGCGTGCTCGACGGCGCGTCCGCCGACTGGTTCATGGCGGCGGTCGTCGAGCGGCTCGAAGGATGGGGGAATTAAAAGCTCTTGGCCCCTCATCCGGGGCTGGCGGCGCGGAGCGTCGCTCGCTCCGCCGGGGTGGCGATGCGACAATCTGCCAGCGCTTGAAACCCGGCGAGGGGTATGTGCATCTAACTGAGGTAAACAGAAACAACGTCCACCCGCTGTCCGGGGAGATTGACTGAATGGCCGCCGTGCCCAACCTGACCTTCAAGCTCGTCATCGACGAGGATGTATGCCGCCGCTGCCGCCGCTGCGTGGCCGGGGGATCGTGCCGGGGGAACGCCTTCGTGCGTTTCGACGCCGAGGAAAGCCCCTTTATCGACATGAGCCGCTGCTGGGGCTGCCTCGCCTGCACGCTCAACTGCCCGTTTGGGGCCGTTATCCGCATGGAGTAAAACGGGGTGTGCGCCCTGTTTTGTGGACCGGTCTGCCTCACAGCAGACGGGTCTTTTTCTTGCCCTCAAATGGCGAATATTTGCTGATCTTTCTGCGAAAAGCTTCTTTTGCGTCGCCAGGCTCGGTGGCCTCCCCTTTGTCAAGGGGGAGGTGTCGATGCGGAGCATCGACGGAGGGGGTTCTGGCCGGAAAACCTTCACGTATCCGGTCTCTTTTTTTGCCCCGGATGGCGCTCCGTGCGCTGTGCTGCTACACTGCCGGGTGATCTATCCTCCGCCTGTCAGGAGACACCATGAGCAAGACCATCCTCATCGCAGATGACGATCCCCTCAATCGCGACATGCTGGCGAGCCTGCTGCGCCCCTTCGAGGCCGACGGCGTGTCCCTGCTGTTCGCGTCCGACGGCGAGCGGGCGCTCGCGCTGGCTCAGAGCGATCAGCCCGACCTGCTCCTGCTCGACGCCGAGATGCCCGGCCTCTCCGGGGTCGAGGTGTGCCGGGCCGTGCGGGCCGATGCGTCGCTCAGCGGCGCGACGGTCATCATGCTGACCGCCAACGTCACGCCCGACCTGCGCCGGGACGCCGAGGCGGCGGGCGTCGACGACTACGTGCTCAAGCCGTTCGACCCGGCAGAACTGCGTGCCCACGTCGCGGGTATTCTTTTCGAGTACTGAAATAGAGGGAATTAACTATCCGGGGTGGGCAGCGTGAACAGGATGCGCGCGCCGGGCGGCGTCGGCGATTCCTCAGCCCAGATGCGCCCGCCGTGCGCCTGCACGATGTGCTTGGCGATCGCCAGCCCCAGCCCGGTTCCACCCCCGCGCCGGGCGCGGTCACCCCGGTAAAACCGCTCGAAGATGCGGTCGCGCTCACTGATCGGGATGCCCGGCCCGGTGTCCGTCACCGAGATGGTGAGCCAGTCATCCCCATTGCGCTGCGCCTCGATCACGATCTGCCCGTCTTTCGGCGTGAATTTGATCGCGTTGTGCAGCAGGTTGGTCAGCACGCGCCGGATCTGCTCGCTGTCGGCCAGCACCGTGAGGTCCGGCGGCGCATCCACCTGCACGTCGAGCTTGCCGCGCTTCATCTGCTCGGAAAGCTGCTCGACGGCGGCGTCGATCACCTCGCGCATGTCGAGCGGCATCATGAGGATTTCGGCCCTGCCCGATTCGATCATGGCGAGGTCGAGTAATTCCTGAGCCATCTGCTGGAGCGTGTCCGTCTCGGTGGCGATCTTCGAGAGAAGCTCTTTCGCCCGGTCCTTGCCCTTCCGGATCGTCTTTTCCCGCGCCAGCGTGTCGACCAGCAGCCGGATCGACGTGATGGGCGTGCGCAGCTCGTGCGAGATGTTCGCCACCATATCGCGCCGCGCGCGGCCCAACCGCTGAAGCTCGCTGACATCCTCCAGCGCGATGGCGACGACGGGGCCATCATCCATCTCGGCGTAGTGCGTCCGCACCCGGTAAGCGCTGCCGTGCAGGGTAAGCTGTGTTCCGACATCCTCCTGCCCGGTGAGCGTGTCGGTGACGAGGCTGTCAAGCTCATGTTCTCGCGTGACGGCCATGAGCGTGTTTTCCCCCTCCGGGCTGGGCGGGGCATCACGCGAGAAGAGGTCACGCGCCGGGGTGTTCATGTGCAGCACCAACCGCTCCTCGTTGACGAGGAGGAGGGCATTGTAGGCCGCTTCGGCCAGCGCCTCTATGACCTCGACCTCGATGCGCGCCTCCTGCTGCCGTTCGAGCGCCACCGCCAGTTCATCTATGCGGCTGTGGGCGGCCTCCACCTGCCGCCCCATGATGCGCCATGTGATGGCAGCGGCAGCGGTCGCCGCGACGAGGGCCAGCAGGACGGCGGCAGCGGCGGACATGCTCAACTCTCGAACCGGTAGCCCACCCCGCGCACGGTGACAATGTGCGCCGGGTCAGACGGATCTTCTTCGATCTTCTGGCGCAGCCAGCGGATGTGCACGTCGACGGTGCGGTTGTCGCCGTAATAGTCGTAGCCCCAGACGCGCGACAGGATCAAATCACGCGAGAGCACCGCCCCCTGGTTGCGCATCAACTCGGCCAGCAGGTCGAACTCTTTCTGGCTGAGGTGCAGCTCACCTTCTCCCCGGTACGCCCGGCGGGCAGACAGGTCAATCGTGATGGTGCCGCCGGAAAGCACCTGCGGCGCGATGGTGCGGCCTGGGGCGCGGCGCAAGACGGCCCGCACGCGGGCCAACAGCTCGCCCAGCTCGAAGGGCTTGGTGATGTAATCGTCGGCTCCACTGTCCAGGCCGATCATCTTGTCGCTCTGGGTGCCGCGCGCGGTGAGC
>CAZWUX010000349.1:0-4705 GCA_964637665.1 uncultured Anaerolineae bacterium
TCGCCTGCCCGGCGTCGGAGCACATCGACATGTCGGTGCGGGCCACGACCACGTTCGGCAGATCGCGCAGCGCGGCGGCCACGGCATCGCAGTCGACCACGTCGCTGATGTTTCCGCCGCAGTAGCAGACGTAAACGCCGATGCGAACATCATCGTGTGTCGTTGTCTCAGGCATGGGCGACCTCCATCTCGACGGGCGCGGGCTGGCCCTGTCTGGTCGTTTCGAGGTAGGCAGCCGCCTCGCTGGCGGCGGCCCCGGCCAGCACGATGCTGTCCACGATGTCCATCGGCCCGGCGGCAGTGCCGGTCACGAAGATGCCCGGATGATCGGTGACTGTAGGCCGGATGTTCGGCGCAGGGATGCTGGCGAATCCGTCGGCGGCGGTGGGAACGGCGTACAGCGGCTCCGGGTTGTAGCCGGGCAGCATCCCCACCGAGAGCACGACGAGGTCATGTGCCCGCTCGACGATCTGCGCTTCCTCATCGACCACCTCCACGCGCACGACAGGGTTCTGTTCGTCGTCCTCGGTGATCTTCGCCACCTTGCCTTTGACGAACTCGATGCCCATCGCCTTCGCGTTCTGGTAGAACTGCTCGTAGCCTTTGCCGAAGGTGCGGATATCCATGTAGTAGATGGTGATATCGGCCAGCGGCAGCGCGCCGGAGAGCAGCATCGCCTGCTTGATGGCGTACATGCAGCACACCCGCGAGCAGTATTCGACGCCGAGCGTCTTATCACGCGATCCCGCACACTGCACGTAGGCGATCGAGTCGGGTTCTTTGCCATCCGAAGGGCGCAGCACGTGGCCGTATGGCCCGGTGGGGGCCAGCAGGCGTTCCAGCACGAGCGCGTCGACCACGTTCAGCAGGTCGCCGCCGCCGTATTCCTTCTTGGCGTCGGTGGGCGTCAGCTCGAAGCCGGTCGCCAGCACGACGGCCCCGGCCTCGACCTCGAACGATTCGGGCTGCTGTGTGAAGTCGATGGCATCGGTCGGGCAGACCCGCTCGCACTTGCCGCACAACAGACAGTTGTCGATGTCGATCATCGCCTTCTGCGGGACCGCCGTCGAGAACGGCACGCGGATCGCGCGCACTGCGCCCAGCTCGCGGTCGAACGCGGAGGGCAGGTCGACCGGACAGGCATATTCACACTGGCGGCATCCGGTGCAGGCATCGACATCCACATAGCGCGGCTTCTGGAGCACCTGCGCCCTGAACGCGCCGCCGTTTTCCTCGATGCCCTGCACCTCGCAGGTCGTCAGCAGGGTGATGTTGTCGTGATGGGCGACGGCGCTCATCTTCGGCGTGGTGATGCAGGAGCAGCAGTCCAGCGTCGGAAAGACTTTGCTGAGCATGATCATCTTGCCGCCGATGCTCGCTTCCTTCTCGACCAGCGCCACGTGATAACCCTGATCGGCCAGGTCGAGCGCCGCCTGCATCCCGGCGATGCCGCCGCCGACCACCAGCGCGTCTACGTTTAAGCGAGTCATGGTGTTCATCTTTCAGGCCACCTGAGCCGCACCCAGCTCATCGCGGACGGGGCCGATGGCAGCCAGCGTTTCGTTCATCTGGCGAATCTCCCGCAGGAAGGCCGCCGTGCATACCGTGCAGATGGCGACGAGGCGCAGCCGTTTCGTGTCGATGCCGCGCTCCGTCATCAACGGGTAGGTTTTGTTGATCAGCTCGGCGGTGCGCTCGGCCCCACCCTTGTAGGGGCAGTCCGTGCCGGAGTACATCACCAGGATGGCGTCGATGCCGCGCTCGAAGGCGCGCAGGTAGAACTCCTCAGGGAACGCCGCCGGGCACACCACAGGCAGGATGTACGTGTTGGCCGCATAGCTGGCGTGAAGCTGTCCGACGGCGTCCGCGCCTGCGTAGCCGCCGGACAGTGTCGCCAGAACCAGTATCTTGGGGTCTTGCGTCGTGGCTGTCACGGTGGCACCCTCCACGCTATTTGGACCGTTTGATGAAGATCCGGTCGTAGCCGTCCGCTTCGACGTAGCCCAGGTACTCGTGGCCGACCTTCTTGGCCCAGCGCGGGATGTCGTTCTTGGTGTTCGCGTCACCGGACCAGATCTCAAGCACCTCGCCGACGGCCACGCCGCCGATACCTTTTTTGGCCTCCAGCAGAGGGCCGGGGCAGGCGCTGCCGCGCGCGTCTACAACTTTCGCAGCCTGAACTTCAGAAAGCTCGGTGGTCATCGAAAATCCTCCTGTTTTTTATGCTCTGATAAGCGTTCATCGACGAAGTTTGAGTTATGCAGCGGATCGAGCAGGGCTTGACGCAGCACAGCGCAGTCTCTGAGCCGCCCATGCCCATTGATCCGGTAGTAGATGGTGTGGCCTTCCCGCCGTGAGGTGAGGATGCGTCGATCCTTCATCAAGCGAAGATGCTGGGACGTATTCTGGAGCGACGATTCGATGGCCTCGGCAACATCACCTACCGACATCTCCCGACCGTCCAGCGCCCAGAGGATCAGGATGCGTGTCGTGCTGCCGAAAACCTTACAAATCTCGGCCTGCCGCTTTGCTATAGCCAGAATTTGCGCGTCCACAGATAGAAGCTCTATAAGTTAATCGAATACTTAACCATTCAGTAGAACTATAGAATGCGCGGGGTCGTTCGATAAGTGGGGAATATCACAAACGGATTTCGAGTTTTCTATAGGAGGCTATTCGAGTTTTCAATCCCGCCCGTGCTGTCTTTTCCTGGGTCAGGTAAAAAGGCTGTGCTTCCGCACATCGTTGCGTACCTGAATGACGCTTGCGAGCGACGCGGGGCCGGCCAGCCCCGGTGGGCGTGGTTCGATTAGCCTTCCGTCACCTCCGCCTGAATGAGAAAACCCTGCCGGAACTGATCTGGCAGGGTTTTTTGTGTGTGGGCGCACGCAGGCTGTTTTCTTTATTACGGTTCGCATCCTACCTATGAATACATCATCGGGTCTTTACTACCGGCAAAACAGAATCCCTGCTCTCCGCTTACTCCTGCGCAGCCTCAGCCACCTCGGCCAGCTCGATCAGGTCGCCATCCTGAAAGAGAATCTTGCGGAGTGTTTTACGCCACAGCGGGTTGCGCCGCAGCAAGTACTCCAGATCGATCCCGAAGTGGATGAACTCCTCGTGCTGGGCGTGCTCCATGACGGCGCGGGCCTCCGTATCTTTCTCGACCGCAAGCCGCTGCTCGTACCAGTCGATGGCCTGAGCTTCCTCAATCAACGAGATCATCACCCGTGCAAACGTACGCATTTCCTCCGTCAGTTCGTCGGGCGGCTCATGATACTGGTCGAAAGGCATGTGCTGCTCCTATTCGTGTGTCTAAGGATGGATCCATACAGCTATTGGTTGGCAGCGCGGCACGGCTCCGTGCCGCCGCGCTGGCGCGAGTCTCGTTCCTGCCTCACCCCTCTCCTTCACGAGGCTTACCCGGTATCAAACCAACCAGGAAGAAGAACACGAGCGCCCCCACGATCTCGACGATCGCCAGTATGGCAGTCCCCCCCGTGCCGGACAGCGAGACAATCAGGTTGAGAACGGCCCCGGCCAGCAGCGCGCCCAGCATACAGGCCATCATATTGACCGGCAGCACGAACCCCTGATCGGGCCAGATGCGGGTAGCCAGATAGCCCATCAGCACGCCGAGAAACAGAGCGAAAACGACAACTGCGATCCACATGCTGCTACCTCCTGCTTCCCTCGAAGCCGATGTCTGCTTCCATCACCGGTGGAGCATAATCGTCGGAGGGCCTGCTATTGAGTATTAACCTGAAACGGCTGGACAACGCTCTGGCCGCTGGCGTTCCGGGCGGGCAGATTGCAGTCGGGAATCCGATTCTCCGATTGTGCCTTCGTCCATATGCAGCGTCAGAACGTACCCGTCATCTGCTGCGGCTCGATGGTCACGCTGACATCCACGCTGGCACCCTCGCTACCGCTGCACGGCTGATCGCCGGGCCGGGTGAGCCATCGCCATCCGATCAATCCACCTCTTCGTAGAGCTGAACGGTTAAGTCTTCTACCTCGACGTGAGGCTCGAATTCCTGCAGGATTTTGTCCTCCGCAAGCGCCGAGTCGCGGTGGGCCGTCAGGTCCTCCCACGCTTCCCAGACGCTCTGGAACACGATGCGGATCAACCCCTCCCGGTCCAGTGAGTACATCGCGCGTGATGTGATGTAGCCGGGCTCGCCGGGGAGCAGGACGCGCAGATAGCCCAGAACGCGGTCGAGGGAAGCGCCGATCTGAAGCTGCTCGATTTGATCGGATTCGATGTCAAAGTGGACTTCGTGAATGTACGCCATCCGCTTACCCCCTACTGCCAGCGCGTGATGAGATAGATCAACCACCAGAGGAGGATGATCGGGATGAACCACTTCACGACGGGCGGTGTCCCACCCCCGGCCTCCTCGATGACTCCGGCGAAGCTGTCGATATAGCCGTCGGGCCGGACGATGGTGTGATCGGACGATTCGTCCTCAGGGCGATGCCCGCTGCTGCCGGGGGGCGTCTTCGGACTATGCCGGATGGCCATCGTGATCGCGAAGACCAGCAGGATAAGCGCACCCACGCCGATCCAGACGATTTCCGTCCACACGTTCAGCACATTTTCAGGCATCGTCGCCTCCCCTCTTCCTTCCCGGCCAGCCTTCCGGTTCTCTATCTTCCATCATGCGGTATTTCGGCTCCTCGACATCGTCAAACTGGCCGTTTT
>CAZWUX010000350.1:0-4696 GCA_964637665.1 uncultured Anaerolineae bacterium
CGGGCGGCGTCGAGCGCGAGCGCGTGCAGCAGATCGAACTCGCGGGGCGGCAGGTCGATCGCTTTCCCGGCCAGCGTGACGATATGCGCGCCCGGATCGATGACGAGATCGCCCAGCTTCAGCTTCTCGGATTTACTCGCGGGGCCGGGCGCTTCGGGCTGCGTGTGGCGCAGCGCGACCTTGATCCGGGCGAGCAGCACGTCGTTGTCAAACGGCTTGGTGATGTAGTCATCCGCGCCAAGCTCAAGGCCCAGCACCTCGTCCAGCTCCCTGCGCCGGGCGGTGAGAAAGATCACGGGGATGTCGAACTCGGTCTGGATAACCCGCAGCGCGTCAAGCCCATCCATGCCCGGCAGGCCGATATCCAGCAGAAAGAGTTCTGGCCGGTCGCGCCGGGCGATCCCCAGCGCATCTTCGGCGGTGGCCGCCGTGCTGATCCGGTATCCGGCCTTCTCCAGGCTGAACGCCAGGCTGCGGCGCAGCAGTGCATCGTCGTCGACCAGAAGAATGTGGGCAGGCACGGCCATAGGCTCCTTTCGCGCGGGTACACGGATAACATACCCTATTTGAGAAGACGGTGGCAATCGGCGCGGCGACCGCGCCGTGAGCACATCGCCGCCGGAATTCCCGACGGTCGGTTTCCGCGCGAGGCCGTGCAGCCGATCCGTGCTTTTCATTCACCAGATATTGAAAAAGCAGGAGCGACGCCGCCTTCGTCTCTCAAGGCGGCGAGGGGGTGGGGGATAGAGAAATGCCTCCACGAGGGCGGGGTGCCAGACGATCTGGAGCCGCCGGGTGAAGGCATTCCGATCAGGGCGCAACCGGCCCGAACGTTAGAAGACGCGGATAGGAATCTCCGCCGGGGCCGTGAACAGCTCCTTCAACTGGTCATCAACCTTGCAGAGCGTGATGGATACTCCGGCCATCTCAAGGGAGGTGCAGTACTCACCCACGTAGCTGCGCCAGACCTTGATCCCGGCCTCCTCCAGCTTATCGTGGGCGATGCCGTAGACCAGATACAGCTCTGAGATCGGCGTGCCGCCGAGACCGTTGACCATCAGCGCGACCTCGTCACCGGCGCTGAAGACGGGGGCCTCCCTGCCGGTCTGGTTGCCGTCCTCGTCGAAGATCGGCTTCCTGTCGGTCAGGATGGCCTGAACCATCTCGTCGACGATTTCGTTGGCGCTGACCAGCTTCTTGCGGGAGCGGCCCGGCTCGCCGTGAATGCCGACGCCCATCTCCATCTCGTCCTCTTCCAGCGTGAAGATCGGCTCCCCCTTAGCGGGCGGCGTGCAGCCGGTGAGCGCCATGCCCATCGAGCGGGTCACCGAGTTCACCTTCTCGCCGATTTCGACCAGCTCGTCCAGTGAAGCGCCCTCCTCGGCGGCGGCGCCCACAGCCTTGATCACGAAGAAGTTCCCGGCCACCCCACGCCGGCCCACCGTGTAGGTGCTGTCCTGCACCGCCACGTCGTCATCGACGTAGATGGTCTTGACCAGAATGTCCTCGGCGTCGAGCATCTCTGCCGCCGTCTCGAACGACATCCGGTCGCCGCTGTAGTTGTTGACGATGTGCAGGATGCCTTTGGGGGAGGCCAGCAGCTTGGATGACTCGACCACGTTCCCCATCGGCGGCGCGGCGAACACATCACCGGGGCAGGCGGCGTCGAGCATACCCTTGCCGACGATCATGATGTGAGCCGGTTCGTGGCCGGAGCCAGAACCCTGAACGATGGAAACCTTGTCAGGGTTGGGGGCGTCGGCCCGCATGATCAGGTTGTATTCGGGCACCCACTTAATCGTGTCGGGGTTCGCTGCGGCGATGCCTTTCATCATCTCCGCCACAAACTGCTTGGCATCGTTCATTAGTTTCTTCACTGAGAGAATCTCCTTTGTCATTAGCATGGTGATTGTCATAACGTTGCGTATGCCTGGGCCACCTTCCCGAAGGTGGATTTCACAGGGTTTGTCCTTAGGCTACCTCCGATTCACCTCCTTCTGCCGCTGCCACCCGCTGGCCGGTCGTGCTGTCAGGCCAGCCACTGCTCTGAGAAAACCGGCTATCGTGTCGAGAGTCGCCGGATGGGTGATAAATCGTTCGAGCTGCCGTTGTTGTCGTACCCGGATCGCGTGTGACGGTGATCGGCGAGAGAGGCGAAGGAGAAGGGTGCAGCCGTGTGCAGCATGGCTGATCGGGTTCGCGACGTTGAGCGCTGTCGTTGTTCGTGCCGGGCGGGCCTTCTGTCCGAGCGCGCGGAATCCGGTAGGGCCCGCACAGGCCAGCCATAGATCAGAGATGAGGAATCCCATCCGATTTTTAGACCCGGATGAGCCTTTGCGAGCCGTTCAATCGGGCTTTCCGACATGCCAGATTCCTCCCGACTCAGAACCAGAGAGGGAACTCCCGTACGATCTGGCGTCTGCTGCTTGCGTGCTGCCTCAAGAGAGGACGTTTGAAGAAGAGGCTGCTGCCTCGCGAATAAATTTCACCGGCTGTCTATCGCCGTGAGCTGGGCCTTGAAGGGCCAGGCTGCCGCCTATTGGTCGGCCTCCCAGACTTCCACCAGCCTTTCGGCCATCATCGCGATGGCGATGGACCCGGCATCGTAGGTGTCGCAGCTTCGCTCGCCCGTGTAGGAGGCCCGGCCACGTTTCGCCTCCCACGGTTTGATCTCCTCGGTTTTCTGGCGAGCGATTACCGCAGCGCCCTTGAGGCCGTCGAGCGTCGTGCCGCCGTTCTGGACGACCTTCTCGAACTCCTCGACAGCCGGGATGAAGGCGTCGAGCAGCGTTTTGTCGCCCAGGTCGGCCTTGCCGCGCTTTTTCATGCCCTCGATGGCCGACCACAACATCTCGTGCAGGTCTTCCGCCGTGAGGTCCTGATTATCCCCGGCTTTTACCCCGCACCGCAGGAAAGCCGTCCCCCATATGCTGCCGGAGACGCCGCCCACGCTGCCCATGAAGGTCATGGCGACATCCTTAAGGAAGCTGCCGGGGCTCGTCCGGTTGAGGTTCTCCCAGTTGGTGACGGTTACTGCTTCAAACCCGGTCGCGATGGAATTGCCAAAGTCGCCGTCTCCCACCACGCCGTCAAGCTCAGAGAAATACGCCCGATTCTCAAAGGCCACATCGGCCATCGTGCGAACAATGAGTTCGGTCGTTTCGAGACAGGATCGTGCCATTTTCTTCTCCTTAGAAGATCGGGGAGAGTGGAAGGGGGCGCGCCCCCTTCCTCGTTACGAGATTGCGGGATCGAACGATCCCATGAGCTATCCTCCCAACAGGAGGTGTCAGGCAGTTAACTTGAAGATCGATTCAGTTTGCACCTTCCATTCGCTGGTTTGCAGGGATGACAAAAAACTGGTTAGCCCCGGCTGCTCGCCAGCACCTCCTCCAGATCGTCTACGGTGAAGTATCCCTCCGGGTTGGCCCCGGTGTGGTTCTCGGCGACGACCATTTCATCGCCGCCGGGATCGCCCAGGCTGGACAGCACGATGGCCGCCTCGGAGAAATCCTCGTTCTGGGTGAGCTGGTTATATGTGATCACGCAGGTCATGCCCGCAGCAACCGCCGCCAGCAGACCGTTTCGCGAGTCCTCGATCACCACGCAGTCGGCGGGATCGAGGTCAAGGTTGTCGACCGCCAGATTGTAGATATCCGGGGCCGGTTTCTTGGCTTTGACCATGTCCCCGGCGAAGACTCCGGCGAACTTCGACGCCGTTTCCTCGCCCATTACGTGGTTGAGCACCGCCTGCACGGACGACAGCGCCGACGTGGAGCAGACGACCAGAGTCCACCCCCGCGCGTAGGCCTCCTCGGCCAGCCGCTTCACACCGGGGCGTCCCGGCAGCGTCCCGGCGGCGATCAGCTCTTTGTAGATCGCGCTTTTGCGCTTGTGCCAGCCGAGCACGGTTTCCCACCACTCGTCATCCGAGTCGGGCACGTCGTAGATCGCCCGGAAGTCGTCATCCCGGCCCAGGCTGAACATGCGCTCCTTGCCACCGCCGATCTTGACCTTCTCGGCGTACTGCTCCACGCTCCACTGCCAGTCGACGCCATTTTCGCGCCACATCTGGTTAAAGGCCACCAGATGCCCGTCGCGTTCGGTGTCGGCCAGCACCCCGTCGCAGTCGTAGATCAGTGTTTTCGTCATGCTTTGCCCTCGCTGCCGAAAATCTTGAAGTAGCCCTTCGCCATCTCGATCACGTCAGACCGCACTGCGCCGATGAGCTTGAGCGGGTTGTATTCGGTGGGTTTTTCTTCGAGGTAGGTGCGGAAGCCGTCGGCAAAGGTCTTTTTGAGGTCGGTGGAGATGTTCACTTTGGCCGCACCCAGCGAGATCAGCCGGGCGAACACGTCGGGGGTCAGCCCGCTGCCGCCGTGAAGCACCATCGGCATCTGGGTGGCGTCGACGAGCTCCTTCATCCGATCGTAGCGAATCGTGGGCGCGGCTTTGTAAAACCCGTGCGCCGTGCCAATGGGCGGCGCGTAGCAGTAGATTCCGGTGCCCCGGATGAACTCGATCTCCTTCTCAATCGGCAGCAGCCCGCCTTCTTCGTCGCTGCCGACGCCGTCCTCGACGCCGCGGATCGCCACCAGCTCGCCCTCGACGCTGGCCCCGGTTTTCTTCGCCATCTTGACGATCTCGGCGGTGTGCTCGTAGTTCTCGTCGTAGCTCAACTTCGAGCCGTCGAACA
>CAZWUX010000351.1:0-4387 GCA_964637665.1 uncultured Anaerolineae bacterium
CGGTCAGGGCGCTCGTCATGCTGGCAGGGGCGGTGATGCTCTTTGCGTGCGTGCTGATGTGCCTGTCGCTCACCAGCCTGCTGTTTCCGTAAAGCGGCGCTAGCCCGCCGTGCGACCCAGCACGCGCTCGTCGCCGACACGCTTCGTCATGCCGGTCGAATCGAGGTGCTCCAGCAAACCGAGGACGTACTTGCGGCTCGTGTCGAACAGGTCGCGCGCCTCGGCGACGGTGATCGCGCCGCGCTCGCGGATGGTCGCCTCGACTGCGCGGACCAGCCGTTCGTACGTCGCGGCGTCGAACACGACATCCTCGTTCACCTGAACGAGCCATCCCCCCTCGACGAGCGCTTCGTACACGTCCTCCCCGACCCCGGCGATGGCCTCTTTGACGCTCGGTGGGGTGGTGGGCTGCGCCTCGAACGCCGCCATAAGCTCGTCTACGGCGGCCTGCTGCGCGGGGGTAAACGTGACGACATGCTGGGGAAGGCGGATGGACGTTCCCCCACCAACCAGCAGCCCCTCATCCCCGGCCCGGTCGATAATCGCCTGAAACAGGTCGCGTCCCACGTCGAGGCGGCTGCGCAGCGCCTCGCGGGGCATCCCCGCCCGCAGCGGGAAGCGCGTGTGGTAATCGCCCAGCTCGCGCCTCATGTGGTCGGCGAGGCGGTTCCACGCCGCGTGGGCCATCCACCAGCGCCCGGCAAGCTCAAGTAATTCGCCCTGCCCGGTGAGCACATCGGCTGCCTGATACACGTCGTCCGGTGGCAGAGCAAGCGCCTCCGCCGCCTCGGCGGGCGTGAGCGCAATCCGCCCCTCCAGCGTGTGAAGCAGCAAATCCTCCGGGCCGCCCGCGTCGAGCGTCTCGAAGCGAGCGATGACATCCGGCTTGAAGCGCCGCCAGCGGTGCGGTGGGTGTGGATCGAGCACCGCGCCGCCGCCTATCGTCCGGGGCGGGGAAGGGTAGCGCAGGATGAAGCGGTCGCCCTTGTCCAGCGCGACGGGCTGAGCGAGGCGGAGCTGGAGCCAGCCCTGGGAGCCGGGTAGAAGCCCCCGGTCGCCGATCAGGCGGACATGGGCCAGCGTCTCCGCCGCGCCGCTGAAGAATTTGACCTCGGCGTTGTGCTCAAGCGGGCGGCCCACGCCTGCTAGATAGCGGAAGCGCACGTCGACCAGCGTCGTGCCGCGCAGCAGGCCGGGGGCGGCCAGCACATCGCCCCGCTGAATATCCTGCTTGTCGACGCCGCTGAGGTTTACGGCGACCCGGCTGCCGGGGGTGGCGCGGTCGACCGTCTCTTTGTGAACCTGTAGGCCCCGGATGCGGGCGTGGCCTCCGGCGGGCTGGATGGCGACCTCGTCGCCGACGCGCAGCGCCCCGCCGGTCAGCGTGCCGGTGACGACCGTGCCGAACCCGCTGACGGTGAACACGCGGTCGACCGGCAGGTGAGGGCGGCCCCGGTCGGCCTGCGCGGGACGCCCGGCGAGCGCGTCCGCGAGCGCGGCGAGCAGATCGTCCAGCCCCTCCCCGGTGCGGGCCGACACGGGGATGATAGGGGAATCGGCCAGCGCAGTTTCGCTGAGAAGCTCGGCTACGTCCAGCGTGACGAGGTCGAGCCATTCGGGGTCGTCGATCAGATCGACCTTCGTCAGGGCCACGATCCCGGCCCCCACGTCGAGCAGATCGAGAATCGCGAGATGCTCGCGCGTCTGGGGCATCACCCCCTCGTCGGCGGCGATGACGAGCAGGGCGAGGTCGATGCCGCCGACGCCCGCCAGCATGTTCTCAATAAAATCACGGTGCCCCGGCACGTCGACGATGCCGATCGGCTCGCCGCCGGGCAGCGTCAGCCATGCAAAGCCGAGGTCGATGGTCATCTGGCGCTCTTTTTCCTCGCGCAGGCGGTCGGGGTCGATGCCCGTCAGCGCCTCGACGAGGGTCGACTTGCCGTGATCGACGTGCCCGGCGGTCCCGATAACGTACGTCATGGCCGCCTCACGGAAGCGCGGGAAGCGAGCTGTGGCCGTCCTCGGCCTGCTCCTGAAGGGTCTGAAGCTGGTCGGCCAGCACGGACATAATCTGCTTGTAGAACGAGCTGTAGTACTTAATGTGCTCGCTCTGGCGCTCGATCCGCTCTACGACCTCGACGACCTGTGTGGTCAGGTCTTTGAGGGCCTTCTCGCTTTCGCGCCACGCCTCCTCGTTGGTGAGCGTGAACTGCCGCCAGCGCTTCTGGTCATCGCCGAGGAAGTCCTCCCACTCCTGCCGGAAACGCTCCTCGGAGAGCCGCTGGACCTCGGCAGCCTCGTTGATGCGGCGGTCGACGCGGTCGGCGATGCGCTCGAAGTCCTCGACCTGCCCCTTGATCTTGCGGTGCGTATCGGCCCAGCCCTCGACCTGCTGGCTGTAGGTGAGCATTTCCTCGGCGAAGCTGTCCATGCGGCGCACCATGTCGTTGATGATGCGCTCGCGCTGCTGGTCAGCGAGGGCCTGATCCTCGATCCACTCCTGCCGGAGCTGCTTGAACTCGGATAGATTGGCAGATAATTCCGTGATGGTGCGCTCGTTGCGGCGTGCCAGTTCCTCCAGCAGCTCGATCTTGGGGAGCTGGGAGTCGATCCGCTTGCCAAGCTCGGCGACCTCGCCGTTGAGGTCAGAGATGCGGCGCGTATCCTGGCGACGCTGCTCCTCCAGAAAGGTGAGAGAGCGCTCGAAATCCTCCAGACCCTTGCTGAGGTTGTTGGCGTAGGCTTGAAGCTCGACGGCGACGCGCGACAGGCGTTCCTCCTCGGAGCGCCGGGGCTGCATCGCGCGGTCGATGCGGCCAATCACCTCCTGCCGCAGCTCGTCGACGGCCTTCATGATGGACTCGCGGTCCATGTCTCGCACGCGCTTGAGGTCCTGCTCGACGGAGGTCCGCCGGGTCTCGATCTGCTCGATATCGGCCTCAACGTCGTTACGCAGGCGGGCGATCGCCTCCTCGTACGTGCTGGCGGGCGTGATGTTGCCCCGCAGGCGGTTGATGTCGGTTTCAAGCTCTTTGATGCGCCGGGCCTGATCCTGAATCAGCGCCGTCTGGGAGGCCGTCCGCTCCTCAAGGCGGGTGATCAACGCCTTGTCTTTGCGGCGCTCCTCGTCCAGCCAGGCGACCATTTTCGCGGTCTGATTGGTTTCCATTTCCATGAGATACGCTACTCCTCACTCTTGCTGCGGAGTAATTCTAACTTATCCTGCCCGGAAAGCCACTGCTGCGACGCCATATAAAAAAACCGGGCCAGGTCTCTGCAAGACTGGCCCGGTGTACATTCGCGCTGTGTCAGTTGGTGGATCGCCCGCCCAGGTGATGTGCTGAGCTGTGCTATCAGGCCGGGGCAGGGGCGGTCGGCATGTCGAGGGCAGGGGGCGAGTCCTCTTTACCTTCCTCGCCGGATTTCTTATCCTGCCCGCGCTGGGGCGGTGCGTCGTTCGCCTGCGGCGCCTTGCCGCTCTCCTCGCCCTCCATCAGTGCCACGAACGCCTCACGATCGAGGGTTTCGATCTCAAGCAGCGTTTGGGCGATGAGTTCGAGCTTGTCGCGCTGCTGGGTGAGCACGTGGCGGGCCTGCTCGTACGCCTCGGCGACGATGCGCCGCACTTCCGCGTCGATCTCCTCGGCGACGGACTCGCTGTAATCGCGCTGCTCGCCGATCTCACGCCCCAGAAAGACAAGCTCCTCCTTCTGGCCGTAGATCATCGGGCCGAGCCGGTCGCTCATGCCATAGCGCGTGACCATGTTGCGCGCCGTCTTCGTCACGCTTTCGAGGTCAGCGCGCGCGCCGGTCGTGATCTCACCGAACACAAGCTCCTCGGCCACGCGCCCACCGAGCGCCATCGCGATCTCGTCGAGGAACTTCGAGCGGGACTTATACCACGCGTCCTCAGGCAGCGACATCGTGTATCCGCCCGCCATGCCGCGCGGGATAATCGTCACCTTCAGCACCTGGTCGCAGAAGGGCAGGATGTGGGCGACGACCGCGTGGCCTGCCTCGTGGTAGGCCGTGATCTTCTTCTCATCTTCGGTGATGAGGCGGCTGCGGCGCTCAGGCCCGGCGATGACACGCTCGATGGCCTCCTGAAACTCGTCCATGCTGATCGTCTTGCGGCCCCGGCGGGCAGCGAGGATCGCCGCCTCGTTGACCATGTTCTCGATATCCGCGCCGACGAAGCCGGGTGTCGCCCGCGCCAGAATCGACAGGTCGATGTCGGGGGCGAGCGGCTTGCCGCGCACGTGGACTTCGAGGATTTCCTCGCGGCCCCGCACGTCGGGCCGGTCGAGGATCACGCGGCGGTCGAAGCGGCCCGGACGCAGCAGCGCCGGGTCGAGGATGTCGGGCCGGTTGGTGGCGGCGACGA
>CAZWUX010000351.1:4397-4685 GCA_964637665.1 uncultured Anaerolineae bacterium
GACGATCACGTTCGTGTTCGTGTCGAAGCCGTCCATTTCCACCAGAATCTGGTTGAGGGTCTGCTCGCGCTCGTCGTGCGATCCGCCCAGCCCCGCCCCGCGATGCCGCCCGACGGCGTCCACCTCGTCGACGAAGACGATGCACGGGCTGTGCCGCTTGGCCTGATCGAACAGGTCGCGCACGCGGCTCGCGCCGACGCCGACGAACATCTCGACGAACTCCGAGCCGGAGATCGAGAAGAACGGCACGCCCGCCTCGCCGCTGACGGCTTTGGCGAGCAGCGTCTT
>CAZWUX010000352.1:0-4682 GCA_964637665.1 uncultured Anaerolineae bacterium
CAGAGGTATCGAAGCCCTTGCCCCCCACGCTCGCAACCTGCCGGTCGGCCCGCATGACGGTCTCAGGCACAAACTCGTCGATGAAGATCACACGGTCGAGCGCCGAATTTGGCGTGACGGTCAAATACATACTAAACTCTCTCAAGCTCCCTCTACGAACCTGCATTCCGGGTCAGGACTCGTCCGGCAGCATATTCTGGGCCAGAATACACCAGGCGTTCCAGTTGATGCGTTCCACCACGTCGAGCACGTCAAACAGATCGCCCCCCGCCATGAACGTCCCATGCCGGGGCAGGATGACCCCTGCGGCCTTCTTACCGATCAGATGCTCTCTGGGGCGCAGCCCTTCCACGATGTTAGCCGCCAGGTCCCGGCTGTGAGCCGGGGCGAACGGGATCACGTCGATGCTCTCGAATTTCTCACTCGACTCCAACACGGGGATGATCGGCTTTTCTGCCGCGCAGAAAGGCAGCACGTAGAAGGGATGGGCGTGGATGCACGCCTGCGCGTCCGGGAACGTGCGGTAAACGGACAGATGCGCGTACCCTTCGCGGGAGAAGCGCGGGTGCTCGGTGATTTCCTCGGTATCGATAGGGCCGTGCACGATGTCTGAGGGGTCGAGGTTCCAGTGCTGCTTGCTGCCTGCGTAGCGGGGGGAAATCCACATGGTGTCGCCGTCGCGCACGCTGATGTTACCCCCGGAGAAGTCGGTAAGCCGTCGTTCAAACATCATCTGTCCCACATAGCAAATCTGCTCAGGAACGGTTGAATCCATGAACTATTGCCTCTCTTGTCATTGGGTTCGTGTCATTGGTTGATCAGTGCAGTCCGTAACCATTCTATCACAGAATTAACGAACGTCAATGGCAATTGTCAAAAAGTTGATTTTGTGCCACTATTAGAGGACAGAAACGCGCACCAACGCGCCCTCTAACCTACTTGCAAGGAGACCACAATGTCAGAACCAAAGCTGAGTGCGATTATCGGCCTGTACAATCGCATGAGCGACCGTTTCATGGTAGGCGGATACGGCGAAAACCGCGACATCTTCGAGCGGATTACCATCGCCGCCGACCAGGGGTTGGTCGAGGGGCTGGAGTTCACCTACGGCGAAGGCGACCTCACCCGCGACAACGCCACCGATGTCAGGGAGATTCTGGACAATCACGGCATCGCCGTCGCCAGCGTCAACCCCGACCTGTGGGGCCAGAAGCGCTGGGCGAAGGGCACGCTCGGCAACGCCGACGCCGGGCTGCGCCAGCAGGCAGTCGACTACATCAAAGACGCGATGGACCTGACCGCAGAGATGGGCGGTAAGCAGGTCGGGCTGTGGCCCGGACAGGACGGGTTCGATTACTATTTCGAGGTCAACTATCAGGACCTGTTCGGGTGGTGGGTCGAGGGCGTGCAGGCCTGCGCCGATCACAACCCCGGCATCCGGCTTGCGCTGGAGTTCAAGCCCGTCGAGCCGCGCACCTTCTCCTTCATCGACACCGCCGCCAAGACGCTCCTGCTGCTTGAGCACATCGACCGTGAAAACGTCGGCGTGTGTTTAGACGTGGGGCACGCCATGTACGGCCACGAGAGTCTGGGCGAGGTCGTGGCCCTATCCCAGATGAACGACAAGCTGTTCCATCTGCACTTCAACGACAACTACGGTGACTGGGACTGGGACCTCAACGTCGGTTCCGTACATTTCATCGAATACGTCGAGCTGATGTACTGGCTGGAGCGCACCGGCTACGACGGCTGGTACTCGATGGACCTGTTCTCCTACCGCTCCGACCCTGCCGAATCCATGTACGAGAGCATGATGTGGGTCAAGGCGTTCAAGCAGCTTGTGGCGGATATCGGCATGGAGAAGCTCAACGCGCTGGTCGAGTCTGGTGATCCGATTGCCATGTCCCGCTTCTTCCGCGAGCTTCTTTTCAAATAACCACACCATCGTCGGGTATCCGGCGTTGGGATGCACCAAAAAGGCGCCCGGTTTCGTCCGGGCGCCTCCTTTTTTCCGTCTTTCTGCAAGCAGGAATCCCCCAATTCTCGCTGACGCTCGAATTTGCCCCCTTTGCAAGGGGGCGGACGATGCAGTGTTGCGCAACCGGCGTTGCGCAACGCGCATCGCGGGGGGTTTTGGCCTCGCTTAACCGAACCGTATTGGTCCTAAAGACCGACCTTCTCCGCACCGGCCTTCAGGAACTTCAGGCCCTCCCCCGCCATCACGTCCGACGACACGCTGGGCGCGCGCCACAGTTTGGTCGCGGCGATCAGGTCCGGGTTGATGGCCGCAAACGACTCGAGCACGAGCGGCCCCTCATAGTTCGCGTCCTTCAGACCGCGGAAGATGTCATCCCAGATCACCGTCCCGGTGCCGACCAATCCACGATGGCTCTCACTCATGTGGATGTAGCTCAGTACGTCGGCGGCGTCGACGATGGCGTTGTAAAAGCCATTTTCCTCGATGTTCATGTGGTAGGTGTCGGCGTGCAGGTCGAGGTTATCCGAATCGATGGCGAGGATGATCTCACGCGTATCGCCCAGCGTATTGCACAGATACGATTCGTACCGGTTGACAGATTCGAGGCCCAGCCGGATGCCGCGTGACTTGGCGACCTCCGCCACCTCACCCAGTGTATCCACGATAATCTGGATTTCCTCCTCCGTCGGCGGCTGATTGGTGAAACGACCCAGCGTGTAAGCCGTGCAGCCGCACAGGTAGGTGAGGCCGGTCGCCTCGACCTTGTCCAGCGCGTTCATCAGGAAGGCTTTCGCCTTTTCGGGCGCGGCGGGCATGTGCGCCTCGTCGGGCAGCGTCAGGGACGCGGTCGCGCCGATCCCCGCGTCGGCCAGCGCCTTCTTATGCGCCTCCGCGTCGAACTCGTCAGGGCGCAGCAGCGGAATCTCGATGAAATCAAAGCCGTGCTTACCCGCCTCGGCAATGGCGTGATTTCCCTTTTCGACCGTCCAGGTATCGATCCACAAAAACGCGTGGGCACCATACTTCGGCATGTTCGTACTCCTTGTCGTGGTTGGATGGGGTTCGCAAAACCGGGCTGAGGTCGAAGGCGCGTCTGCCCCTCACCCGGCCTCTTTGGTGAGCAGATTAACAACTTCCGCTCATTTCGGCAATTGATTTCTGTACAGCTTTCCCGTATCAGAAGGCATAAAAAGTCGGGGGATCGCGCGGCTCGCTCCCCCGAAGGCTCGCGACGTTACCGGATGAGCAGGTCCGGGATGCCATAGGTCTGACCGTCAACCTTGACAGAGCGCATCGGCCACTGACCGTCTACCGAGGCCAGCCACGTCCGTTCGTCGTCGACGAGGATGAGGTCCTCGCTTTTCACGCCGGTGATGGTCAGATAGTAAGTGTACGACGAGTTAGCCTGCACGACGGCGTCCGGGTCCTGCATCCGGGCGGAGTCGCTGCCGCCGTAGTGGACCGGCCCGCCGTGAAAATGGCGGGTGCGATCCGCCGGGTAGCCCATCTCCTCGAACAGGCCCATCATCGCATCGAACAATGGCTTGAGCCTCGCCCCCGGCTGAGTTTTGCTCAGCATGGCGGCCTGCATCGTCGTGACGGCATCGTACCGGCGGCGGATGTCTTCGGGCGGATCGCCAAAAGTGACCATCCGGGTCAGCAGGACGGGCAGCCCGCCCTTGACGGCAGTGGGGGCGAACAGCACGACGTTTTCGATAGGCTCATCACTGGGCACCGGATGGCGGTATTTGGCGATGCGCTCATCCGATCCGACCCACATATACCGCCCCGAAAACCCGTGCTCGACGAACAGCCCCCACATCCGGGCGAACGCCTGCCGCTCGGTCATGCCGGGTTCGACCCAGTTCCCAAGCTCGGTCAGGATGGCTGCGCACTGCCGGGCATTGGCCTCGTAGCGTGCCATCTCAGCAGGCGTGTAGGGCCAGTACAGATCGACGATCTGCTCACTGACATCGTCGACGCCCAGGAAAGGCACATCGGCGCATGGGCGCCCGACGGCAAGCTCCAGCGCGATCGCCTCAATGGCCCGGCCAAATGTTGGAATCGACCTTGGCTCGTAATCCAGCCCGGCGAACTCGTCGTCCATCGTACGGGGCAGGTCCATAGTGTAACCGACCGCATACTTCGCATCGGGCGTCACGACGAGATAGAGCGGGCTGTAGGGCGACATCCGGTCGGACACCGCCTCGCCGCCCCCGGTTAGCCAGGCGATGTTGTCTCGCCGCGCGACGATCAGGGAGTCGTATCCCTGCTCATCCAGAAAACGGCGCAGGCGTTCCTCTTTGATTTCGATCTCGACTGGCAGCGTCATGTTATCCTCTGTGAGTGGTTGAGTGGATGGTGATGAAGGATCGATAAGGTGGCGGCGCGGCCCTTCGCGATGCGCCCGGTCAGGCGAAAAGCCGCCCGACGTGCCCCTGCCCCCGACCAACTATATCACAGATCAGGGGAGCGGCGTGAGGAAAAGCCAAAAATCAAAACCCCTCCGCTGTTCATCGTAGGAGGGGTTCATATCTCTAATGAATGGGCCCGGCAGGATTCGAACCTGCGACCAACCGGTTATGAGCCGGACGCTCTGCCGCTGAGCTACAGGCCCGGTAACGTGGAGCCTAGAGCGGGCAACGGGATTCGAACCCGTAACAACAGCTTGGAAGGCTGATGTGTTACCGTTACACTATGCCCG
>CAZWUX010000353.1:0-4677 GCA_964637665.1 uncultured Anaerolineae bacterium
GGCCTCTGACTCTGCGGCTTCCTCCCCCCCGGAGGGCGCTTCGGCGGGAGCGGCTGGCGCACAGGCGATCAACACCAGCGCCAGCAGGGCGATCAGCGCAATTGATAAACGTTTCACTGTCTTCTCCTCCAACTAAGCTGAACTCACGTCGGTCTATAGGCTTCCAGGCCACCTCCTTTTTGGACGACGCGCAAATCGATAGATGTCACCGCACCGGGTGCGGCTGGCTTTCGGATACCCACCGTACAGAGTGAGATAGGACGCCGCAGCAGATCGGGTGTTGAGGCGCGTCGTCGAGCCGTCAGGCCAACTGCTGCTCGATCGCTGCCGCGCCAGCACGCAGCGCTGCCAGATGGTGTTCGACTTTGACGTTGTCGAGGCGGAAGGCCGGGCCGGTTACGCTCAAACCGGCGACCAGGTGATCGCATTCGTTGAGGATGGGGACGGCAATCGACAGCGCCCCTTCGTCCATTTCCCCGTCGCTCGTGCAATACCCCTGTTTGCGAATGGTGCGGAGATGGTCGATAAGCACATCGGGGTTGGTGATGGTGTTTGAGGTGAATTCTTCCAGCGGTTGGGACACGTAGTGATCCCACTCTTTGCGGCCAGCGTACGCCAGCAGGATTTTGGAGGGCGCACCGGCATGTAACGGCTGCATGTGGCCGGGCTCCACTGTGATGCGTATCGCCTGCGGCCCTTCGACGCGCTCGACGCACACGCTGTGGCGGCCAAACTTGCGCGTTAGCAGTACGGTTTCTCGTGTTTCCTGCATAATCTGTTCCATGATCGGCAGGGCCATCTGGCCGATGTTGGACCTGCCGTATATGAGATAGGCAAACTGAAGCAGACTCGGTCCGGGCTGGTAGCCGCCGCTGGCTGTGTGATCCAGAAATCCTTTGTTGCACAGCGTACGAATGTAGCGGTAGGTTGTGCTGCGCGGCGTACTGATGAGCTTGCCGATCTCCCCTGCCGTTAGCTCGCGGCGCGACTCATGAAAGAGCAGCAGAATGTCGAGCACATTGCTGGCTGTCGCGCTGGAAGACGGCATAAAGTAAACAGGCGCTTAATCTCACTATTTAAGACAGATTATCTCAACAATTGAGACTACTATACAGTACCCGCCGGGGAATGTCAACCGGCCCGTTCGCGCCCCACCGCCGGATCGAAAAAGAGGCGCCGAGTATACCCGGCGCCTCTTTGCTGACTGTGCCCGCCAGCGGCTATTCCGCGTCCTGTTCGGCGCGGCCCCGCTTCACCCACGCGCGCCACGTCGTCACGACTTTCGCCGGATCGACCAGCATCGTCTCGTCGATTTTGTGGATCGCGCTGCGGTGGGGCGCGGACTTCACAAGGTCGGGATCGGCGTAGGCTTCCTCAGAAACGCGCTCGATGATCGCGGCATACTCGTCAAGGTCCTGCTTCGAGTAGGACTCGGTCGGTTCGGGCGTAAACGGCTCCGGCACGATCCAGGGCTCGTGGCTCGTGAAGTAGTTGTTGACGCCGTAGTCCACGATGCGGCGATTCACGTCGCCGGTCGTGATGCCGGTTTCCTCCTCAAGCTGCGCCCAGCTGTAGCGGACCTCCTGCAAGCGGGGTTTCCCTTCCGCGTAGGGAATCGACACGCCCCTGACCTGAGAGAGCTTCTTCGCGAGGTAGTTGTTGTTTAGTACCGCCGTCTCGGCCACCGTGCGCAGGCCGTCCGCGCCGAGGCTCATCACCCAGGCGTAGGCCCTGACCACGACGGCCAGATTGCCCAGAAAGCCCTTGATCTTGCCGATGCTGTGGGGCAGATCGTCGTTCAGGGTATAGCGCTCGCCGTCGAACGCGACGAGGGGGGCGGGCAGGAACTTGGCGAGCGGCTCTTTGACGCCGACCGCGCCACAGGCTGGCCCCTCCGAGCCGTGCGGCGATGAGAACGTCTTGTGCAGGTTGAACTGGCACAGGTCGAAGCCGAGCTCCTTCGCCCGCGTGATCCCTAAAATCCCGTTCGCGTTGGCCTGATCGATCGCGCAGATGCCGCCCGCCGCGTGGACGGCCTCCGTGTAGTCCCTGATGTTGGGGTTGAATATCCCGGTGTCTTCGGGGTTGGTCATCATCAGCCCGGCTGTGCGGTCGCTGATCGCCGCTTTCAGCGCCTCGAAGTCCGGGTAGCCGTTCTCGTTCGGGTGGAGGGTGATGACCTTGAACCCCGCCGTCGCCGGGGTCGCCGCGTCGGCGGGATGGGAAAAGACGGTCGTGATGATCTCGTTGCGCCGGTCGCCCTCGCCGTTCAGGTCGTGATACGCCTTGATGATGGACGCGTTCGTGAAGATGCCCGCCGCGCCGCCGCCCGGCTGGAAGCTGAACACGTCCATACCGGATATCTCGCTCAACATCCGGCTGAACCGGTACACGATCTCCAGCAAGCCCTGAATGGTGTCCTCGTCCTGAAGCGGGTGGATCTCGGCCATTTTCGGGCTGCGGACAAGCTGCTCGTTCACTTTGGGGCTGTATTTCATGGTGCAGGTGCCGAGGCCGAGGTCGATGTTGACATCGGTCCCCCGCGTCTCCTGCGACAGACGCAGGTAGTGGCGAAGCACCTGCGGCTGGGAGAGTTCGGGCAGGTTCGGCGGATCGTCCCGGCGCACGCCTGCCGGGATCGTCGCCAGCACGTCGCCCACCTCGGCCCGTATCTCCGGCTCGACGGCAGGGGGGATGACGCCTCGTTCGCCGGGCGTGCCCATCTCCGTGATGAGCGGCTCACCCCAGCGGGCGGCCTGAAAATCCTCGCGCAGCAGACTTTTTCCCCCGGTCATGACAGCACCTCCTCAAGCGCCGCTACCAGCCGCTCGATATTCGCCAGCGATGTGACCTCCGTCACACAGTAGAGCGCGCTCTGGCCCAGCGCGGGGACCTCGGCGGAGAGGTCCTTGCCGCCAAAAACCCCGTAGCTCAGCAGCGCTTTGTTGATGTCGCGTACGGTCTTGCCGGTGGCGTCAAAGTTGACGACGAACTCCTTGAAAAAGGCCGAGTCAAACATGGGAGCGCGCACGCCGTCCAGCGCTGACAGGCGCTTCGCCGTGTAGTGTGACTTTTGCATGATGGCTTCGTCGACCTCCTGCATCCCGCGCGGGCCGAGCGTCGCCATGTAGACGGCAGCCGTGATGGCCCACAGCCCCGTAGACGTGCCCGTGAAGTCCTTCGACTGGTCGCGCTGATTGTAGGATGTCCGGTCGAGCGTCGCCCAGCCGAATCCCCATTCGCCCGGCTGCTCGGTGCGCCCCATCGTCTCGAAGAGGGTGGGATATTCGGCCATGACGGCCTGATCGTCGTGGCTGGCGATGAACCCGCAGGTGCCCGTCCCGGCCAGCATGTGCACGCCGAGCGTCTGAGCATCGCCGCACACGATATCCACCCCATACCGGCTCGGCGGCGTCAGCACCCCCAGCGAAATGGGATCGACCCCGACGATGCTCAGCGCGCCGTTCTCGCGCGCAGCCGCCGAAATCTCAGCCCCCGCCGCCTCGATCACCCCGAAGTAGGTCGGATTCTCGAAATAGACAGCCGCCGTCGCCGGAGAAAGCTTGCTCCGCAGATCGTCCAGATCAAGCGCGCCGGTGGCGGCATCGTAATCCACCGTGATAATGCGCTCCACCAGCCCCTTGCAGTAGTTGTGCATGTGGGACAGCCTGTCGGGGTTGAGGCTCTGCGGGACGAGCACCTCCGCCCGCCCGGTGAGCCGGGCCGCCATGAGCAGCGCGCTGCTCGCCGCCGTCGCCCAGTCGTACGTCGGGAAGCCGACGACATCCATCTCCAGCAGCTCGCCGAGCAAGCTCTGGAACTCGAACCACGCCTGATGCTTGCCGTGATCGGAGTACGTGTCGCCCGCGTAGGCGGTCAGGAACTCGCCGCGCGCGTTGACCTCGTCACACAGGGCGGGGATGAAGTGCTTCCCGCAGCCCGCGCCGAGAAAGCTGGCGACCTCGTCGGTGCTGACGTTGCGGTCGAGCAAGCTCTGAACGTGCTGCTTCAGGTCATGCTCGGAGGGCAGCGGATCGGGCAGTTGCAGCGGTCGATCCAGCCGCAGTTCGCGGGGGATGACTTCGTACAGCGCCTCCACATCCTCGACGCCGAGATACCTGAGCATTTCCTCTCTGACAGCCGGGACGGAGTTCGGGATGTAGGGATACACCCGGTGAGTGTGTGTTGGCATCGTTTCATTCCTATCTTTCGGCTACGGATCAGCAAACCACGAATCGACGCGAGAGGCACCTGAGTCGAGCGGCGGAGATGGCCCCGCCGCTCCGGGGGGATAACGGTAAATTTTGCGCCGGAACCGGCACAGGCCGATCAACAGAAAAGACCTGCATCCAGGCTGTGACACAAGTCGAATTCATTCTAGGGACAACCCATTTGACTGTCAAGTAGGACTTATCAGGCCGGTGGTGGAGAAAGCTGCGCTTTCTCCCAGTCAAAACGGCTCCGCCGTTTTGTACCGCATCATCGCCCGCCATGTACACGACGGAGGAGAAAAGCCGCCGAACCGGGAATCGGCGGGCGAGATCGGAATTCCCCCCCACTTCACCATTATTATGAGCCAGACCTCGTTTTTTATCATCCCCCGGCTGGCCCGGACCCTGCCCGGTACCCGAATGGGGTAATTTGTAAAGTAGAACTTGACTCTTTAGCGGGTTTTCT
>CAZWUX010000354.1:0-4674 GCA_964637665.1 uncultured Anaerolineae bacterium
GTGCGGCTCGTACTCCTCGCGCTCCTCGATGGTCGTGTCATAGCGATCGAGGTCAGCGTAGGAGGCGAAACGCTGCACCGCCTGGCTGGCGAGATCGCCGTAGGGCATAGGGTGCCGGATCACGACGACCCGATGGCCCATCTCCCGCAGCAGACCGGCGACGTAGCGGGTCGTCTGGCTCTTGCCGGAGCCGGTCCGCACCGCGCCGATGGAGACGACGGGCCTGCTGCTCGCCAGTTGAGTCCGCCCGGCCCCCAGCAGCCAGAAATCTGCCCCGGCTGCGATGACGGCGGAGGCCCGGTGCATGACGTACTCGTGGGGCACGTCGCTGTAGGCGAACACGACCACGTCGACGTTCCTCTCACGAATGAGGGAGGTGAGTTCTGTTTCGTCGTAGATGGGAATGCCTTCAGGGTAGCGTCCGCCGGAAAGCTCCGGCGGGTAGCGCCGCCCCTCGATCCCCGGAATCTGCGTGGCGGTGAATGCGACGATCTCGTAGCGCTCGTCGTCACGAAAGATGACGTTGAAGTTATGGAAGTCGCGCCCGGCGGCCCCCATGATGACGATCCGTGTAGCGACCATTTACGGTCAGTCTCCTCTATCTCGGTGTTCTCAGTTCACGCTGCCGGGCGTCCGGGCGTCTGGATGCCCTCTGTCCGGCTCCCTCATCATGCGAACATGGCAAGGATGATGCTGAGCAGATACAGGATGAACAATGGCGCGGCGACGATGCCCATGTTGACCGGGTCGGGGGTAGGGGTGATGACTGCCGCGAGAATGGCAATCAGGACGATGGCGATGCGCCAGTTCTTGAGCAGCATCCGTGCGTTGACGACTCCGACTTTCGCCAGAGCGAACATGACCAGCGGCATCTCGAAGCTGATGCCCACCCACAGAAGGACGCTCGTCACAAATTTGATGTAGTTCTCGAGCGTGGGCGTGGCGTTCACGCCCATGAAGGTGACGAGAAACGGCACGGCAACCGGCAGCATGACGAGGTAGGCAAAGCTGACGCCCGTCATAAACAGGATGACGGCGAACGGCACGAACAGGTAGAAGAGGCGCCGCTCGGACGGCTTCAGCCCGGCGGCGACGAAGATCCATAGCTGCGAAATGATGTACGGCGCGGCCAGAATAGCGCCCACCGTCAGCGCGACGCGGAAGAACACGCCGAAAGGCTCCGTGACGCCGATGGCCTGAAGGTTGTCGAGGCTGCCGATGGGTTTTGCAACCAGCTGGAGGATCGTCTGGCTCAGGGCGGTCGCGACGATGGTGCCAATGATGATCGCCACGACGCTGTTGATGAGCCGCGTCCGAAGCTCGGCGACGTGCGGCAGGATGGACGCCGGATTTTCAAAGATGACACCCAGATCGCTGTCCGGCTCATCCGGCGATACGATGGCCTGCCGGTTGCGGATAAGCGCGAGCAGCGCCACCGTCAGGCTGACGATCAAAGCTGAGATCAAAACCCGCGCTTCGGCGCTGAGCGGCAGCCGTGCGGACCACTCCAGAATGGCGTTCACACGGCGCTCCCCTCGTCGTCGGAGCTACCCTGAGGTGGGGACTCGCCATCATTAGTCGGACTGGCAAGCGGCAAATCGTCCGCCTCCGGCGCAGGTGGAGCGGAGCGCGTCCCCGGCTGTGTGGGGCCGGTCGGCTGCGAGGTCTGGATGCCCCAGGGGTCCTCGGAAGCTTCCTCTGCCGGGGATGCGGTGCTTGTGGGGGCGGGGCGCTGGTTGATGTCGACCTTCGCGTCCCGTTCGATGTCACTCAACGTGCGCTGGAGTTCCTGCTGGGTTTCCTCAAGCTCGGCCATGCGGACGAGCGTCGTCGGCAGGTTGCGGATCGAATCCGTGATCTGGTTGAACTCTCGCCACCAGGGGGACTTCATCAGCGTGCGCAGCCAGCGCCCGGCTTGCAGCGCGGTCTCGCGCGAGCGCTCCGGCCCGATCACGACGAATCCTAACAGGGCAAGAATAATGAGTTCAGGCAGCCCGATGCCACAAAGAGTGTCCATCAGTGAAGGCGATGCTTTCCGGTATGGGTACAGTGCAGTGGATCGATACGCTCGGTTAATCCTGTTGGAAGGCCGCGATGAGTTCCTGCTGTTTGATAGCTAGTGTGCCGAGCACGCCGTTCACAAAACGAGGAGCGCTGTCGCTCCCGTACACTTTCGCCAGCTCGACGGCCTCGTAGATCGCGACCTTCAGCGGCGTTTTGCGGCTGACCACGAGTTCCCAGATCGCCATGCGCAGGATGTTACGATCGATAATCGCCATCTGCTCGACGGGCCACTCCGGCGCGTAGCGCTGGATCAACTCGTCCAGCGCGTCCTGGTTCTCCAACACGCCGGATACGACATCGGCCAGGAAGGCAGCGGTCGGTTCGCCAAAGTTCCCTTCGTCGAGTCGCCGCTGCAGCACGATTCCCGGGGCGTGTGCGGCGCAGTCGACCTCGTATAGAATTTCCAGGGCGGTGCGTCGGGCCTTACGGCGAAGCTGCAAAGTGTATTCCTCTGGTTCGAGCATATCCCGTCGGTCAGGTGCGCTCGCCGAGCGGGTAGTTTACGTCCTCGATGTGTACGTTAACGGCGATGACATCCATCCCAACCAGATCTTGGATGGCCCGTTTGACGGCGCGCTGCACGGCGCGGCTTACGTCACGCATAACGGTGTTAGGCTCGACGGAGATGTAGAGATCGACCGTCGCCTTTTGATCGTCATCGATTTCCAGCACGACGCCCGATCCCATCGGATTGCCGCGTAACAGGCGTCCCACATCGACCGGAATCTGCCCCATATGCGACACGCCATCCACCTGTTCGGTCGCGTGGCGGGCGATCGTGATCAGGACGTTGGGCGCAATTGTGATTGTATCCTGTGGTTCCATGTGATCTCTGCTCCGCGTGATTTCTTTACCCCATCACCATGCCGCCGTCAACAGAAATCACCTGCCCGGTGATGTATCCGGCCTCATCTCCCGCCAGAAAGGCGACCGCATAGGCCACTTCCTCCGGTGTTCCCCACCGGCCCAGCGGGATGGCTTCCAGCGATGAAGTTTTGATGTCTTCGGGTACGCTTTCCGTCAGGTCTGTAGGGACGAAACCGGGTGCCACCGCGTTGACAGTGATATTCCGGGCCGCCACCTCGCGGGCGAGCGATTTCGTGAAGCCGATCAGCCCCGCCTTGCTCGCGCTGTAGTTCGTCTGCCCGGCGTTCCCGGCGATTCCGGCCACCGACGTGATGTTGATGATGCGCCCGTACCGCTTACGCATCATGGGCCGGACAGCCGCCTTCGAGCAGTTGAACGCGCTCTTGAGGTTGGTCAGGATGACGGTATCCCAGTCTTCCTCCGGCATCAGCATGATGATCATGTCCCGCGTCGTACCGGCATTATTGACGAGGATGTCGATCTGGCTGAAATGTGAGACGGTCTCTTTGACCAGGTTGCCCGCCGCGTCGAAGTCGCTGACATCCGCTTGCATAGCGATGGCCTCCCCGCCGTCGGCGGTGATGGCATCCACGACCTCCGCAGCCGCGTCGCCGCTGCGATTATAGTTGACGGCCACCTTCGCACCGCGCCGGGCGAGTTCGAGGGCGATGGCGCGCCCTATGCCGCGTGATGCGCCGGTGACGAGTGCGACGCGCTCATCCAATCCACCCATGCAGGTCGATCCCCTCTTTCTTCAGGTTCGAGAACGAGGGCGATTGTACCATTGCTGCATGTAGACTACAACCAATTCGACCCGGCGCGCCTCAGCGCGTGGTATAATCTCACGCATGGACATCAAAGACATCAACACACTGTTAATCGATGGCGATGGGGTGCTCTGGCGCGCGGACCAGCCCATCGCCGGACTGAGCGACTTCTTCGAGGTCATGAACGCGCAGGGTACCAACTGGGCGCTGCTGACCAACAACGCTACCCGCGACCGGATGCAGTATGTGGAGAAATTCGCCGGCTTCGGTATCGAGATCGGCGTCGAGCGCATCTTCTCAAGCGCGATCGTGACGGCCACCTATTTGCAGGAACACTTCTCGGCGGGGGATACGGTCTACGTCGTCGGCGAGTCCGGGCTGATCGCCACGCTGCGGGAGGCCGGGTTCGACGTGCGTTCGGGCGACGATCAGCCCGACGAGGCTGTCGCCGTGATAGGGTCGATGGATCGCGGCCTCTCGTACGACAAGCTGGCGGCAGCAAACCGGCTCATTCGCGGCGGGGCGCGCTTTATTCAGACCAACCCGGATAAGACGTTCCCCACGCCGCACGGCTTCACGCCGGGGGCGGGCACCGTCATGGCAGCGCTGATCGCTGCGTCGGGCGTCGAGCCGGTGATCATCGGCAAGCCGGAGACCGCCCTCTACGAGGCGGCGATGCGGGCCTACGGTTCTGAGCCGGAAACGACGGCGATGGTCGGCGACCGGCTGGAGACGGACATTCTCGGCGCGGAGCGGGTCGGCATCGGCACGATCCTCGTGCTCACCGGGGTGACGACGCGGGACGATCTGGATGGGGTGGATCTATCTCCTGATCTGGTGCTCGACAGCATCGCCGATCTGGCCGATATGCTGGCGGCGCGGGTTCCGGGGTGATGGCCGAGAACCCCGGCACGCCCGATCAGCCAGCCATCAATGTGTATGACATCGCGCGTGATGACCTCACCGACCTTCTGAC
>CAZWUX010000355.1:0-4641 GCA_964637665.1 uncultured Anaerolineae bacterium
CCTTTCTGTCGGGTATCAGCGTCGACGCGCACAAGATCGCCGTCTACGTCGTGACCGGCCTTTACGTCGGCATCGCAGCGGTGACTCTCACCTCACGCATTGGGGCCGCGCTGCCGCTTATGGGCAACGGGTACGAGCTTCAGTCCATCGCGGCGGTCGTCATCGGCGGCGTCGCGCTCACCGGGGGGCGGGGCAGCGTCACCGGGGCGTTTCTCGGCGTGCTGCTGCTCGGCATCATCTCCAACAGCCTCAACATGCTCAACGTCAGCGCCTTTTATCAGAACATCACCGTCGGCGCCATCATCATGATCGCCGTCATTGCCAACCAGTACAGTCATAAGGCGCGCAAGCGCATTGCCAAAACCTGATCGAGGTCAAGAAATGGAGGTGAAGTTGGGCGTCAATTTCACAGGAGTTCTCCCTTATCACCGTACAAACAGCGACACAAAAGGAGTGAGATGATGTATCACAAAAATTCACCGTTGAAGGTCCTGCTTCTGCTGCTGGCTGCCGTTGTGACTGCCAGCCTGCTGGCTGCCTGCCAGCAGACGGCGCCTGTGCCGGAAGCGGAGGAACCGGCAGAGGCCGAAGAACCCGCAGAGGAACCGGCGGAAGCCGAAGAACCCGCGGAAGAGGAGCCGATGGAAGAGCAAGTAGAGACGGAAGAACCGGCAGCCGACGAGCCGGTGGAAGAGGAGCCAGCCGAAGAGGAGCCTGCCGCAGCCGGAGACTTCACCGTTGGCTACATCGCCGCCGGTACTGAATATTACTATCAGTGCCAGGAGTCGGGCGTTCGCCAGAAGGCGGAGGAACTGGGCGTCGATCTGGTCGTGCTCAACTCACAGGGCAACGCCGACACCGAGATCGCCAACATGGAGGACATGGTTTCGCGCGGTGTGGACATCGTCCTCATGATGACCACCAACGGGGCGGCGGGCCAGCAGGCGCTGCAAGTTGCCAATGACGCCGACATCCCGGTGATTCTCACCGGCATCAACGTCGAGGAAGGGCCGGGCACGCCGCTCAGCCTGATCGACTTTGACTTCAAGGACATGGGGCGCGCTGCCGGTGCGTGGGTTGCCGAGAACGTGGAAGAAGGCGAGGTCGCCATCATCGAGGGCCTGGCCGGGATGAACGTCGCGGAGCCGATCACCGAGGGGTTCCTGGCGGCCAACCCCAACCTTGAGGTGGTGGCTACCCAGCCCGCGGACTGGAGCCGCCAGAAGGCCCAGGACATCGCCACGAATCTGCTGCTGGCGCATCCCAACCTGAAGGTCATCTACGGCCACAACGACGATATGTCGATGGGCATCATCAACGCCGTCGAAGAGGCCGGGTTGCAGGATCAGGTGATGGTTGTGTCGAACAACGCCTCCCCCGAAGGCGTCGAGGCCATCGAGGAAGGCAGGCTGGTGGGGTCGGTTGCGCAGTCACCGGCGGTGGACGAGGGCGAAGCGGCCATGCAGATGGCGTATGACTACCTGAACGGCGGGGAGATTCCCGAGCACATCCGGGAAGACCTCTTCTTCCTCAACACGGAGAACATCGATCAGGCGAAGGCCTGGTGCTACGAGTGATAACTGGCTAAGATGCTCGCGCGGGCTTGTGGAGGCGACCCCACAGGTCCGCGCGTCTCTCCGGTGCATGCGATGGCAAAGAGTGTAACGGCAATAATCTGGCGTGGGCTGGATGCCTGGCAGTTCGAGACGGACCTTCTGCGGATCGTCGTCGTCCCGGCGCTCGGCGCCAAGCTGGTTTCTCTGTTCGACAAAAAGGCCGGGCGCGAGTGGCTGGCCCCGACGGCGGTCCCGCCGCGCGGTCGCATCCCGTATGCGGCCAGCTTTCTGGAATACAGCCTCGGCGGATGGGATGAGATGCTCCCGACGATCATCGCCTGCGACTATCCCTCGCCCGGCGAATTTCAGGGAGCAAGACTCCCGGATCACGGAGAGGTCTGGTCGCTCGAATGGGAGGTGACGTGCACGGAATCCGAGGCGCTGACGTGCTGCGTCGACGGGGTGGCGCTGCCCTACCGGTTGACGCGCCGCCTCGAACTCGTCGGTGAGGCTGCATTCCTGCTCGACTACCATCTCGAACACCGGGCGGGCGAAGAACTCTGTTACCTCTGGGCCGCACACCCGCTTTTCGTAGCTGATGCGAGCCTCCAGATCGTGATCCCTGAGCAGGTGACGGAAGTCGTGAACGTGCAGGTCTCTGATACGTGGGGTGAGGCCGGGCGGCGCTATGCGTGGCCCCGCGCACAGACACAGGACGGCATGCAGTGGTCGCTGGATCGTGTCGGGCCACCATCCCGGCAGGCGTCACGCAAGTTTTACCTGCCGCCGGAAAAGCCGGTTGGATGGGCGGCGCTGTCTCACGGTGAGTCGAGCAGCGGGCTGCACCTCGCATGGCGGCCTGCGCAGCTTCCCTATCTCGGCATCTGGGTCGACGAGGGATGTTATACAATCCCCTCGACCGTCGCTCTGGAACCGTCCTCCGGCTACTACGACGATCTTTCCTTAGCCTGGCGGAACGGCAGGCTGCCCGCTCTGGGGCCTGGTTCGAGCGCGGACTGGCAGCTTACCGTTACGCTTTACACAAATCTGGACGAGTTTCGTCCCTGTTATGAAGAGGGCCATGATGAAACATCGTGACCGCGTCAGATTAACGCTCAACCGCGAAGAACCGGATCGCTGCCCGATGCAGATCAGCTTTACGCCCGAATTTGCCGACCGCCTGCGGGCAGAGATGATCGTCGATGGCGCTAAGACGCACAACCCGCACGGCGGCGGCAACACGTATGCCCTCGAACGAGCGCTGGACGAAGACATGCTGCTTACGTCGGTTGGCTGGGCCAATTCCTATTACCAGGAGGGCGATCACTATCTGGATGAATGGCAGGTCGGCTGGCGTAAAGTCCCCTATGAAACGCCGTTTGGCGTGGGCCACTACACCGAGATGGTCGAGCACCCGTTGGCCGACGACTGTGCGCTCGACGGGTACACGCCCCCCGATCCGCATCGCCCCGAACTTTACGAAGACGCCCGGCGGGTGCTCGAAACCTACCAGGAGGAGTACTGGATCGTCGGGGTCACGGTCACGACGATTTTCGAGTGCGCGTGGGCGCTGCGCGGCTACGCGCGGCTTCTCATGGATTTCGCCGCCGACCCCGGCATCGCCGACGCGATTCTGGACATCCCGTACCAGTACCATCTGGCAGCCGCGAAGAAACTGGTCGAGATGGGGGTGGACATGGTCTGGACCGGGGATGACATCGGCATGCAGACCGGTATGCTCATCTCGCCCACTCACTGGCGAAAGTATCTCAAGCCCCGGATGGCGCACATGATCGCGTCGCTGAAAGACATCAACCCCGATGTGGTTGTCGCCTATCACTCGGATGGTAATATCTACCCCATCATCCCGGAATTGATCGAGATCGGCCTGGACGTGCTGAATCCCGTCCAACCGGCCTGCATGGATCCGGCCTGTCTGAAAGAGGAGTTCGGCGAGCAGTTGTGCTTCTGGGGGTCGATCGATGAGCAGCACACGCTGCCCTTCGGCTCCCCGGAGGACGTGCGTCAGGAAGTGCTGACCCGGCTTCGGACGTTGGGCAAAGGCGGCGGGCTGATCGTCGGGCCGACACATCATGTCCAGCTCGACACGCCGATGGAGAACTTCTGGGCCATGATCGACACGATCAGAGATACGCCATACGCGAGCCTGTAGCCGGCCGGGCGAGCAAGAGAGGGATTTTTATGGATTCCCGAACGCGCGTGCAGCATGCCATTAACCACACCGAGCCGGATCGCGTCCCGCTCGACCTCGGAGGCAGTCCCACGACGGGCATGCACGCCTCCTCCGTCTACCTGCTGCGGCAGGCGCTTGAGCTGGACCCGCCCGGCACGCCGGTCAAGATCGTCGAGCCATTCCAGATTCTGGGCGAGATCAAGCCCGATCTGGCGGATGCGCTCGGCGCGGATGTCGTCGGGCTGTCCACACCTGAGACGATGTTCGGCTTCGAGAACAAAAGCTGGCGTCCCTGGACGCTGTTCGACGGGACGCCTGTGCTGGTTCCGGAGGCGTTCAACACCGAGCCGGAGGAAGACGGCAGCATCCTGATGTACCCGGAGGGGGATAAGACCGCGCCTGCGAGCGGAAAGATGCCGAAGGGCGGGTATTACTTCGACGTGATCGTGCGCCAGCCGCCCATCGACGAGGGAAGCCTGCGTGTAGAGGACAATCTTGAGGAATTTGGCATTATCTCAGACGCGCACCTGGCGTACTTCGAGCGCGAGGCCGAGCGGCTGCATACGCAGACGGATAAGGCTGTTTTTGCCAACTTCGGCGGCACGGCTTTCGGGGACATCGCGCTGGTGCCTGCGCCTATGCTCAAGCATCCGAAGGGTATCCGCGATGTCGCCGAGTGGTACATGAGCACCGTCACCCGGCAAGACCATGTCTATAAGGTATTCGAGCGGCAGTGCGAGATCGCGCTGAAAAACCTGAGCAGGGTAGCAGAGGTGGTCGGTGACCGGGTAGATGTTGTCTTCCTGAGCGGCACGGATTTTGGCATGCAGACCGGCCCGCTCATCTCGCCGCGCGTGTATCGGAAGCTCTATCTGCCGTTTCAGCGCGAGT
>CAZWUX010000356.1:0-4639 GCA_964637665.1 uncultured Anaerolineae bacterium
AGGGCGATCCTGGCCTCGCGCCACAATCGCCTTCAGATTCTTGGCGCCCATCACAGCCCCCATGCCGGTTCGCCCGTTCGCCCGGTTCGACATGTTCATGATGGAGGCAAACCGTACGAGGTTCTCACCCCCCGGTCCGATCTGCAAGACCTCGATCCTGTCATCGCCAAGTTCGTCTTTGAGCAGCCTTTCCACCTCGCCCGTGATCTTGCCCCACAGATGTCCCGCCGGGCGCAACTCAGCCTGCCCGTCGTGCAGCCAGAGGTAAACAGGTTCGCTGGCTCGCCCTGTGACGATGACGGCGTCGAAACCCGCAAACTTCATCTGTGCGGGGAAGAACCCACCGGATTGAGAGTCGCCGACAGCGCCACTTTGAGGGGATTTTGCTGTGACGGTCAGGCGACTCAGACCCGAGATCGATGCGCCCGTCAGCACGCTCAGAGAGAAAGCCAGCGTGTTCTCCGGGCCGAGTGGATCGGCGCCGGGGGGTGTGTTTTTCAAAAGATAGTAAGCGCCGAGCGCACTGCCTCCCATATATTGGCGGTAGAACGCTTCGTCCGGCTGCTCAACTTCGAGCCGTGAGGTCGTGAGGTCGACGTGCAGGATGCACCCATGATATCCGAACGGCACACGCAGCTCCTTTTTCTTAAGGAAGTATGCGTCCTTTTTTCCGCCATGCCAGGATCTGTTCCTGTGGTTGGTCGGATGCCAGGAGACTGTGAACGAGAATGAACAGCGGCACCACGAACGCGACGTACAGGTTGTGGATCCCCCAGGGATTATCCAGCACCAGCCCCCAGATCAGGGCGATGGGCACGCCGAGCGCGATCGCCCAGAAGGCGTGTGCTGCGTCGGTCCGGTCTGAGTACAGGCCGAACAGCGCCACCAGGGTCGCGGGGACGGTGCATGGGAAGGCGGTCGAATAGATGAACGGCAGAATGTCGCCGATGCCCCATATGGCGACATATGCTGCACAAAGCGTGGCGACGATGGCGATCGACAGCGGGTACAGCTTCCGCTCCAGCCGCTCGCCGATCGGCATGGCTTCTTTGATGATGTCCTCGATCAGGACGGAGGAGAATACCACCGATAACGGCCCAAACGTCGATAGAATGGCAGCTGCGACGGCGGCCAGGAGGACGCCGGACAGCACCGGGCTAACAGTCGTTACCGCCATCCCCAGCGACGAATAGGCGGGAAGATTTGCCATCTGTGGGCCAAGCAGCGCGGCGGTGAGTATGCCGACCAGCCCGGCCATGAAAGGGGCCACCCCGGAGAAAAGCCCGGCCAGCAAGAATGCCTTAAGGGCATCCTCCTCGCTGCTGCACGACGCCGAGAGGCTGGAGATGACGGAAATGCCGCCGAGCCGCCCGGCTTTGCCCAGCCATAACTGCCCGGCGACTCCCATTCCCAGCCCGGTCGCGGAGAGCCACACGCGTCGATCCACCCCCGGCGCTGCCACCTGCGGGAGGATCGCCGTCACCTGCTCGATGGCTACGTCCAGCCCCCCGACAAGCCGCCACAAAATAACGAGCGCGACGCTAAACGTCACCGTGATCATCACGCTGTGCATTAAATTAGCTGCCGAGCTGCCTAACATGCCGGAGAAGGCCACGCTCGCCACGCTGACGATCAGACTGATAGCGGTCGCCTGCGCCAGTGTGATAGCCGGCAGCAGCGACCGGATGACCGCAGCCAGCGCATACAGTTCCATCAGCATGGTGAAAACCGCATAGATCATCGTGCTGATGCTGGTCGCCATACGGGTGCGCCGGTCAAACCGTTTCTTGAGAAGAGTGGGCAGGGTGACGCCCTGCAACCGGTAGTAGGGCCGGGCGAACAGCAGCCCCGTGAGCCACCAGCCGGTCATGATCGATGCCGGAAACCACACCAGATAGGTAAACCCGTATTTCACCGTGTCTCCGGCCAGCCCGTATGTCGACGCGCCGCCCATCGTGAACCCTGCGAGGAAGGTCGCCGCCCGCCAGACAGACATCTTCGTCATGGCGAAGTCCTGCGCGCTTTTAATGGATCGCGCCTGCCAGAGGCCGATAAGTACCGTTAAACCCAGGTAGAGGAGGAAAAGCGTGATGGTGGTGGCATTTGCTGTCATTCGTTCTGATCCTGAGTGATGAGGGAAGTGATGAGACGGTATTTGCGAGATATGACATTTATCACATCCGCCTTGACTCGGCTGAAAAACCATGATATAAGGGTTTAGACATTATATACATCTAGTTGTCTATACAGTCAACCCTCTTGCTGCCGATAGTGACATTTGTCCATCAAGAAGTGCAGTATGGCAGTTTGGAAAAAGGTTGTACCGTGAAAGAGAAGATTGATACGCGGGGCGTGCCACAGTATGTCCGTATTCGCGAAGACCTGCGGAGGGCGATCGATAACGGCACCTATAAGGTCGGCGACGCGATTCCCTCCGAACCAGCATTGGCCGAAGAGTACGATGTCAGCCGCATGACGGCTCGCCAGGCCGTCACAGAGCTTGTTGACGAAGGTTTGCTCGTCCGACGACCCGGCCTCGGCACCTTTGTACAGCATCCGCGATACGTTCGGCGCTCCAGCCGTCTGACCAGCTTCTATGAGGAAGCGGTCGATACCGGTAGAGCGCCTTATTCGAGAGTGTTGGGTCTGGAGTGCATCCCCGCGACGGGGGCGGTCGCTACCGCTCTGGACCTGGAGGAAGGCGATCTCGTCATCCGCAGCCAGCGGCTTCGCTTTATGGATGGCGTTCCCACTGCCATTCATGACGCTTATATGCCGTACGAGCTTTATCCCGGTTTACTGGATCGGACGGATCTCGCTCACGAGTCGTTGTATGCGATTTACGAAAGCCAGGGATACCGGATTACCAAGGGGCGTGATCGCATCTCTGCCAGAATGCCGACCGATGAACAGCGCGAGCTGCTGCAAATGGAACCGAACCAGCCGTTGATCGTCGTTGAGCGCATCACTTACGCGCAGGACGACATCATTGTCGAGTTTGTGAAGAGTTTTGTCCGTGCCGATCGCTACGTCTACGAGGTCGAAGTCCTTCGGTAAGTCTTCTCCGGTCTAGGGCATATTGGAAACCTGTTTGGACGGCGGTCGCAAAAGTAAGCCAGGTTAGGGAAAGGGGTGCCGCGGGAAGAAACACACATTATCACCGCCATAGGGCTTTACCGCCCGGTGGCAGCAGACAAGGATGCGTTATCTGCTGTCATAGATCGTAAGCTGTCTGGGCTTCGGACCAAGAATTGCCACCTTTTGCCCGCAAATGCTGGCACCCGGCAACGCACCAATCTGACAGACTTCCATTTTGGGCCTTTGGAGCAAAAAACGCCTGACACACAAACCTCTGGAGGGACTGTCTCCCAAAAAAATATGTGTCTCGGTAGCAGTTCCCGAATCCCGCATCATGTTTCCCTACTCTCGAACACTGTGCTCAAATCTCTCTCGAAAGGAAGATAGCGCAATGTCTGTCAAAGAGTTCCTGGTTAAGAATCGCAAGGTATTTGTCATCTGGAGCTTTCTGGGGGTTGCGGCGCTTATCGTCGGGATGCTCGTTTTCCAGCCCTGGACGGAAAGCCTGGGGGTGGCTAGCTCACCCAAGCGCTACATCGTCCGCATGGTCTTCGACTGGTGGGCCGCCAAGCTCCCGCTCACCCTGCTGGCCTTCTCCATCGTCGCCGGTCACGAAAAGTGGCTGGCGCCACGTGGCCGTTACCAGGAAGGCAAGAGCTACAAGGTCTTCACGAACTACACCTACGCCGCGATCGGCTTCATGTCGGCTCTGTTCGCCGCTTCCGGCATCCTCAACTTCAACTTCTTCGACCTGCCCGCCGGACCAGCTACCATCTCGATCACGTTCTTCAACCCGATCATCGGATTTTTCACCCTGTGGATCGGCGGCGTGGCACGCGCTCTGATCTTCGGCACTGGCAACCCGGTTTTCTGGGCGCTGGGCGTCGGCGAGTCAGACGGCAGCACCTGGATCTGGTTGGGCATCTTCTACTGGTGGTTCCGCGAGAACACGAAGTGGGGCAAGAATCCCCTCGCCGTGCTCATCTTCTACGCCGTTGTCTACGTGATCTTCCGCACCATCTACATGTTCGATATCTGGGTATGGCTGAACCCCGTCCCCGCCTTGTGGGCCAGGATGGTGTGGTTCTTCAGCCAGTTCATCCCCAGCGGCCTGCTGGCGTCTATTGCCGGTTTGATCGCAGCCGAGGCGCTGATCCGGGCAGTCGAACGTCCACAACAGCAGCTCAAACCCGCTGCTGGAGGCTGATCCAGAACACCTCGCACATGCCGAAAAGGGCACTATGTATGCAGCGCATCTATAGTGCCCTTTCCAAACTTGAAGGAGCCTGAAACGTGGGTGCTGCCATTTCACTCAAAGATGTGTCATTCACTTATTTGCACGCTCCTGAGCCAACCATTCAGGACATCAACCTCGAAATCGAAGAGGCCACGATCACAGCCGTCGTGGGGCAGACAGGAGCGGGAAAGTCGACCCTGCTCAAGACGTTCGACGCCATCTTGCCCTCGGTTTTCCCCGGCACGCTGGAGGGCACCATCACCGTGGCTGGACAGGAGCTGGACGAAGAGACGACGACGGCTGAGATGGCCCGCTACATCAACA
>CAZWUX010000357.1:0-4628 GCA_964637665.1 uncultured Anaerolineae bacterium
AGACCGAATTTGACCAAGGGGTCAGAATGCGAAGCGATCTATACAAAAGGAGGCGCAGCCCGCCGGGCTGCGCCCCCTTCTCGCGGATCGGCCCGATCCTACTGTTCGAGGTAGCTGTCCGCGTAAATCACCTGATTGAGCAAAATCTGCACGGTCTTCCAGAGCGCGACCTGCTCCGGGTCCGACAGGTCGAAATCCTCAGCGGTCGGAACGTCCATCGCCGCGACACGGTCAGCAACCTTGACGTAAGCGGCCTTCACGGGCGTCGACTCGTCATGATCCTCGACCGTGTGAATGACCTCCCACAATCCCTCATCCAGCGGATCGGCGATCATCATCTGGAGTCCCGCACCCATCAGCATCGCACAGTACACCCGGTTGATGAGCGAGCGGTTCTCGTGCGGGACCGCGTTCGACACGTTCGACAGCCCGACCGAGATCGCGGGCGGCGGGTCCCAGACGACTTCGAGCGTGCGCACCGCCTCGATTAGCTCCGGGCAGTATTCCTGACAGCCTGAGACCGTCAGCACGAGCGGATCGATGATCATGTCCTCGACCGGGTAGTCGATCTCCAGCATCCGCGGGATGAGCTGCTCGATGGCGATCGTCACGCGCTCATCCGCGCCGACCGGGATGCCGCTCTTGCCCATCGTGAGCGCGATCAGCCGCGCGTTGTACTTCTTCGCCACCAGCGGCACGTTCTCCAACCGCTCCGGCTCAGCGGAGGTCGAGTTGATGATGGGCTGCGCCTTCGTGACCTTCTTCAGCCCGGCCTCGATCCCGTTGAGGTTCGTGCTGTCGAAGCTGAGCGGCACGTCGACGACGGCCTCAACCGTCTCGACCATCCACGGGAAGACCTCCTCCCAGTCCTTCTTGCGCGGCCCCATGTTGAGGTCGAGCGCCTGCGCGCCGTGCTCGACCTGCTGGACGGCCAGCTCCTGAAAGAATTTCGCATCCCGCTCCTTGAGCGCGTCCTTCACCTTCTGCGAGATGATGTGAATGTTCTCACCGATGATGTACATGGTTCATTCCTCGCTTTGCATCGCGGCTTCCACCGTTGGGAAGCGCGTAAGGTCGGTATGGGGAAGAAAAAGCGCCGACATAAACGCATCGTAGAACGTGTTATCGGCGGAAAGCTCGATGTACGTCATCCGGGCGGCGATGTCGCGGACGCGTGCCCGCGCCTCCCGGCTGAGCAGCGCGAGATACGCCCCGCGCACCGACGTGTTGCCGAGGAAGTGGAAATTCTCCCAGGGCATGTCGGGCAGCAGCCCGATCTGGACCGCCTTCTCGACGTTGATGTATTTGCCGAACGCCCCGCCGATCAACACCTGCTCGACCATCTCAAGCGGCACGCCGACGCCCTCCGCCATGACGGTGAACCCGGCGTAGATCGCCGCCTTCGCCCGCAGCAGGTTGTCGATGTCCACGTCGGTGATGACGATGTCACGCCCATCCTGCGTCTCATCCGCCCACGCGACGACGTATTCGCCGCCGTGCTCGCCCCGGCGGGTGCGCGGCGTGTCGAGATCGACGTTGACGTGTCCCGACTTATCGATGACGCCCGTCAGGAACATCTCGGCCAGCAGCGAGATCAGGCCCGATCCGCACAACCCGCGCGGCTTCACGCCGCCGATCACGCGGGCAGTTGGCTCGTACGTCCTGCCGTCGACCCACACCTCCTCGATGGCCCCGCGCGTCGCGCGCATCCCGTGCATGACGCCCGCGCCCTCGAACGCCGGGCCAGCCGAGCAGGCGCACGTCACCAGCCACTCATGCGATCCGAGCGCCGTCTCGCCGTTCGTGCCCACGTCGAGGAACAGCGTCACCGCCGTCGTGTCGTCCATGCCCGACGACAGCACCCCGGCGCTGATGTCCGCGCCGACGTAGCTCGCCGTGCCCGGCAGGCAGTCGACCTCCGCCTCCGGGTGGATGGCGAGGCCCACTTCCTGCGCGGTGAGCGGCGGAACGTGGTTGATGGCGGTGACGAACGGCGACCGCCGGATGCTCTCGGCAGGGATGCCCAAGAGGAGGTGGATCATCGTGCTGTTTCCGGCGATGGTCGCTTTTACGACCTGAGACGGCTCGGCGGCGACGCGTTTCGCGGCGCGCTCTGCCAGCTCATTGATCGTGTCCAGCACGAGGGTGCGCATCTCGGCGCGGTTTTCCTCGCTCTTTTCTGCATAGATGATGCGTGAGATCACGTCCTCGCCGCGCGCGATCTGCCCGTTGTACTCCGCCACCTGCGCGCGGACCTCGCCCGTCATCAGGTCGACCAGCCACAGGGACACCGTCGTCGTGCCGATGTCGATGGCCGCGCCCCACAGCGGTGCGTCCTCCGGCGCGTGGCCGGGCGTCAGGTCGATGAGCCGCGCCGGGCAGTTCGGGCAGTCCCAGTCCTCCGCGTCGATGACGGCGGCGATCTGCCAGTCGCCCTCGCGCAGCACGCCGCCGAACCGCCGCAGCACGCTCAGCGGCGCGCGCACGGCTGCCAGATCGGCCTGCTGGCGCAGCGCGGTCTGGAGGCGGCTCCAGTCGTCGGTCTGATCGTCCGTTGTGGGCGGCGAGAGGGTCAGGTTGATGCGGCGCGTCGTCTGGTCTGCCGCCGGATCGTATCCCACCGGGACCTCGACTTCGGCGGCAGTGCGGTCCGTCGTCAAACGTCGCTCGATCTTCTCCTGCGGCGGGACGTGGATGCGCGCATCACCCTCCACGACCGACTGGCAGGCGAGCGCGTAGCCCGCCGCAACGTCCTCCGCGGAGAGCCGCAGCGTGCTCCGGCGGCGCACCGACCCTTCTTCGACCACGACCGCGCAGCGACCGCAGCGGCCCTGTCCGCCGCACGGCTGCATGAGGTCGACCCCGGCCCGGCTCGCCGCCTCCGAGAGCAGCGTGCCGGTCGGCACGGCGATAGGCTCCGGCGCGGTGTCAAACGTGACGGTATGTTCGGCCATGTGGCTCCTGTAAGGGGTTCAGGCTCAGGGTGGGCTTACGGGTCAGGCGTTGTAGCAGTCCCACAGGGCCGGATCGCACCCCGGCGGCTCCGGCGCGGCGTCCATCCCGCCCGGAACGCCCTCCAGCGCGAGCGAGGCCCCGGCGATGATGTCCATCACCCCCGCGCCCTGCACGCACGCCCACGCGCATACGCGCTCAGGCGGGCAGCAGTCGCATTGATAGCGGCTCGCCGTCGTGCGGATGCGGTACGGAAACGCAGACCTGTTGAACAGGGCAGCGCCCTGTTCATACGTTGGCCTGGATCGCGCATCATCCGTCATGGGATCCCTCCCCGGCCCGAATGAAAGAAGGGCAGGGACGCCGCGCGGGCCTCCCTGCCCGGTCAGTTTAACCTGCGAGCACATCCTTCATGTACATCGGGATGTCGACCGCCTCGCGCGGCCCCACGCCGACGTTCCAATCAGGCAGCTCTTCTTCGAGTTCCCCGGACAGAACCGCGACGTGCCCCGGCAGAATGATGCGCTTATTCGCCACTTTGTCCGGCAGGCCGAATTCCTTCACGGCCTTGGCGATGCGCTCCGCGTCGAACTTACCCGCCGCCCACGCGGTGAGCACGCTCATGCCCTCCGCATCCACGACGAGCAGGTACGCCGGTTTGCCGCTGCCCTCGACCTCATTGGCGACGCTGAAGTACGTGATCGAGAAGTTCGTCGTCGTGAGGACCGGGGATTCCGGCGTCGGGTCATTGATCTCGTACACGCCCGGCTGCACCTGGATCGGCTTCTGCGGGTCGGTGTAGATGTTCTGGCGCAGCACGAGCAGCGGGTACACCAGCTCCGGCGCGAACGTGTCCAGCACGACGAAACCCGCGTACTTCGCGATAGCCTGCGCGGCGAGCATCGACTCGCGTCCGGGGTCATCCGCGTCGCCTGGGAAGGCGATCAGCGGGTAGCCGAGCGCGCGGAAATTCTGCCTGAGCGCCAGACGGCGGATCTGCGTCGCGAGTGCGAGCGACCGGCTGAAATCACGCGCTGATGGGTCGAGCACGATCCCCTCGACGCCCGCACCCTTGACGTTCTCGACCAGCGCGGTGAGATCATCCACCGAGCCTGCGCTGACGGCCAGCGGGGCCGAATGCTCTTTGGCGAGCGCGGCCATCGCCTCCCAGTTTTCGGTGTTGGCCCCGTAGATCAGCGGGGTCTCGCCATCGAGCGCACGCAGCCCGGCAGCCATGACCGCCGGATCATCACTCATGAGGATGAGCGGCAGCGAGGTCATCTCTCTGACCGCGCTCACGGCGGCCTCGAACGCCGCCGGGTCGCCCGACGCCGCCTCAACCGCGATGCCGTCCATCGCCAGGTCCATGCCCACGTAGTCAACCTTGTAGGCATCGGCTGCCTCGACGGTGGCCTTGACGGCCTCCGCGTCCGCATTATCCTTCACGCGCACGAACAGGCCCGGCTTGTTGTAGAACGTCTTCTCATGGCGGAACATCACCGTCTCATTGCCCGCCTTGACCTCATGCCCATCAGCTTTGAGCGTGACGAGCGCCTGCGGCGGCGCGGCGGACGCCGAGAGCGTCGCCAGCGCTTCCTCGCTCAAGTGCGGGCAGTCCGAGGGATCGACCTGTTTCGCTGCGAGCTTCATCGCGAACGCCAGGCAGGTCGGGAAGC
>CAZWUX010000358.1:0-4605 GCA_964637665.1 uncultured Anaerolineae bacterium
CCGCCGTGGGGCTGGCGCACCTGCTGAATCGGATCGCGTGCCCGGCGGGCCGAGCGGCGCTCGTGGCCGGATTTGTGGCCGTGCTGGCGGTCGAGTTCGCGAAGCCGGTGGGCCTGATCACACCGTGGGAGGAGCGGGCAGAGTTCACGTGGCTGGCCGCTCGGCCAGAGGGCACGCTCGTGGCAACTTATCCATGGGGGGCGCATAAGGCCATCGCCTACCAGTACGTGTACGAACAGCCCACCGTCAATGTGATCGCCCGCCCGCATTCGCCGCTGGATTTGATCGGGTATATCGAATCAATCACGCTGGACGACCCCGTTGCGCCGGGAACCGCCGCCCGGTTGGCAGCACTGGGCACCGAGTTCGTCGTGGACACAAACGGGCAGATTCCCGACGATGTGAGTGGGCTGCGCCTGCTGTTCACGACGGAGACTGCCGAGGTGTTTGCCGTGACGGCGGATCCGCTGCCGCTGGCCGTGCTGCAAACACCGTCCGGCGCGCCGTGGCGCAGCGACGCGGACTGGGGCTGGCAGGGCGCGACGTATAAGGCCGTGATCTGGAACCCGCTCGACCGGACTGTTGAGGTGGACATCTCGCTGGCGACGCCGAACGTTCCGGCGGGCGCGGCGCTGCGCGTCGAGCCGTCGCTCACCCCGCACCCGGACCGGATCGTGTGGGCGGGCGTCGAGATCGACAATCCGTTCAGCGCGCCGGGCTACGAGGGGGATTACGCGGCGGAGCCGTGCGATGCGGGCCTGTGCGTCGAGGATATGGCGATTCAGAGGGGCGAGACGGTGCTGACCTTCCGGTGGATGGGGGTGGACCCGGCGGGAGGGTATCCGGTAGTGACGGGGGTGGAGATCGATGGGGCGGATATGGCGGAGACAGCGGATTCTGTCGAGAAATAAACAGGCGGAGTCCGTCGGGATCGTCTGCTTCAAGTAGACTATACTGGTACGGGATTCATCATATTTGAAGGAGTAAACAGCGTGCCAATCAAACTGCGCCGTGTCGCCCGTGACTGGCTTCCCCCTGCTGTGCTCCGGCTGCTGCGCGCCGTCCCGGCACCGGGCGCGGAGGGCAAAGAGCGCGGCCCCGCCTTCTACGACAGGAGCTTCCTGGCACACGAGCACTGGTCGGCGCATTATACGCAGTCGCGCTACTACTTCCTGTGGGCCGTCATTGCCGACCGCCTGCGGGCGCGGGCAGCCGCCTCCGTGCTGGACCTGGGCTGCGGGCCGGGGCAGGTTGCCTGTTTGCTGCACGATACGGGCATCCCGGCATACGTCGGGATCGACTTCAGCCCCCGGCGGATCGAGCAGGCCCGGCTGGTTTGCCCGGATTACACGTTCGTCGAGGCGGACGTGTTCGCCACCGACCTGCTCGAAACACTGGATTACGACACTGTGCTGGCGACCGAGTTTCTGGAGCACATCGAGCAGGACCACGACGTACTGCGGCGGCTGCGAGCGGGATCGCACTTCATCGGGACCGTGCCGAACTTCCCGGCGAGCGGGCACGTGCGCCACTTCGAGGACGCGGCGCAGGTCAGCGCACGGTACGCGGCGGCGTTCCAACAGCGTGAGGTGACACCCTTCCGGGCCTCGGCGGAGGGCAAGACCTACTTTCTGCTGGACGGTGTGCTCGCGTAAGGGGGCACGCGGCGGGGGGGCCGGGGAGCACATCGCAAGCCGGGGGAGACGACCGTCGCTAATTCCGGCCCACATCGCAGTAGGGCCAAGAGCACTTCATTCACATGACCCGAAGGGGTCGTTCTTTTTATCCGGGCCGAGGAAAGAATCTGCGACCGGGCAGGGCACACGACAACAGCGCCGCGCACGTGCGGCGCTGTTTGCTGGCGGCAGGGTGGGTGATCCCCTAACTCAATTCGGGGACGACCTTGACGAAGCGCTCCAGGCGTTCGGCGGCGGCGGCGAAGTGACTGACACGGGCAGCGACCTCCGGCTGGCTGGTCTGGTGCAGGGCCTCGATGTAGTGGCCCAGCAGCTCGTGTATCTGGGGCACGTCGTCCGGCTCGATGGGTTGGATGGTGACCTGCGCGCCCTTCGCGAGGCGGCCCCGCAGCACGTCCTCGTCGAAGCCGAAGGCGGGCGTCAGCAGTTGGTAGACGACGCCGCCGGTCATGCCCGCAAAGGCGTACGGGCCGGGGTCGCCGAGGATGATGACGCGGCCTGAGGTCATGTATTCGCAGGCGAAGCCCTTCAGGTTGGCGTGGATGCCCACGTCAGGCCCTTCGACGGCGACCGGGCGGGTGATCTCGCCGCCGAGAATCACGTCGGCCCCGGAGAGACGGATGCAGGCCCGCGAGTCGGCGTCCCCCTGCACGATGAGCAGGCCGCGCTGCGCGCCGTAGGCGAAGCTCTTGCCGACGCCCCCGTCGACGCGCAGACCGTTGTGGTTCATGCCGCGCATCACGGCGACGCGCCCGCCGTTCGCGCCCTTCGCGACGCCGTCCTGCGCGCCGCCCTCGATGAGCACGTCCATGCCGTCGACCAGCCACGCGGAAAAGCCGTTGCCCGCCGTCGAGGACGGGCCGAAGCGCAGATGGAGCGAGTCGAAGTTGTCGCGGATCTGGGGGAAGCGGACAAGCTCGCCCGCGAGGTGGGAGCCGAGCGCGCGGTCGAAGGCCATCACCTCGTCCTGATAGGTCAGCTCGCGCTCGCCTTCGGCGACGGTCTCGACGATCAGCTCGCTGATCAGGCGGGTGAGGTTGTTGCGGGGGCGGGTCAGGACGCGGCCCACGCCGGGCACGACGGAATGGCCGGAGGGCACGGTGGCGGGCTGCCGAAGGGCGGAGAGGTCGATGCGGTCGCACATGGCGACCTGCTCCAAGAGATCGGCGCGCCCGACGAGGTCCTGAAGGCGGGTTGCGCCGAGCTTGGCGGTGAGGGCGCGCATCTCGCCGCCGATGCCGTCAAAGACGCGTATGAGGCGCTCGACGGACTCGCCGTAGACGCGGGGCACGAAGCTGCGCAGACCCAGCTCGTCGGCCTCGTCGACGGATTTGATGTGAGTCGTGATGCCGACGTGGCAGGTGCCCTCGTTGCACTTGCGGCAGATCGTGCAGCCGATGGACACCATCGCCATCGTGGCGAAGCCGACGCGGTTGGCGCCCAGCAGGATCATCTTGATAGCGTCGGAGCCGGTCTTCATGCCGCCGTCGCACCACAGCTCGACCTTCTGGCGGATACCGGCGTCGAGCAGGGCGCGGTGGGCCTGCACCACGCCGATCTCGGTGGGCAGGCCGACGTATTGCAGGGCGTGCTTGCGCGCGGCGCCGGTCGCGCCGTCGTAGCCGGTCAGGGTGATGATGTCGGCTCCGGCCTTCGCCACGCCGACGGCGATCAGGCCGATGTTGGGCACGACCGGGCATTTCACGGAGACTTTGGCGTACGGATTGACGGACTTCAGCTCCTCGATCAGCTGGGCGAGGTCCTCAATCGAATAAAGGTCGTGGTTGTTGGACGGTGACAGCAGCGGCACGTAAGGCGTCGTGCGGCGGGCGGAGGCGACCTGGGGCGTCACCTTGTGGCCGGGCAGCATCCCGCCCTCGCCGGGCTTCGCGCCCTGGCCGATCTTGATCTCGATCACGGCGGCGGAGTTCAGGAACTCGGCGTTGACGCCGAAACGGCCTGAGGCGACCTGCTGGCCGCGATTGCGCTTGTAGACGCCCATCAGGTCGGGAAGTTCGCCGCCCTCACCGTTGACGCAGATGATGTTCAGGCGGGAGGCGGCCTCGGCGTAGGCGCGGTAGGACAGCTCGCCCTGGGAGCCGAATGACATGGCGCTGATGATCACGGGCAGGTCGTAGCCGTCGATGCCGAGATCGACATCCGCCGGGTCAATCGAGTCGTCGACGTTTCGCACGCTGAGGATGTGGCGCAGGGCAACGGGGACCTCGGAGGAAAGCTCCTCGAATTTAGCAGACACTTCGTCGTACTCGATCTCGCCCATCGCGTAGCGCTCGACGGTCTTCCAGAATTTAGGATAGAAGCGATCCACGTTGGCGAAGCGGGGGCGGACGGCCTCGCCGCGCAATTCGACGGCGCGGGCGGCGGACTCGGTGTCGAGGCGATCCCAGGTCAGACCGGCCTGCTCGCTGCCGAAGAAGTTGGGCGTGCCGAACACGCGGGCGACGCTCGGCGCGAGGCCGACGGAACTCGACACACGCCCGTAGCCGCGAAGCTCGTGGCAGCCCATCGTTGAGATAACCTTCTCAAGGCCGATGCGAAGCGCCTTGAGCAGGCGGACCTGCACGGTGATTTGCTCGGACTCGTCGTCGACGGCTCCGCTCTTGTGAGCGTTCAGGGAGACGGCGAGCATGGCGTAGGGGTTGATGGCATCCGCGCCAAAGCCGAGCAGGAGCGCCGCGTCGTGCAGGGTGCGGATGCTCGCGCTGCGGATGATGATCCCGGCGCGGCGGCGCAGGTTGGGTGCGCCCTCCGCAGAGCGCAGGGCCTCGTCGATATGGGCGGTGGCGAGGTGCGGATCGAGCCAGCCGAGGCCGAGGTGGATCGTGCCGGCGTCGTCGAGCAGAAGGCAGGCCGCGCCGCCGCGCACGGCGTCTATGGCCTCGTCGGC
>CAZWUX010000359.1:0-4601 GCA_964637665.1 uncultured Anaerolineae bacterium
TACAGCGCGCGTATCGAACCGGCGCAGGGCGTTCACGACGACCTGTTTGCCCGCGCGCTCGTGCTCTCGACCGGCACGACGACGGTGGCGCTCGTCGTGTTGGATCTCCTGCTGGTCACCGAGAGGCTGGTGCAGACGGTGCAGCAGGCCGCCTTCAGGATGACCCGTATTCCCCCGGAAAACATCGTCGTCGCGGCGACACATACCCACGCTGGCCCGGCGGGGCTGGTGCCAGAGGATGAACATGATGGTGCGCTCGCGCCGTTCCGGCCTTTTCTGGGCGCGTATGATGCGGCGCTGCTTCGCGTCATGGCGGGGCGGGCCGCTGAAGCGGTCGGGCAGGCCGCCGGGAGACGGGAGGCGGTCAGCGTGGTGGTGGGGTCGGCCAGCGCGGAGGGCGTCGGGGCGAACCGGAGAGACCCCGCTGGTCCGGTCGATACGGACGTGGTCGCGATCCGGTTGGATGGCAGGGATGGTCGCCCGATCGCGCGGGTTTTCAGCCAGGGGTGCCACCCGACGGTGCTCAATGCGGACAACCGGCAGTTTTCCGGGGACCTCGTCGGGCTGGTCTGCCAACGGTTGGAGCGTGACCTCGATGGAGGCGTCGTCATCGGGGTGACGGGCAGCGCCGGGGACGTAAGCACCCGCGCCACACGCCGCGCCTCGACCTTTGCCGAGGCTGAGCGCATGGCGGCGATCCTCGCGGGGGCGGTCCATGAGGCGGTTGAGGGCAGCCCGCCAGCCGCCGATTCGCGTTTGTGGCTCAGGAGGGACGTTTTCCACGCGGCGCAGAAGGCGCGCCCCACGCGTCATCAGCTTGAGGAACGGCTGCGCCGGGCGAGGCGAACTCTGGAGAAGGCGAAGGTGCGGGGAGCCCCGGCGGCTGAATTGAGAACAGCCGTTACGGACATCGAGAGTGTGGAATTTTTGCTGTCGGGCGCGGGGCAGGCGGCCCCAACCGGCAGCATCCCGGTCGACATCTGTGCGCTCCAGATCGGCCCGGCGGCTTTTTTCGGGTTCCCGGTGGAGTTGTTCGCCGAGCCGGGGCTGGCGCTGCGGGAGCAATGCGGGAAGGAACGCACGCTCGTCGCCTGCTACGCCAACGATTATCTGGGTTATATGCCGTCGAGCAGGGCGTTCCCGGCAGGCGGGTATGAGGTGGACATGAGTCTGCTGCCCGCAGGGGCCGCCGAGCAGATGGTCGCCCGTGCCGTCGAACTGGCGAACCGATCGCCGGGTGAGAGGGGCCGCCGCTGATAGACGCTCTGAACGTCGCTTAGCACTCAAGCACCATCTGCACACGCCGTCGCAGCGCAGCCGACCTCGCGCTGAGCGATCCCCTATCCACAGCAGGAATCATCAGGAATATAGAGAAACCAGCCGGGGCATCCGGTTCGGGGCGTATGCGCCACACGGATGCCGACCCCCGGATTGATAGCCGCGCGGCTGCCCGCAGACCTTCGACTATGCCAGGGCGCGACAACACCGCATCGTCTTGACTCCGGGAGACGGTCTATGGTATGGTTGTTGCAATATTATCTACCGGAGTAGATAATAGTATCCAGAGCGCCGTTATTCCCCTGGATCGCGTTAGCTGGCACTCGGTGGATCGTATCCCGAACTTGCTTGCTACTTGAAGATTTTATCCTGATGAGCCTAGACTGTATGCCTCAAAGGCACAGGCTCGAACCGGGTTTGACAGCTCAGGCCTGAGCGTCGAGCGGAAGTTTGACGGAGGCACAAGTGGACTCACTCGATCAACTCATCAGCGATTTGCAGGCCCTCGACTTCACGGAGTACGAGGCCCGATTGTATGTGGCGCTGCTGCGTCAGCACCCCGTAACTCGCTACCAGCTCAGCAAGTCAGCCGGTATTCCGACGGCCACAGTTTAGGAACCGATCGACCGGCTGGAGAGGCGGGGATTCGTGACGCCCGCCCACCAGTCGGATCGCCCGACGTACATCCCCCTCCCACCCGGCGAGATCATCCGGCAGATCAAAGCCCAGACGAACCGGCGCATCCAATCCGCGAGCACCCAGCTAGAGGCCATCGCCGCGCAAAACGACAGCGAGCTTCAACCGCTTAGCTGGAACCTTGAGGGGTATGACCGCATCATGGGCAAAGCTCGCAACACGCTGGATCGAAGCGTCGAATACGTGATGTGCGCGATGTGGGAGCAGGAGGTCAACGAGCTGCTGCCGAATTTGCAGCGCGCACAGGAACGCGGCGTCCAGATCGTGCTGCTCGCTTATGGCACGGCCCCCGAAGAACTGGGCATCGTCCACCAGCACGGCATGGAGGCCATGCTGCTCGAACAAACCGGTGGGCGGTGGCTCGTGCTGGCAACGGAGGCGCTGCAAGAAGTCGTGATCGGGTTCTTCCCTGCCGACAATCACGCAACCGGGGTATGGGCGCAAAGCCCCATTCTGAACATGATCGCCAAGAAATATATCCGCGAGCATTTTGCAAGCCACGGCATCGATCTCTTCGAGATGGGACAGTAGATCACCACATGTGGAGATGGCCGATCCTCGATAACTAAGCCCACTTACAGGAAAGGAGCCGCCATTCACCTACGCTGCACACACGGACCAGACACGACCCCATCGACTACGTCACATTTCTAATTACCAAGGAGGAAGAAGATGAAATCCAAACGGATCTTCCTGATACTGGCAGTCCTTTCTCTGCTTCTAACAGCGTTGGTGGCCTGCGCAGCCCCGACCCCTGAGGCAACCGAGGCGCCGACGGAAGAAGCGGCCCCTGCCGAGGAAGCCACAGAAGAACCCGCCGCCGAGGCTGAGGCGGGCGATCTCCCCTCGTTCGCGATGGTGGCCTCAGGCGCGCTGGGCGACAGCGGCATTTTCGACTCAGGTTATGAGGGCTTGCAGCGCGGCGCAGACGACTTCGGCGTCGAGATCAAGGTTCTTGAGGGCAAGCAGGACCCGTCGCTGTATTACGACCTGCTTCAGAGCGCCGCCGAGGAGTACGATGTCGTGTTTGTGAACCCCGGCTACCAGTTCTCGAACGAGCTGGGCGAGCTTGCGCCTCAGTACCCGGACACGAAGTTCGTCTACGTCGACGGCGTCAGCGACGTTGAGGGTGACAACATCCTGTCCATCGCGTATAAAGAGAACGAGGGTTCCTACGTGGCAGGCGTGATGGCTGCTATGATGACCACCCGCACCGACATCGAGGGCATCAATGAGGACAAGATGATCGGCCTCGTCGGCGCGCTGGATATCCCGGTCATCAACAACTTCGTCGTCGGCTTCGAGCAGGGCGTGGCCTCTGTTGACCCGGAGATCGAGGTCCAGGTGTTGTACGCCGGCGACTTCAATGACCCCGCCAAGGGCAAGGAGCTGGCCCTGTCGCTCTACGAGCAGGGCGCGGACATCGTCTACAACGTGGCGGCCAACACCGGGCGCGGCGTGCTTCAGGCGGCCTCCGAGGTCGGAGCTTACGCCATCGGCGTCGACACGAATCAGGACGATACCTACCCCGGCCACATCATGGGTAGTATGCAGAAGCGTGTTGACAACTCCTTCTATGACATCGTCGAGCGCGCGGTCAACGGCGAGCTGGAAGGCGGCACAACCTACCTCTACGGTTTGGCCGAAGAAGGCGTTGGGATGACCTACAGTGACCTGATGCTGGAGATCGTGCCGGAGGATGTCGTCGCGGCCATGCACGAGGCTGAAGATGGCATCGTCAGCGGCGATATCGTCGTCGACACGACCACCGAGTAGCATACATCCGGCAGGTGGGCTGGGACCTCCCTCCCCCTGGCCCACCTGCCGATCCCCCCGAGTAAGACACAGGTGAGCGTATGACCTATGCCGTCGAGATGGTGGACATCACAAAGCGCTTCCCCGGCGTACTGGCTAATGATTCGGTAACCCTGCGGGTCGAGTCCGGGGAGGTCCATGCGCTCGTAGGTGAGAACGGCGCAGGCAAATCGACCCTCATGAACATCCTCTATGGGGTACACCAGCCGGATTCAGGGCGTATTCTCATCAATGAGCGTGAAGTCGCCTTCCAGTCCCCGCGCGATGCCATCGCGAGTGGGTTGGGAATGGTACACCAGCACTTCATGCTGGTGCCCTCCTACACCGTCGCAGAGAACATCGTGCTCGGTTTAGAGCCGCGACGGCGGGGGCTGTTTGACCGGCAAAAGGCCGAGCGGATAACGGAAGAACTCTCCACACAATATCATCTGGAAGTCGATCCGAAGGCCGCGATCTATGATCTGCCCGTCGGCACGCAGCAGCGGGTCGAGATTCTCAAGGTTCTGTACCGGGGAGCGGACACGATCATCCTCGACGAGCCGACCGCCGTGCTGACGCCGCAGGAGACAGAAGAACTTTTCAACATCATTCGGATGCTCGTCGCAAACGGCAAGACCATCATCTTCATCACGCACAAGCTCTACGAGGTCAAGTCCATCTCGGACCGGGTCACGGTGCTGCGCAAGGGGCGGCGCATCGACACCGTCCCCACGGCGAACGTCACGGAGCAGGACCTCGCGCGCATGATGGTGGGGGAGGAGATGCCCTCGCCGATGGAGAGGCCGCCGTGCAAACCCGGTAAAACAGCGCTC
>CAZWUX010000360.1:0-4598 GCA_964637665.1 uncultured Anaerolineae bacterium
TAGGCGATACCGGCGTCGTCGTGATGGCGACCGTGCAGACCGACATCCACGACATCGGCAAGAACATCGTCGCCTCGATGCTGACGGCCTCCGGTTTCACGGTGCACGATCTCGGCGTGGACGTGCCGATCAAATCCATCATCGCCAGAGCGCAGGAGGAGAACGCCCAGATCATCGGCCTGTCGGCGCTGCTCACCACGTCGATGCCCTTCATGCGGGACTGCATCAACCTGCTGGACGCGATGGGCGAGCGCGAGCGGTTCAAGGTGATGATCGGCGGCGCGTCCGTGACGCCGGAGTTCGCCGAGAAGGTCGGCGCGGACGGCACCGCGCCCAACGCCGTGCAGGCCGTCAAGCTGGCCCAGCGTTTTATCCGCGAACAGCGCGCCGAAGGAGCCGCCTAAATGTTGCTCAGCTACCAGGAGATCATGGATCGGGCCAACAACGGCCCCTACACCACCGAGGAAAACTGGGACCTCGAAAAGGTCGCGATGACGACCATGCGGCTGGTCGATAAATACGGCCTGACGTGGGACCCGGAGGTGATCGTCCCGGATGATGAGGGGATGATCGACGCCGTGTTCGAGGCCGGGCTGGAACTGGCGAAGGAGATCGGCGCTTACAACCGCACCACCGAGCGGATCATCGCGTTCGATCCCGCCGAACTCGAAGCCGGGATGCGCTACATGCCGCAGACGCTCGTCATGGGTGAGGGCAAAGACGCCCGGACGCTTTTCTCCCGCCGTATCGAGGACGAGCGCCTGCCGCTGGTCTGGGCCGGAAACCCCGGCGCGCCCCATCCTGAGGAGCTGTTCCGGCCCGCCGTGATGAGCTGGGCGCAGGAACCCATCGTCGACCTGATCACCTGCGGCACGCTGACCGAGGTCGACGGCTTCGAGGTGCGGACCGGGGACCCCATCGAGATTATCTCCACGCGGCGCGAGCTAATCTACCTGCACGAGGTGCTGAAAAAGGTGGGGCGGCCCGGCATGGGGATGCTGGCCGCGCAGAGCAGCGTATCCGAGCTGGGCGATCTGGCCGCCGCCCATCCCGATTATCTGCGCACGTGCGACTCGCACCTCGTGCCGATGCTCAACGAGTTGAAGATGGACAACCGCAACGTGGCCCGCGCGGTCAACTCGCTCGAATACGGGATGCGCAACGCCTCGCTGGCCTGTGTCATCGTCGGCGGGCTGGGCGGCGACGCACCCGGATCGGCGGTGGTCAACGTCGCCTCGTGGATCGTCAGCAACCTGACCTGCCTGTCTGACTATCATCTGTGCCACCCCATCCACATGCGGTACGTCGCGACCAGCACGCGCAGCGTCATGTGGGTCGAGAGCGTTGTCGGGCAGGCGTTCGCCCGCAACGCGCCGTGCATCGTGGTGAGCGACATCTACCCCAAGAGCGGCGCGGTGACGAAGGAACTGCTCTACGAAACCGCCGCCAACGCCATCGCCATCACCGTCAGCGCCAGCCATCTCGAAGGCTGCGGCTCGGCGGATGGCAACCTGCCGAACGGCACCGGCCTCGAAGCCCGCTTCATGGGCGAGGTGGGGCACGCCGTCGCCAAACAGGGGCTAACGCGCCAGCAGGCAAACGAATTGATCCTCAAGCTGCTGCCCAAGTACGAGCACGTCTTCGACCTGCCGGACGGCAATCCGGGGAAGCGGATCGACGAGGCCTACGACCTGAGCGCCATGCGGCCCGTCCCCGAATGGCAGCAGATGTACGACGAGGTCAAAGCCGAGGTGAAGGCGATGGGCCTCGAAGCCCTGGTCTGACTTTAGTGCTGCGGACGATCTATTTTACGTTCAGCGACCGGGTGGACCTCTGAAGGGTGTGGTGGCAGCCCTGATCGCATGAGAGAGGCTGGCTTAGCGTGGCACAGGTTCAGATCATCTACTGGGGGAACTTCCCTGCACAGGTGCAGGCCAGAGACGACGACGGCGCTACCGTTCTTCTCCCGCTCCCCGAACAGTTTCAGCGAGCCATCGACGCAGCCGCGATGAAGGCGAGCGCGACCGGAACCGACGCCTATCTCGATGGCTGGCGGCGGGGCGGCTGGACGGATTACCCCGGCCCTGCGCAGGTGGCCGCCGAAATCGTTCGGGGCGAGATCGTCAGCGATTATCCACCAAAACGCCTCGCGGAGCTGGTTCACGCCGCAAACGGACAGGAATAACCGACTCATGCAGACAACCATCACCTCGAAAACACAGACGGTTATCATCGGCAGCGATCAGCCCTTCGTCATCATCGGCGAGCGTATCAACCCGACGGGGCGGAAAAAGCTGGCCGCCGAGATGGAGGCGGGCGATCTCAGCCGGGTCGAGCGGGATGCGGTCGCGCAGGTGAGGGCAGGCGCGCAGGTCCTTGACGTGAACGCGGGCATCCCCCTCGCGGATGAACCTGCGCTGCTGGCGGAGGCGATCCGCCGGGTGCAGGGCGTCGTCGACGTGCCGCTCTCGATCGACTCGTCGGTGGTCGACGCGCTGGCTGCCGGTCTGGACGCTTATAAGGGCAAGCCGCTGGTGAACTCCGTCACCGGTGAGGAGGAGCGCCTCGAGAACGTCCTGCCGCTGGTGAAGAAGCACGGCGCAGCGGTGATCGGCATCAGCAACGATGAGCGCGGCATCTCACACGATCCAGACGTGCGGTTTGCTGTGGCCCGGAAGATCGTCGAGCGGGCGCAGGATCACGGCATCCCGCGTGAGGACGTGTTGATCGATCCGCTCGTGATGCCGGTCGGGGCGGTGCCGGCTGCCGGATCGGCGGTGCTGGGCCTGATCCACCGCATCCACGGCGAGCTGGGCGTGAACACCGTGTGCGGGGCCAGCAACGTGAGCTTCGGCCTGCCGGATCGTCCGGCGCTGAACGCGGCATTCTTAGCCATGCTGATCGGGGCCGGGATGCCGTGCGCGATCACGAATCCGCTCGAAGAGGACATCCGCCGCATGGTCATGGCCTCCGACGTACTGCTGGGCCGCGACGAAAACTGCATGACCTGGATACAGGACTACATGCAGGGCAGGGAGCAGCCGGGAGTCGATACGGCCTGATGGCCGGTCGAACGTTCAGCGTGGCGTGATCGACCTCCGCGCCAGACGACGCAAAACCCCGCCGGAGCAGCTTTCCCGGCGGGGTTCATCTTGCGTGTGGACCTAATCGGACCTGTACCGAACTGCGCGGACTGCATTTCGCTCGTTGAACGTGCTGGTGAGTGCAACTCACAGCCTCTATTCTCACCCACGCTGCTCTATGGATTTTCTCACTGCGGGCCTTGATGGCAGTTTCTACCATACATCCGCTTAGTGTGCCTCGATCTCTGTCATGCCAATTCCACCACGATAGAAATTGAACTGAACGTTCGGATGGTCGGCCAGCAGTGACATGGGTACGGACGTGTCGGGAATCTTTTTGGAGATCATAAGGGTGGTGAGGCGCATCCCAAACGGGTTGTCGTGCATCCCGGCGTGCCAGATCGAGACCTTCTCCGCCTTCCACGTTTCGAGCGGGCCGACCGTCACCGCCTGCGTCGGGATGTTCTGGACGACCCCACCACCGGAGGTGCGGGCGTTCTGGATGAGCGTCATGGGATGAAGATCGACCACGCGAGTGCCGAGCCGCCGATAAACCTCCGGGGGAGGGGGTTCGTCCGCGTACGCGCCCTCGCGGCGGGGCGGGTCGTTGAAAGCCCAGTGTTTGACCTCGCCCTGTCCGCCCTGCATGACCACGCAGCGGACCTCGTCCCAACTGGCCGTGTAATCGCCGGGGGCCACGCCCGGAAAATGGATGTTCTCGGCGGGCATCCGCAGATCGGGCCGGATGCGGTCGAAACACAGCTCCATGTCGGTTTTCGCAAAGCCGAGCGGGAAATCCATACCCACCTCTTTGCCGTCGACAACCCACTCGTCCATGCCCCAGAAATGGGCGTGCGTCAGGTCGAGTTCGAGTTCGTTCACCAGCCGGGCGACGAGGGGAAGCTGCTCGGTGGGGCCGATCGGCCCGCAGATGCCCGCCGGATGCCCTTCCCCGGCCTGCCGCCACGCCGTGATGTACTCCAGCGCCTCGGCCAGGTAAAAATCCTCCAGCGTGTCGTAGAACATCACCTTGAAGCCGGGCCGGGCAAGGCCCGGCAGGTCATCCGCCGTGAGCAGGGCCGCGTCGTCCAGAATCTCCCGGTCGAGCGTGGTGTAATCCCACCACGCCGGCGCTACTGTGCTGATAGATCGCATCGAAGTGTCCCTCCCGTGTTTATGGGTACCGGATCAACGAGAAGCGCATCGCCGCTAGGGCTGTAACGTGAGTTCGGGCTGCCGACCGTGTACGAGCACGTCGACGGTCAGCGCCAGGGCCGCGCTGGCGATGGCGGTGTAAGCCACCGCCTTCGTCACGGCGGCGGCGTCGTAAATCCCCGCCTCACACATATCCACGACCGCCCCGGTCCGAACGTCCACACCGTCCGCCGGATGGCGCAGCCCGGCGAGCATCGCGCCCGGCTCGTAACCGGCGTTCGAGACGATGGCCCGGAACGGCTCCTCGACGGCGCGGAGCACGATGCGGTAGGCCGCTTTTTCGTCGAGATCGGCGCACGC
>CAZWUX010000361.1:0-4594 GCA_964637665.1 uncultured Anaerolineae bacterium
GGGATGCATAAGCAATTTGGAGCGCGCAGCGCGCGCTCCAAATCTAATGGGGTCGAGGGGACGTGTCCCCTCGTGGGGGACCGGGGGCAGCGCCCCCGGATCATCCTCCCTCACTCCCCGCCCACGTACGCCCGGCACGGCTGCGGATCGTCGTACAAACCCAACCGGACCGCCACCGGCGGGTGGTCCGACGGATGATCGGGGCCGGGGGGCGGCGGGATAACCTCGATAGGTGCGAGGCGCGACGACACCCAGATGTGGTCGAGGCGGCCTATGCCCGGTTCATCCCCCGCCCCGGCGGCGAGACACAACCCGGCATCGACGAGGGGCCGGACGGCCTCCGTGTCACTCCACTGCGTGTTGAGATCACCCATCAACAGCACCGGGAACGCCTCCACATTGAGCGCGACCTGCTCCGCGAGGAAGGCCATCTCCAGCGCCCGCTGATCGGCCTGCGGCGCATTGAGGTGCGCCACGAACACCTGAACCGTGCGCCCGCCGGGCGTCCGCACCGCCGCCCGCAGCGCCCCATACGTCACCTGACCCGACAACGAACTCACCTCAATGATCTCATACCGCGAGAACAGCGCGACGGTCAACCGTCCGGGGGTCTGGTTCGCGACGACGTGGTACGGCATGTCGAGCGCGTCCTTCGTCCGCCGGATCGTCTCATCCGTCCAGCCGACGACCTCCTCCAGCGCGACGATGTCCGGGTCAGCGGCCCGGACCTGCGCCAGCACCGGGTCGAGCCGGTCGGTGGGGAAGCCGAGGTTATCCGCCTTGCGCCGCCACTGCGTATCGACGCCCGCCCCGAACAGGATGTTATACGTCAGCGCGGTGAACGTCTCCACAGGCGTGCCCGGCGGGGGCGTGTCGGTCGGCTCGACGGTAGGGGTCGGCGGCAGCGCGGTGTGCGGGGCCGCCGGGGCATCGGTCGGCGGGGCCGTCGGCGTGACGTTCGGTTCGGGCGTATGAGGCACAGGTGCGGTTGTGATGCCCATCGCCGTTGGAGAAACCGTTTCGGCGGCTGCCTGTTCCGGCACGCACCCGGCCCCGGCGAGGGAGGTCAAAACGACGACTACCGCGATCCAACCGCGCCGCGCGCATGATATCCCCTTCAATCCCATCCCCCGACAAACATTTTCATCAATTTATCCCCGAGGCCCTGTGGATTATCACTGTTGCTCCCCCCCTCCGCAAACTGGTATCATAGTCCCAGCATGATACCTGAAATCACCCGGATCGGCTCCATCGCCATCCGCACGTACACACTGCTGCTCGACGTGGGCATCCTCACCGGGCTGGCCCTGCTCGCCTGGGCGGGCTGGCGCGCCGAGCGCCGCCCGAACGCCTGGCTCGACGCCGGGCTGGGCGCGCTCGTCGGCGGGATCATCGCCGGGCGGCTCGTCCACGTCGCCGTGCACTGGGCCTACTTCTCCGAGCACCTCGTGGACGCCCTGCGGATCTGGCAGGGGGGAATAAGTTGGCATGGCGCGGTGATCGGCGGCCTGACCGCGCTGTGGCTGGCGTCGCGATGGCGGCGGGTCGATGTGCTGTCCGCGCTCGGCGCGCTGGTCTACGCGCTGCCCATCGGGGCGGCGCTGGTGTATAACGGCTGCCTCGCGTCAGGCTGCGCGTACGGGCAGGAGGTCGCATCACTGGCCGGGTATCCGCCCATCGTCGTCGCCGAGCTTCCCGACCTGTTCGGCATCGTCGTGCCGCGCTACGCGAGCCAGCTTTACGGCGCGGCGTGGAGCCTGCTGCTGATCGCCGCTTCATGGCCGCTCACGAAATGGATCCGGCAGCCCGGCCCACGCTTTTTTATCATGCTGGCGCTCATCGCCGCCGGGGCATTCGGCGTCGGGTTCTGGCGCGGCGATGTCGTTCCCGCCGTCGGCCCGCTGCGGCTCGATCAGGCGCTCGACCTGCTGATCATCGCCCTGAGCATCGCGGGGATCATCGTCACCGCCCGGATGCGGCCCGCGCCCGACGCGGAAAGTCCGGCCACCGCCCCCGCGTGACCGGGCGGCAGAGCGTCTAACGCACTCGTAACGTTGAGAATGGCTTTGCCATTCTCACAGGGAGAAAGCGGAGCTTTCTCCACGATAACTGGGAACTCCTATGGACCTTAAGCTCGGCATGGCGCAGATCGACACCGTGCTCGGCGATGTCGAGGCCAACCTCGAAACGCATCTGGCCTACATCGACCGCGCGAAGGAGCAGGGCGTCGACCTGCTGTGCTTCCCGGAGCTTTCGCTCACCGGCTACTGCTTGCAGGACCTCACCTACCGGGTCGCCACGCCACCCGATCCCGGTAACCCGGTGTTCGATCCCCTGTACGAGGCCAGCTATGACCTCGATCTCGTGGTCGGCTTCGTCGACGAGGACACGCGCCACCGCTTTTATATCGCCTCCGCCTATCTGAGCGGCGGCGAGCTGATCCACCTTCATCGCAAGGTATATCTGCCGACCTACGCCCTGTTCGACGAGGGCCGCTACTTCGCGCCCGGCAATGATATCCGTGCCTTCGATACACGCTTTGGCCGCTTCGGGATGCTCATCTGCGAGGACTTCTGGCACGCCAGCCCGCCGTATCTATTGTGGCTCGACGGCGCGGACGTGCTGCTCACGATGTCGGCCAGTCCGGGGCGCGGGCTGGACGAGGGCGACAAGCTGGGCAGCGTGCGCTGGGTCGAGCGCGTCAATCAGGCCTACGCCGGGCTGTTCACGGATTTCGTCGCGCACACGAACCGCGTCGGCTTCGAGGACGGCCTGATCTTCTGGGGCGGGTCCATCGTCTACACGCCGGAGGGCGAGCCGATGGCCCAATCGCCCTATCTGGAGGAGGACTTGCTGACCGTGACGCTCGACCTCGACGATCTGCACCGCCAGCGCGCCCGGCTTCCCCTGCTGCGCGACGAGCGCGCCGACCTGACCGCCCGCACGCTGGATCGCATCCTCGCCGAGCGCGACACACAGACGCCATCGAAAGGGCTGCCCGATGCCGGTTGACGTTTTTCTCGACAAGCTGCGGATCAACACCGACCTCGCGCGGCGGGTGCTCGCCGCCTTCATCCGCGACGAGACGACCCGCGCCGGGTTCGAGCGCGCCGTGCTCGGCATCTCCGGCGGCATCGACTCGGCGCTGACGGCCTATCTCACCGCCGACGCCCTCGGCCCTGAGAACGTGATGGGCGTCTGGATGCCCTATCGAACGTCCTCCCCCACCAGTGAGCAGCACGCCCGGCTCGTGTTCGACAACCTCGGAATCCAGCATCAGACCGTCGACATCACCCCGATGGTCGAGCCACTATTCGCGCATTTCCCTGAGATCACCCCCCTGCGCAAGGGCAACGTCATGGCCCGCCAGCGCATGATCGTGCTCTACGACCAGTCCGCCGCCTTCCGGGGTCTCGTCATGGGCACCAGCAACAAGACCGAGACGCTGCTGGGCTATACGACCCTGTTCGGCGACAACGCCGCCGCGCTGCTGCCCATCGCCGATCTGTACAAGTATCAGGTGCGCCAGCTTGCGCGCGCGATGGGCGTGCCGGAGGCCATCGTCGACAAGCCCCCGACCGCCGACCTGTGGCCCGGCCAGACCGACGAGGCCGAGCTGGGCTACACCTACGACGAGGCCGATCAGGTGCTCTATCTGCTCGTCGACCGCCGCTATACGCTCGACGAGGTCGTGCGCGCGGGCTTCTCGCAGAAACTCGTCGAACTCGTGTGGCGCACGGTGCGGATCAACCAGTTCAAGCGCAAGCCCCCCATCGTCGCGAAGGTGTCCGGGCGCAGCGTCGGCCACGACTTTCTCTACCTGCGCGACTGGGGGGTTTGAACGCTGCGTGTTCAACGTATGAATGCTGCGCATTCAACTAAGTTTTTCGCCTGCGGCAAAAACTCCACATTGTCCAAAAGCGTTGGCTTGCTGGAAATAGGGTGAGGCTGTTCCTCTCTTTCCCTGACCTCTGTCACCTTCCCGGCCCCCGCCATTGACGGGCTACTGGCCTGCCAGTACAATCGACTTAAGCGGTCTTGTGCGGGTTTTCACGCACCGCATGTCAGTTCGACGCCTCCACGTTAAGTTTTCAGTTGGCCGGGAGAATTCATGGTGGAAGAAAACGAGTGGCTCAGCCTGGGCGAGGCGGCGTCGATTCTGGGCGTCCACCCGTCCACCGTGCGCCACTGGGCCGACAGCGGCGATCTGCCCTCCCAGCGCACTCCCGGCGGTCACCGGCGTTTTCGCCGCCGCGACCTTCAGCAGTGGGCGACCCTGCGCGGGCGCGATGCGGCCCCTCGTGAGGCCCAGTTGATGATGCAGAGCGCGCTGGGGCGCGCCCGCCTTGAGATCAGCGATGGGCAGCTTAAGGGGCAGGTCTGGTACGACGAGCTTGACGACGGCGCACGTCAGGCTCACCGCCGGATGGGTCGCCGCCTGCTTGAACTCCTGACCGGCTATCTCGCCCGTCCGGAGGACGATGAGGACGTGCTCGCGCATGTCCGCGAGCTGGGCACCGAGTATGCGCACCTCTCGCAGGCTCAGGGACTCAGCCTTGCCGATTCCGTGCGCGCCTTCCTCTTCTTCCGCGAC
>CAZWUX010000362.1:0-4561 GCA_964637665.1 uncultured Anaerolineae bacterium
GAGGCTGTCGAGCCGTTCGCCGAAACGTATCCCCGCCACGCGTTCAAATTCGTCGGCCTGAATAACGCGCCGCAGGTTCACGGCGACCCGATCCGGCTCGGTCAGGTCGTCAAGAACCTCGTCTCCAACGCCGTCAAATACTCACCGGACGGCGGCCCGGTGATCGTCCGGGCGCAGGCCGAGAACGGCAGCCTGCGGGTGAGCGTTGAGGATGAGGGTATCGGCATCAACGACGAGCAGCTGCCTCACATCTTCGACAAATTCTACCGGGCAGACGCATCGAACACCGCCGTCAGCGGCACCGGGCTGGGCCTGACGATCTGCAAGCTGATCGTCGAGGGGCACGGCGGGACGATCGATGTCGAAAGCGAATACGGGCAGGGCAGCACCTTCACGTTCAACATCCCGCTGGAACCGCAACCGGAGTCACTGGCCTAGCCCGATCCCCGCCAGCCGCCCCGGCGGCGAATGATCCCACCACTTTACCGCGCGGCGGCGTCCTCTCCGGGCGCCGCCATTCCGATCCATCACACAACGCTGTCCGGTTTACCCGGCGGCCCGCTATACTAAGAATACAGACGGCCCGTTGAGATGAAAGCTGGCCGTTCTTGACCGTGCCGGATGAATTCGATTCGCCGAGTTGGGAAGGGAAAGCGCACTATGCCGGAAGTGAAATATCTCATCGTCGGGGGCGGGATGGCCGCCGCCGCTGCCGTCGAGGGCATCCGCGAGGTGGATGCCGAGGGGGCGATCCACCTCATCAGCGCAGAGCCCCACCGGCCCTATGACCGCCCGCCGCTCACCAAAGGGCTGTGGAAGGATATGCCCGTCGACGAGATATGGCGGGAAAAGGCCGGAGCGGGGGCTGATCTCCATCTGGGGCGGGCCGTTGTCCGCATCGACCCTGCCGCGAAGACGGCTACCGACGATCAGGGCACGACCACTACCTACGAGAAGCTGCTTCTCGCGACGGGCGGCACACCCAGACGGTTGCCCTTCGGTGGGGATGACATCCTGACCTATCGCACCCTCGCCGACTACCGGCGGCTGCGCGATCTGGCGGATGCCCATGACCGCTTCGCCGTGATCGGCGGCGGGTTCATCGGCTCGGAGATCGCTGCCGCGCTTGCGATGAACGGCAAGGCGGTCGACCTCGTCGCGCTCGAAGCGGGCATCGGGGGGGCGATGTTCCCACCGGGTCTGGTCGCGTTCATCGATGACGTGTACGAGGAGAAGGGCGTGACCGTGCGCGCCGGGTTCCGCGCGACGGGGCTGGAGCGGCGCGGCGAGAAGCTGGTCCTTCAGGCCGAGCCGGTGGACGGTGGGGAGCCGGTCGAGATCGCCGCCGACGCCGTCATCGCCGGGATCGGCATCGCGCCGAACACCGATCTCGCCGAGGCGGCGGGCCTGACCGTCGACGACGGGATCGTCGTCGACGAGTATCTACGGACCAGCGACCCGGATATCTACGCGGCGGGCGACGTTGCCCGCTTCCACAGCGAGGCGCTCAACACACGCCGCCGCGTCGAGCACGAGGACAACGCAAACACGATGGGTAAAATCGCCGGACAGAACATGGCCGGGGCGCAGATTCCCTACGATCATCAGCCGATGTTCTACTCCGATATGTTCGAGCTGGGCTACGAGGCCGTCGGGCGGCTGGACGCTTCGCTCCAGACGGTCGAGGACTGGCTGGAGGAACCGTACAAAAAGGGCGTCGTCTACTATCTGGACGTCGGCGGGCGTCTGCGCGGCGTGCTGCTCTGGAACGTGTGGGGTCAGGTCGACGCCGCCCGCCGCCTGATCGCAGACGGCGGGTCGTTCAAGCCCGCCGATCTGAAGGGCCTCCTGCCCGCAGAAGGTGACTAACCCCGCCGGGTGACGCAAAAACGAGCCTGCCGCCGTCGATAGCGGCAGGCTCGTTTGCGTGTGACGCGGCTGTCTACCCCTCCAGCAGCATCGTCTCCGGGTCTTCGATCAGCTCCTTGATCCGCACGAGGAACTGCACCGCCTCCCGCCCGTCCACGATGCGGTGATCGTAGCTCAGCGCGACGTACATGATCGGGCGGATGACCACCTCCCCGTCGACCGCGACGGGCCGATCCTCGATCTTGTGCAGGCCGAGGATGCCGACCTGCGGCGGGTTGAGGATCGGCGTGCTCAGCATCGACCCGAACACGCCCCCGTTCGTGATGGTGAACGTCCCGCCCTGCAAATCCTCCAGCGCGAGCGTGCCTTCCTCGACCTGCTGGGCGAACCGCCGGATTTCTGCTTCGATCTGCGCGAACGTCATGCCGTCCACATCGCGCAGCACGGGCACGACCAGCCCCTCCGGGTCGCCGATCGCCACGCCGATGTCGTAATAGTATTTCAACACCATCTCATCGCCGTCGATCTCCGCGTTGAGCCGGGGGAACGCCTTCAGCGCGCCCACCGCCGCCCGTACGAAAAACGACGCGATGCCCAGCTTGACGCCGTGCCGCTGCTGAAACGCCTCCTTGCGCCGCGCCCGCAGCGCCATCACCGCGCTCATGTCGATCTCGTTGAAGGTCGTGAGCATGGCGGCGGTCTGCTGCGCCTCCACCAGACGCCGGGCGATCGTTCTCCTCCGCCGAGACATCCGCACCCGCTCCTCGCGTCGGTCGCCACGCCGGGGCTGCGATGCGCTCACCGGGGCGGCTCCCTCCTTTGCGGGGGGCTTGGCCGCGTCTTTCTGCGCGTCGAGGTGACGCTGCACGTCGCGCTTCGTCACCCGGTCGCGCTCCCCGGTGGGCACGACCTCGGACAGGTCGATGTCATGCTCGGCAGCCATGCGCTGCGCGACGGGCGTCGCCGCCTGCCCATCCCCGCCCGTCCGGGCGGATTCCGCCGCCGGGGTCGGGGCCGTTTCCGGCGAGGCCGGGACAGGAGTCTGCACCTCGCCCCCCACACGCGCGTCCTCCGCCTTTTCCGGCTCCGGCGCTTTTTCTGCGGATTCCGTCGGGGCGGCGGCATCCTCATCAATCTGGCCCAGCACATCCCCGACCGCCACATCCTCCCCCGCCTGCACGGCGATGCGCGCCAGCACGCCGCCCTTCTCCGCGCCGACCTCCAGATTGACCTTGTCCGTCTCAAGCTCGACGACCGGCTCCCCGACCGCCACCGGATCGCCCTCATCCTTCAGCCACCGGGCGACCGTCGCCTCGACGACCGACTCACCTAATTCCGGTACGACGATGTCCACTGCCATAATTCCCCTCTGCCGGATGTGATGAACTTGCAATCTGCCATCAAACGCCCTCAAACACGGCTTCGATCAGCCGCGCCTGATTCGCCGCGTGCCGGGCAGACGACCCCTCCGCCGGGCTGGCGTTGCGCGCCCGTCCCACGTAGCGCAGCGGCCAGCGCCCGCCGATCAGCCCTTCCAGCCGGGGGCGTGCGAACTCCCACGCGCCCATGTTCTCCGGCTCTTCCTGCGCCCAGACCACCTCACGCAGGTCCGGGTAGGCGTCGAGCACGCTCCGCACCGCGTCGACCGGGAAGGGGTAAAGCTGCTCGACGCGGGCCAGCGCCACGTCGCCCCGCCCCGCCGCTTCATCGCTCGTCACGAGGTCGACGTAGAACTTGCCGCTCACGAAGACGAGCCGCCTGACTGCCTCCCGATCCCCCATCACCCGCTCGTCGTCGATGACGGGCTGCCAGCGGCCCTCGGCCAGCGTCCGCAGCGTCGAGTTCACGCGCGGGTGCCGCAGCAGGCTTTTCGGCGTCATGACGATCAGCGGCAGGGGATCGCTTTCCAGCAGCGCGGCCTGCCGCCGCAGCAGGTGGAAAAACTGCGCCGCCGTCGTCGCGTTTGCGATGCGGATATTCGTCTCGGCGGCAAGCTGGAGGAAGCGCTCCAGCCGCCCGCTGGAATGATCCGGCCCCGCCCCCTCGAATCCGTGCGGCAGCAGCAGCACGAGCGAGGGCGTCTGCCCCCATTTGGCCCGCGCCGAGACGATAAACTCGTCGATCACGGTCTGCGCGTTATTGATGAAGTCCCCGTACTGCGCCTCCCAGATCACGAGGCGGCCCGGCTGCTGAATGTTGTAGCCGTACTCGAAGCCCAGCGCGGCGTTCTCCGAGAGCGGGCTGTTGCGGATCTCGAACGCGGCCCGCGCCTGTGGAATGTGCTGGAGCGGCGTATACCGCTGCCCCGTCTGCTCGTCGTGAAAAACGGCGTGCCGCTGGCTGAACGTCCCGCGCTCGGCGTCCTGCCCCGTCATGCGGATCGCCGTGCCGTCGGCCAGAATCGACGCGAGGGCTAACTCCTCCGCCGTCGCCCAGTCGACCGCGTCCGCGTCGGGGTCGCCCAGCCGCTCGCGGCGGCGCTCGCGGAACCGCGCCAGCTTGGAGTTCAGCGAGAAGCCCTCCGGCAGCTCAAGCAGCGCGTCGTTTAACGTCTGTAGCTCGGAAAGGGGGACCGCCGTGTCGACCCTGCGAGCCGCGCCGGGCGGCGGCGGCTCCGGGGTGGGTTCCTGCAAATCCTCCTCCGGTTCGAGCGCCTCATACGCCGCCTGAAGGTCCTCACGCAGCCGGGCGA
>CAZWUX010000363.1:0-4548 GCA_964637665.1 uncultured Anaerolineae bacterium
TCGCCGCGCACCGGGCGAAAGGCGTCGATCGCCTCGGCCTGGGTGATGATATCCAGCGAGCGCCCGCGCGCGATCAGCACGTCGGTCTGCGTGAACAGTTCGAGGTGCCCGGCCTTGCGGCTCGCCGGTTTGCGGATGCCCTTCGCGACGGCGCGAATCTTGCCGCGATCGCGCGAGTAGAGCGTCAGGATGCGGTCCGTCTCGCCCAGATCGTGGCGGCGCATGACGACGGCCTCGGTGCGGTAGACGCGCTCAGGGCGGGGCATGGCGGGATCAGGCCGGGGTGGCCCGGCGAGGGGAGCGGCTATTCGACCAGATCATCCGGGCCGAATCCGTATGGCAGCAGGTCTGCAACCGTGTATTCCGCGACAACGTCATCGCCGGAGACGAGGTAGACGCGCATCGAGGGCGCGAACTCGTGCATCACCTGGCGGCAGATTCCGCACGGCGTGCCGCCGTTGCGCGTGGCGATGGCGATGGCGGCGAAGTCGCGGTGCCCCTCCGAAACGGCCTTGAAGATCGCCACCCGCTCGGCGCAGACCGAGGCCGGGTAGACGGCGTTCTCGACGTTGCAGCCGGTGAACACCTCGCCGCTCCGCGTGAGCAGGGCCGCGCCCACGCTGTAGCGCGAATAGGGCGCGTAGGCGAGACGGCGCGCGTCGCGCGCGGCCTCGGCCAGCGCCTCGGCGTTAGTGGTTTCCGCTTCTGGCATGGGGCTCCGTCCGGTGCTCGCGCTCGGAGGACGCATCGGCCTCCTCCGGCTGGATCAGCTTGACACGCGCCTTGCGGATGCGGCGGTCGACCACGTCGAGGACGGTGATCTGCATCCGGTTCGTTTCGATGATCTCGCCCGGCTCCGGCACCTTGCCCAGCCGCCCGTAGATGAACCCGCCGAGCGTATCCCCCAGCTCGGTCGGCAGGTTCACGTCGAGCAGCCGGTTGAAGTCGTCGAGGTCGATGCGGGCGTCGAAGATGTACTCACCCTCGCCGACCGCCTGATAGGCGGCCTCAACCGCCTCGTCGTACTCGTCGAATATCTCGCCGACGATCTCCTCCATGATGTCCTCGATGGTCACCAGCCCCGCCGTGCCGCCGTACTCGTCGATCACGATGGCGAGGTGCACCTGCGAGGACTGAAGCTCGCGCAGCAGGTCGCTGACGCGCTTCGTCTCAGGGATGAACATGGCGGGGCGCAGCAGCGGCGTGAGGTCCCGATCCGGGCCGCCGTTGTGCCATATCTCAAGCAGGTCTTTGGCGTAGAGCATCCCCTTGATGTGATCGAGCGATTCCTCGTAAACCGGGATGCGGGAATGACCGGCGTCGATGACGACGCGCCGGGCGTCCTCCAGCGGCGTGCCGATTTCGAGGGCCACGATGTCGATGCGGGGGACCATGATCTCGCGGGCCAGCGTCTCGTCAAGCTGGAAGATGGAGTAGATCATCTCCTTCTCCTCAAGCTCGATGGAGCCTTCCTCCTCTCCGGCGTCGACGAGGGTCATGATCTCCTCCTCGGTGACGAGCATCCCGCTGTCGATCTCCGCGCCCAGCACGGTCGCGACGCCGCGCCGCACGCCTAAGAGCAGCACGACGAGGGGGCGGAACAGGGTGATGGTGGCCTGCGCCGGGCGGGCCAGCCGGATCGCCCAGCCGGTCGGGTCCTGGTGGATCATGGCGTCGGGCAGCGACTCGGCCAGCAGGAAAGTCAGCATCCCGGCCAGCGGCACGGCGACGATGAAGGCGATCAGGTAGCCGGACCACACGGCGAGGCGAAAGGCCCCGGTCAGCCAGGCGGCGAGCGGCGGCAGCGCCACCACAGCCAGCAGCCCCGCCAGCACAAAGTCTGCAAGCAGGTTAGCGAGGCGAAACGTGCTGAGCACGCGCGAGGAGTCCTCCGCGACTTCCAGCGCGGCGCGGGCCCGCTGATCGCCCGTTGATTCCACCAGATCGCGCAGCCCCTGCCGCCGGACGCTGCCCAGCGCGATGCGCGCCGAGGAGAAAAATCCCCGCAGCACGACCAGCGCGGCGATGCCGATAATGCCCCATACAGTTGGGTCCACGAGCTTTTAACCTTCCCCTCCGGTTGATTCCGCCTCGCCGTCACCCGCCCCGGCGGATCTCTTCTTAGGCGGGCGAGCGGGCACGCCGTAGACCAGCCCGCCGTCCGGCACGTCGTGGGTGACGACCGACCCCGCGCCGGTGCGCGCGCCGTCGCCCAGCGTCACCGGGGCGACGAGCATCGTGTCACTGCCGATGAACACACCCTGACCCAGCGTCGTCTTGTGCTTGCGCACGCCGTCGTAGTTGCAGGTGATGGTCCCGGCCCCGATGTTCGTCTCCTCGCCCACGTCGGCGTCCCCAATATAACTGAAATGGCCCATCTTGACGCCCCGGCGCAGACGGCTGTTCTTGATCTCGCCGAAGTTGCCCATATGGACGCCTGATTCAAGGTACGCGCCCTTCCGCAGATGCCCGAAGGGGCCGATGTCAACGTCGTCCTCCACGGTTGCGCCCTCAACGACCGAGCCGAATACCTCACAGCGGTCGCCCAGCGACGAGTCGCGGATGACGGTGTTTGGCCCGATCACACACTCCTGCCCGATGGACGTATCGCCCCACAGGTACGTGTTGGGCATGATGATGCTGTCCTGCCCGACGGCCACAGTAAGGTGGATGTAGGTCGTCGCCGGGTCGACGATCGTGACGCCGCTCAGCATCAGATTCCGGTTGATCCGCTGGCGCAGGGCCATCTCCGCCTCGGCGAGATGCACCCGCGTGTTGATCCCCAGCACCTCGTCAGGATCGTCCGCGGTCAGGGTGTTGATGCGTTTTCCCTGCCCGGCGGCCAGCCCGACGAGGTCCGTCAGGTAGTACTCACCTTTCGGGCTGATCGGGATGGCGTCGAGGTTGGCCCACAGCCAGTCCGCGTCGAAGCAGTAAACGGACGTGTTCACCTCGCGGATGGCAAGCTGCTCCGGCGTGGCGTGGGCGGCCTCGACGATGGCCTGCACCGCGCCCGATTCATTACGGATGATCCGCCCGAATCCGCGCGGGGTGTCGGTCAGTAAGGTCAGCATCGTGATCGGGCCGTCGTTCTCCTGCTGGGCCTCATATAACCCGACCAGCGTTTCCGGGCGCAGGAGCGGCATATCGGCGGTCACGACGACGACGTAATCCGACTCGCCTTCGAGCAGCCCGCGCGCCTGCGCGACGGCGTGGCCCGTGCCGAGCTGTTCGGCCTGCACGGCGTAGCGCGCCGCGTCCCCCACGGCCTCGTGAACAAGCTCGGCCCCGTGCCCGACGATCACGACGGGCGGTCGGTGGCTGGCGGCGGCGGCGGTCCGCACGCTGTGCAGCACGAGCGGCACGCCGCCCAGCGGATGCAGCACTTTCGGCTGGCCGGACTTCATACGGGTCCCCTGTCCGGCGGCGAGAATCACAACGTCAAACGACACGGTATCCCTCCCGTGAGTGGGCGAGCGATCGAACCGGCGCGCTGGCAGCACACATCGCCGGGTGAGGCGCAGCAGACAGACCGACAGCACTCACACGGTCACAACCATTCACCGGTGGCAGGTTGAAGCGGCAACTAGATGGAGGATCTTCGGATGGACTCACTGAGACACAAATTCAGCCCGCATCCTTGCAGGCAGCAACCAGTAATCTTCTCTTAAGGGCACCCCAAACATCATGGCGAGCGCGATCTCCGGGGGAACGCTGGCAGCACATTCGGGCTTACGGATAACGTGCGGGAATGTGCTTCAAATCGCGGACGTGCGACCTGTAGACCGAATGATAATATGCTTCGGGCCGATTTGCAAGGCGAACCCGCGTGCCGGGGCCGCCCGCAGGGTATATGAATTAAGGACTCTGGGCCGGATGTTCAGGCCGGGTGCGACTGTGACGGTCGGGTGTTCGGGTTGCGATGTTCTTTCCGGGGGCCGTGCGGAAACGCCGCCCCCTCCCTGCGCCGGGAAGGAGGGAGCGGGCCGGTAGTGGAGAAAGCTGCGCTTTCTCCCAGTTGAGAAACGCAGAGCGTTTCTCATACCGCATCGGCGATGGACAGTTATCCGCCCGGTGAAGCGGTCGGCGGCAGGCTCGCCAGATAGGCCCAGATCGCACCAAGCTCGGTATCCGTGTAATGGGCCGCCACCGGCCAGGGCATTCGCTCCGGATCGAGCGATCTGCCATCCGGCGTCACGCCGGTTCGCAGCGTCTGGATGAAGTTATCCCGCGTCCAACCGCTCAGGTGCCCGGCGGGCGTCAGGTTGGGCGACAGCGGGGTGCCGGGATCGGAGCCGGGCGGCACAGCCCCGGTCAGATTCGCCCCGTGACAGTCCTGGCAGCCGGTCGTCAGCACCAGGTACTCGCCGTATTCGGCGGTTTCCGCGACTGGCGGCGCGGTGCGATCCACGTTCGGGTCGATCAACTCCGGCGCGGGCGGCGGAAGCTGGTTCGTCGCGAGCAGGATGCGCCCCAGCGTCCCGATCTGGCGTGACGGGAGATCGTTATCGACCGGATCAAGCTGTTTGAGGTAGGCGATCAGCGCGC
>CAZWUX010000364.1:0-4536 GCA_964637665.1 uncultured Anaerolineae bacterium
ACCTGCGCCGCGAACGTGACCGCCGCCTCCCGCCGCGCGACCCGCGCCAGCTCACGCTCGACGGGCTTCCTGAGCCGCGTGTCGAGCCAGTCCCGCGCGTAGATGTTCCGCACGCCGATACGCACCTCCACGCGCCCGTCCACCTGCCGCCCCTCGACCAGCGCCGCGTCGCGCAGCCACGTGTTGAACGTGTCGCGCGGAAGCTGGAGTTCGAGCGACTCGACCGCGGCGTCCCACCATTCGACGACCTGCGGGGGTGCATCTGGCTTGAATTTCGGTTTTTGTGGATGAACCGCTCCTGGCGCGGAAGCAGCCTCCCGCCGTTCCGCTGCGGTCGTGTCCACCGGCGTCGATGGTAGAAAACGCTGTGCGTTTTCACTGGGAGAAAGCTCCGCTTTCTCCACGCTTTCGGCGTCGGCGATATAACCTTTCGGCGGGGGCCAGTCCTGTTCGATGGCCCGCACGAGCCAGCCCGCCGGGTTGCGCGACAGCGCGCGGGGCGTGTTCCGCTTGAGCCAGTCGTGGACATCCACCTTTTCCCGGACGCGCTCTGCCGGGAATTTGCGTGCCAGTTTTTGTGCGACCGTTTGATGAACCCCCCGCTGGGTCAGAGCAACAACACCTTCTTGTTGTTCTGTTTCTTGTACATCTGTTTCTTGTGTCTTAAGTTTTTTAAGACCCCCTACTAAAGTTTCTTTAGTACCCCTACTTAAATTATTTAAGTAGGGGGTATCGCCCGACTTCCCGTTTTTGGCCTGATCTGCCTCGCCGCCGTTGTCCGTCGCAGGAACCCCCCTGTGGGCCTGCGGCCCATCCGTCCCCCCGTTGAGAACCGCGAAGCGGTTCTCACAGGAAGAAGGCTTCGCCTTCTTCACTGCATGGGGGGGACAGGTCTGAGCATCAGCGAAGACCAGGGGGGTTCCGCCATCGGCTTTCGGCCCTGCTTTTTGGGCGTTGTCGCCATCGCTACTGGCCGCCACGCCCCCGACCGGCTCACCGCCTCCGATATCCACGCCATCGTCTTTCGTATCCTGCGTGGAGAACGGCGCAGCCGTTCTCCCTGTGGAGGACACGGAGTGTCCTCCTACGCCCTCTCCGCCGCCGCCGATCCCCAGCCCGCCGTCATCCCCGCCGTCATCCTCACCGCCCCTGCCGAATCCGCCCCAACCCCCTACCCCACCCCGGAAGTTGAGTTCGTACGTCGTGGCCTCGTTGCCGCGCTCCGGGCTGCTGTTGCGCTTCGCGGTGATAATCTGCTTGTCGACGAGGCTCTGCACGGCACTGACCACGCTCGGCATGGACAGCCCGGTGCCCTCGTCGAGAATCCGGCCATCGCGCGTCGTGATGCCGTCCACGAGCTGGCGCAGGCTGATGTCGTCGCGGGATTTCTTGAAGCCGAGCGTGCGCCGGATGATGTACAGCAGCACCTTCAGCTCCGATCCGCTGAGCCTCGGCAAAAAGTAGTCGAACACCACGTCAGGGACGGGTGTGTACTGCGGCATCTCGAAGCCGCCGAATGTGTAGCCCTCTGGAAACGCAAGTTTGGCCATCCTCTTGCCTTTCGGAACGGCCAGGTTTCGTATAGCGAGTAGGGACGATTCCCGTATAAAGCGGGCCGTTTTCCTGTGACCCGTTCTACACGCTACACGAAGTCAAGAGGATTTTGAGATGCCGACGACTGCTCAGCAGGACCTGCGGGGGACACACCGGGAATTGACATTCCGAGGATTGTGGGCTAAACTCTTGAGTGACCCCGGTTGTCTTTGACAGCCTGAGTCGTAGACATGTGAGTTGCCCACGGGTGTGCTTTTACAGGTCGCTGTTCACCGCCCACAGCAAGCGGTTCGCAGCCGAAGCCCCTCGTGGGCTTCCCCTTTTTCACCTGGTATAGAACTTGTAAAGAACAAAAAAACCCGCCCTCACAAATAAGGAGCGGGTTGCACAGACCGCGTTTTATGCTACAATAGAGACTGTAGCACAGATAGCTGGACGGCAGATCCGCTATTTGTGTGGCTGGATAGTTGCCCCAAACTATCCGGCACCGCCAGCGCCAGCAAGCCTCAAACTTGCTGGCCCCGGAAATCAAGCCCCGGTTCGCCGGGGCTTTTTTTGTCGGTTGTCAAGGAACTGTTTACAAGTGTAGTACGAATTTTAGGGGGAGTCAAATCGGGCGCGGGACGAGCGCGATTTTCCGCGTGGAATCCGCTGGAATCCGCGTCACGACGCCGGGGCGCGCGAGCGGCGGGGGTCGCTACCGGCCCGCCAGCGCTGCGACCCAGTCCGACACGTCGGCGAATTCCAGGCGGGGGCCGACCAGGGTGCGCCCGTCCCAAAGGGCGGGACATCCTTCCCCACGCCCCTCGAACGTGCGCATCTCGATCACGTCGCCGGTCCGGGCCTCGCGGGCTGTTAGCTCGACCGCATAGCGGATGGTGGGCGTCGTGACATTGCCCGCGTACTCACAGCGAGCGTATGTCAAGCTGTACTGCGGCGTCGCACAAATGACGAGTTCGATATCCGCTATATTCTCAGATCGCCATTCAGGCGGCACCGCATAGGTCCATTCGTGGATGCCCACCACGCCCTCTTCGCTTTCTATGCGCGTCCCATCTTCGACCTTCGTAACACCTTCTTTGCCCACTTCCAGCAGCAAAAGCAGGTTCGGCTGGTCTTCCGGCTGATAGGGAGCCGCCCCCGCAGCGCCCTCTCCGCGACAGACGGAGGCAGCCAGAACTTCGACGGCGCTCACCGCACCGGTTAGATCGGCGGCGGAGAAATCAACCGACGACCAATCGGCGATCTCCGACACAGCCACACCCCGGAAAATGGCCCCCGTCAGGATAGCCCCTGTGAGGTCGGCGTCTGTCAGGTCGGCATCTGTCAGGTCGGCGTCTGTCAGGTCGGCCCGGTCCAGCGTCGCCCATCGTAGATCGGCTCCTTCGAGCTGCGCCCCGCTCATTCGCGCCCCGGTCAGATCGGCGAGCGCGAGATCCGCGCGGGTCAGGTCGGCGCCGGTGAGATCGACGCCCACCATCGTCGCGCTGCCAAAATCCACCTCGCGCAGGTCGGTCCCGGACAGGTCGGCGTGGCTGATGTCCTCAAGGCTGAAGTCGCACCGGTCGGGCAGCGGGCGGCCCCGCCGGGCGATACGCAAACACTGACCGGTCTGCGACATATCGCAGGCCGCCAGCAGCCCGGCGGCGAGTAAGACCATCAACATACACGGTAAATAAAAACGAACGCGGCGATGACGGCGCAGCAGGGAATCGACGGGCACGGGCGCACCTTTCGCTCAGAGGGGAATCAAGGGGAAAGGGACGGGGGCCGGGCCAGAGCTCCGGAGGCCAGCCCAGTCCCAGTTTACAACGACTGTGCGATGGTGTGAAGTGGCAGCGCGAGGATGGCGGGGGATGGCAACCTGCCATATCATTCTCGCCATGCGGTTTTGTCGGAGGAAGGCAGGATCGGCGTATCTACCGGGAGCAGCGACCATGCTGAGACGCTGCATCGCCGTGCTGGGCGGCCTGTGGATCGGGCTGGCGATGGCCGCCTGCGGACAGCCGCCCGCCCCGCCGCCTGACCTCGCATCCCCCACTGTGGAGAGCCGGACAGCGCCCCCGACCGGGACCGCGCATCCGACCTTCACACCGGGCATGACGTGGCAGTGGCAGCTTCAGGGCGAGGTGAACGCCGGGTGGGACGTGGCGCTGTACGACGTGGACCTGTTCGACACGCCCGCCGCCACCATCCAACGGCTGCACGACGACGGGCGGGTGGTGATCTGCTATTTCAGCGCGGGCAGCCACGAGGACTGGCGCGCGGATGCCGGGGATTTCCCGGCGGAGGTCATCGGGCGGCGGCTGGCGGGCTGGCCGGGCGAGCGCTGGCTGGACATCCGGGCGCGGGACGCGCTGGCCCCGGTCATGCTGGCCCGGCTCGATCTGGCGGTCGAGAAGGGCTGCGACGGCGTCGAGCCGGACAACGTCGACGGATACGCGAACGCGACGGGGTTCCCGCTCACGGCGGACGATCAGATCGCCTACATGCGCTGGCTGGCGGCGGAAGCCCACACACGCGGCCTGTCGATCGGGCTGAAAAACGCGCTCGACCTCGTGCCCGCGCTGGTGGGCGACGTGGACTGGGCGCTCGACGAGAGCTGCTTCCAGTACGACGAGTGCGAGGCCCTGCTGCCCTTTGTCGAGGCGGGCAAGCCGGTGTTCGGCGTGGAATACGAGGGCGATCCGGCGGACTACTGTCCGCAGGCGGTCGCGATGGGCTTCTCGTGGCTGAGCAAGTCACGCGAGCTGGGCGACGAGCCGCCGAACGCCTGCCGGTGAGGGGTCGGCGCGGGGGGGCTGTCAGGGTCGGGTGGCCGGGGGTCGATGCGTTAGCGCCGGGTGGCGTATCCGGGCAATGACCCCCTCCTGACCTCGCAATCGCAGATTGCTCGGTCTTTCCTCCCCCCTGGCGAGGGGAGGATTTTTGACGGCGCGTGCTCGGCAAGTTCCTCCCCCAGCCATGGGGGAGGTGGCCGAA
>CAZWUX010000365.1:0-4520 GCA_964637665.1 uncultured Anaerolineae bacterium
CCATTTCCTGAGCATAAGGCGAGCCTCCCTGTGCTCGGAACAGAGCTTCATCCTAGATTATACGACAGCCCGGCAGGGTATCATCAGCGAAATAAAAAAAGCCCGACCACGACGGTCGGGCGTGTCGATCGGCTGGCTGGCCCTACGCCTCGATGATCTTGTCGTCGATAAGCTGCTGCTGGACCATCTGGCCGTGCGGGTCGAAGGCGAAGTAGGGGGCGTACATGTGGAATTCCACGTCGATCATGGCCCGCCCGGCGCGGTTCTTCTCGATCGTATACACGACCCACTCGCGGTACTGGCGCGCCTGGTAGGGGTTGAACGCGACGTGGTCTTTCGAGAGGATTTTGTACTTGTTGTTCATGATCAGGGCGATGTCGCACTCGTAGTCGAGCGCCGAGCTGCCCCGCAGGTGGAACAGGTGCAGCCGCTTGGACTGAAGCCCCTCGCGGTCGGCGGCGACGATGGCGAACACGGGCACGTCGAGCGACATGGCGATGTCCTTCAGCCCCTCGACGATGATCGTCACCTTGTCGTTCTCGTCCTGCGCCCTCTCCGGGTAGATGGCGACCTTCTGTAAATAATCGACGAACACGACGACGTTGCCTTTGGTCGCCTCGGCCATGCGGGCGGTGAGGTCGCGGATCGTGCTCAGCGTCGTGACGGCGGTGCTCGCCTTGAGCATCACGAGGCGGTCAGCGTACTCCGTCATGCGGGCCAGTGCGGCGGACGTTTTCTCGTTCTCGCGCAGGATGCCGCGCAGCGATCCCGTCCCGCCGCCGCGCCCCAGGTAGCGTCGGGCGTGCCGCGAGACGATCAAATCCTGCAAGTCCTTCATGCGAAGGCCCTGCCCGGTGTTCATCTCCGGCGGGTTGACGCTCTCCATGCACAGCAGGCGGTTCATCAGGTGGGTTTCGGTGTGCTCGTAGGAGAGGTAGAAAGCGTACATCTGGCTGGAGCGGGCGATGTTGCGCGCCATCTGGAGCGCGGTGATCGTCTTGCCGATGCCCTGCGCGCCGCCGAGCAGCACGAGCTCTCCGCGCTGAAGCCCGCCGCCGATGGCCGCGTCGAGCGGGTCAAACCCGGTGGGGATGGGGATGTAGTTCGAGAGGTCGCCGCGAACGAGAGCCTCGTTCGCCTCGCTGAGCACCTGAGTCAGTGTGCGGGGTGTATGCGGGCCGTGCAGCCCGGACTGGTTGTTGGATTGGGTGTGGATAACGTCTCGATCGGCCATGTGTCTGCCCTGTCGTTCCGCTCCTCCCTCAACGGGGGAGTGTGAATTGATGTTTGATACCGGGGTGGGGATGTGTCCTGCTGCGTGCTGGTGTATTCTAGCAGCAGGCTGGTGTCCGGGCCAGCAGGTTAATCTTCATCTAGATAGTCGGAGATGTCAAGCGCCGTATAGAGGCGGCGGCGCGCATCGCCGGGCAGGCGGACGTGGCCGTGATCGCGGTACAGCTTGATGGTCCGCGCCAGCGTGTCGACCACGATGCGGCAGTCCTCGCACTCCGCTATGTGCCGTTCTATCTCGTCGCAGAGCGCCTTCTCAGCCTCCCCGTCGACGTACAGCGAGAGCTGCCCCAGCAGCGCCCGGCAGCGAGCTTTATCCTTGCTGTGATCGTGCCCGCTGTGATCGGCCATGTCAATCTTCCTCCTTTTCCCTCTCGCGCGCCCATCCGCTGAAATACTCCGACAGGTGCTCGCGCAGGAACAGCCGCGCCCGGTGCAGCCGCGATTTGACGGCGGCTGACGAGATGTCGAGCACATCGCCCGTCTCAGCGGTCGACAGCCCCTCGATGTCGCGCAGGACGAACACGGGCCGGAGCGTATCGGAGAGCATCCCGATGGCCTCCTCCATGTGCACCAGCGCCTCCTCCGTCATGAAATCCCGTTCCGGCAGGCAGCACCAGTCGTAGAACTGGCGTGGAAGCGTGTCGCCGTCGTCGAGTCGCACCGGCTTGTCGATGGACACCGTGTCGGGCCGCTTCTTCCGCAGGCGCATCAACGCCGCGTTGTAGGCGATGCGGTACAGCCACGTGCCGAGGCTGCTGCGCCCCTCGAAGCTGTCGATGGCCTTGTAGGCGCTGATGAACGCCTCCTGAACCGCGTCCTCGGCCTCCATCGGATCGCCCAGCAGCTTGAGGGCGACGTTGTACAGCCGATCGGCGTACAGGTCGACGACCTGCGCGAAGGCGGCTCTATCGCCTGCCCGCAGCGCGTCGAGGTCGATGTCGTCTTCACTTAGAACGTAATCGTCAGTCATGGGTTAGATGCGTCGTGGCTGGCTGGCGTTGCAGCATGAACGATTCAGTGGAGGAGAGTATAACACGCCGCGCCCGCGCAGGCGCGCGATCGGGCCAGATTCTCACCCCCGGAAATGCGCACCGGAGGGCGGTTTCTTCATGGGGAGAATCTCCTATTGTGCAAAATCGCCTAATTTATGATAATTGTAGTACGTTATTGTGCCTGAATCGGCTGTGCCGGTGGTAGGCCACGGTGGGTCCCCGTTGCTCATCATCCATCATTTTCGGGGCCAACGACCGGGACTTATTGGTTTATTGTGAGGTTATCATGCTGGATTCGCATTTTTTCCAACTGCCGTCGCGGAGTGGGAAGGGGCGGGGACAGGCGCTTGTCGAATTTGCGCTGACCCTCCTCGTCTTCCTCATGCTGCTGGTCATGATCATCGAGGTGGGGCGGATTCTGTGGGCCTACGTCACGCTCCAGCACGCCGCCAAGACGGGCGCACGCTACGCCGTCACCGGGCGGTGGATCGAAGACTACGCCAAAGACACGGAAAACCACTACGATGTGGCCAGCGACGATCCGATAAACCACATCGCCCCCTGCCATCCCATATTCTGGGATGACGTGCGCGTTGGGGAGACCTTCGCCGAACGCGGCGCCTGGGAGTTTTACCAGCCGTTCCGCAACCCCCGATCCTGCTCTGTCGAACGGGTGACCCTCGATCAGATGTTACTCCTGCCGCTCGATCCACATGCCGATTCGGACGAGCCCGGCTTCTACGAGATCGTCGTGTCGGGCTATACGACCGACAAATACCCCACAACCGGCACATTCACCCGCCCCTGCTCGGTAGGCGATCCCGGATGCACAGGTGGCTTTGAAGAGCTTCCCTACAGCAACTACTTCACTGCGGCTTCCCACGTAGGCGACAATCCGGGGCTGTCGCGCGGATTCGCCGGGACGCCCCAGCAGAAAGTCGTCGTGCAGGTGCGCTACCGCCTGCCGATCATCACGCCGATCCTGAGTTCCATCGCCGAATCGGTTCGCCTCGACGGCACGGCGACGATGGTCAACGAGGCGTGGGGATCGACGGGTAACAACCGCGAGGCCATCCTGCCGCCGCCCTTCGTCGACGATCTCGAAACGCTGGGGGACGAGCGTCCGCCGGACCTTATCGTCGACTCGGTGGTCATCAACCCGGATGACCTGGAAGAGAACCTTATTAATCCGCCGCCCGATTTCATGATCGATATCGGCACGCCGGCTGATTTCACGGTTCAAATCACCAACAACGGCAGCTATGACGTTGACGAAACCGAGACGTTCGACGTAACGCTCTACGCGTACCCGAACAACTCCCTGTCTGGGACGCCCTTCCCAAGCGGTGATCCCAACCTCGCCGAGCTTGCCACCGTTACGGTGTCCTCGCCCGGCAGCGGCCAGAGCACGCTGGCGCGTGGTGCGTCACGAATGGTGACCTTCACCGATGTCGATCTGGAACCCGCAGGTGGAGGTGAACGCTACTTCTACGCGTGGGTCGACTCGAACGATGATATCGACGAGGAAGGAACCGGCGAGGATACCTACCCGGATCAGGAGAAAAACAACGATGGCGTCACGGCTGCGTCGATTTATATCGAGGCGGACTTCAACCTCGCCATCACGACTGACTTCTACGAGCCGGGCACGTCGAATCCGATCGACTACCCTGAACCCGATTCGTTGGTTGACTACGTCGTCACAGTCACTAACGGTGGCGATGCCGATTCGCCCCCCATCCGGTTCGTTGATTTCCTGGACGACGAGCTAACGTTTGACAGCAAGGTGAGCGGCGCTGACATCTATGATGACGGTGCAGATACCTGGGAGCCAGGTATTATCCCGGGGTCCGGCGGTTCGGTAGAAGTACGGCTGCGGGTGAGGGTGCCGAGCAGCACAGCTTCCATCACTGCGTGGAGCGGCGAAATCCACGAGGTGGGAGGTGGAGGCAGCCCCCTTATATATGATGTGATCCACGACGACACGATATGGGTGGGCGGAACAGACATCACCGTTTCTGTGACGGCGACTTTCGTGTCGCCGGATCAGATGCAGGTTGAAATTCAAGCCGAGAATCATGGCCCGAACGATGCCACCAACGTCCAGGTTAGCCACTCATTTGTCGAATCTGATGCCGTGTTAAGCTGGGCCGACGCAGGTGACGGCTCCTACAGCGGCGGTGTCTGGGACATCGGCGCTCTGGATGCAGGCGATACGGCTAACATCACCCTGAC
>CAZWUX010000366.1:0-4503 GCA_964637665.1 uncultured Anaerolineae bacterium
ATGCTGCGTAACTGGCGGCGCGAGCGGACCATCATGCCCTGGGTCATCGCCGCATCGATGGGCACGCTCGCCTTTTTCATACTGCTCGTCACCTTCTGGGAGAACCCCTTCCCGCGCTACTGGCAGACACCCTCCGGCGACATCATCGCCGCCATGTTCGGGCCGTCGTCCTTGCTCAGCGGGCTGACGAACGGCATCGCCCGCCTCGCGGAGCGGCTGCCGGGTATGATCGGCCTGATCTTCAGCGGGATCGTGCCTTTCAGCGTGCCTGCCGGGTCGATGCCCGTTTCCCCGGCGGACGGTCAGGGGCTTAACCCGCTGCTGCGCCACCCCGGCATGATCATCCACCCGCCGATGCTCTATCTCGGCTTCGTGAGCTTCGTCGTGCCTTACTCGTTCGCGATGGGCGCGCTGGTCAAGGGTGAGACGGGAACGTCGTGGATCCGCGCGACGCGCCGCTGGACGCTCGTCGGCTGGCTGTTCCTCAGCCTCGGCCTGATTCTGGGCGGCTGGTGGGCCTATGACGTGCTCGGCTGGGGCGGTTACTGGGCGTGGGACCCCGTCGAGAACGCCGCGTTGATGCCCTGGCTGACAGGCACGGCCTTCCTGCACTCCGTCATGATTCAGGAGAAGCGCGGGATGCTGCGTCGCTGGAACATGGTGCTGATCACGCTGACCTACCTTCAGGTCGTGCTGGGCACCTTCGCGACGCGCTCCGGCTTCGTCAGCTCGGTCCACTCCTTCGCGCAGAGCGCCATCGGCCCGCTGTTCCTGCTGTTCCTGAGCGGCGCGCTGATCATCAGCGTGTACCTGCTCATCAGCCGGTGGGACGAGATGGCCGCCGACAACGAGCTTGACAGCCTGCTCTCCCGCGAGACGGTGTTCCTCGTCAACAACTTCGTGTTCCTGAGCATCAACCTGGCCGTCGCCATCGGGACGTACTGGCCGGTCGTGACGGAGCTTCTGGCAGGCGTCGTGCCGGGCGTCGAGAAAAGCTCGCTCGGCCCGCCCTATTACAACGCGACGACCGGCCCCATGTGGATCGCGCTGATCTTCCTGATGGGTATCGCGCCCCTCGTCGCGTGGAAGCGGGGCAGCGTGAAACGGCTCGGCAGGGCGCTGCTGTGGCCGCTCGGCGTAACGGTTGTCGTTGAGGTGGTGCTGGTGGTCTTCGACATCGTCGGCTCGGTTGGCTCGCTGGTCGCCTTCGGTATTATCCTGCTGACCGCCTCCACGACGATACTGGAGTATCACCGGGGCGCGATGGCCCGCACGAAGGCGCACCGTGAGAACTACGTCACCGCCCTGTGGACCCTGTTTGGGCGCAACCGGCGGCGTTATGGTGGCTATATGATCCATCTTGGCGTCGTCATTATGGCCGTCGGGATCATCGCGTCCAACGCCTTTCAGCTTGAGACGCAGCGCCCGTTAGCTGCGGGCCAGACCATCACACTGGGCGACTACGTGCTCGAATACGAGAACCTTGAGCGCTTCGTCGCGACAGATGGCCGCTCCGTGATGCGGGCGCAGACCGTCGTCTATAAGAACGGGCGCGAGGTCGCGCGGCTCTCCCCGCGTATCGACAACTATCCCAGCGGCCAGCCGATGAGCATCCCCGGCACGTATACGAGCCTGCTGGGCGACGACTTCTACGTGCTGCTCGTGACGTGGGAGGAGACGACGCTCTCCAGCGCGACGTTCAAGGTCTACTTCAACCCGCTCGTCAACTGGGTATGGGGCGGCGGTTTCGTCTTCATCCTGGGGACGCTGATCGCCGCGTGGCCGGACTTCAGCGAGGAGCGCCGGACCGTCTCCGAGATGCGCCGCGCGCCGCTCCCCGCGGCGGGCGACTAGCCGGGTCGCCGGATAGAACAGGGCAGGGGCAGGGATGAACGTCATCGCAGGTATTTTCTGGAACCGCGACGAGGGCCGCCTGCGCGCCTTCTGGCGGCTCGTCGCCCAGATCGTCCTGTTCCTGATCCTGCTGATCCCGGCCCAGCTGATCGTCGGGGTCATCGTGATTGCCCCGGCGGTGAACTCCGGCGCGCTGACGCCCGCCGATCTGGCGAATACGGCGGCTGTGCAGGACTATCTGCTCGGCAGGCCGCTGTCGGGGACGCTCACGACCCTGGCGATGTTTGTCGCGTTCGTCGGCAGCGTGTGGATCGCCGGGCGGCTGCTTGACCGCCGCCGCTTTCGCGAGTTCGGCTTCCACGTCGACGCCGCATGGTGGGCCGATCTCGCGTTCGGGCTGGCGCTCGGCGCGGGGCTGATGCTGCTCATCTTCCTCGCCGAGCTGGCCGCCGGGTGGATCACCATCACCGGCACGTTCGCGACAGGCGAGGCGGGGAGCGGATTTTTCCCCACCATCCTGTTTCCGCTGTTCATGTTCCTGCTGGTCGGCATCCACGAGGAGCTGTTCAGCCGGGGCTACCAGTTGACCAACCTCGCGGAGGGCCTGTTCGGGAGCGGGCTGGGGCCGAAGGCCGCCGTGATCGTCGGCACGGTGCTGGCCTCGGCAGTTTTCGGGCTGCTGCACGCCCGCAACCCGAACGCGTCTGCCATCAGCACGTTCAACATCTTTCTGGCCGGATTTCTGCTCGCCGCCGGATACCTGCTAACGGGCGAGCTTGCCATCTCCATCGGGCTGCACATTAGCTGGAACTTCTTTCAGGGGAACGTGTTCGGCTGGCCCGTCAGCGGCGGGAACTACAATCAGTGGGCGACTTTCATCGCGACCCGTCAGGGCGGCCCCGATCTGTGGACCGGCGGCTCGTTTGGCCCGGAGGCCGGGCTGCTGGGCGTGCTGGCGATGGCGCTCGGCATCGTGTCGATCGTACTGTGGGTGCGCCTGCGGCATGGCGAAACCCGCTTACAGGAAGGGATCGCCCGCCCGCCGGAACGTGTGATGGAGCGCGCTACCGGGAAAGAACATCAGACCCCGGCTTAGGCGACCGTCGCCAGCCTAAGACCGGCAGGAAATCGAGGCGGGGGAGCTTTTCATCCGCCATTAATGGGGTAAGAAGAACGATGATGCACCGACTGACACACATAACCCGCCTCGCCGCCGCGCTGATCGTGCTGATCGCCGCGCTCGGCATCGTCGCGGTCGCCAGCGCGCAGGACGGCGGGGAGACACCCCCGCCCGACGGCGAGACGGTGACGGACGACGAGGTGAACGCCATCGCGGAGCAGCTTTACTGCCCCGTGTGCGAGAACGTGCCGCTCGACGTGTGCGGCACGCAGGCGTGCGCCGACTGGCGCGATGAGATCCGCACCATGCTCCAGGAGGGGCGGTCCGAGGACGATATTAAGGCGTATTTCAGCGACCGCTACGGGCGGCGCGTGCTCGCCACGCCGGAGCGAACCGGCGTCGACCTGCTCGTGTGGATTCTGCCGCCGGTCGGCGTGCTGATCGGCGCGGCGGTGCTCGTCCTGTCGCTGCGGCGCATGGCCCCGACCTCTCTCAAGGCACAGCCCGCCGCGGGGGGCATAACGTATGACGACCTCGACCCTGAGTACGTCGCGCGCATCGAGCGCGACCTTGAGGAGTTCGCAGGCTGAGGTTTTTACCGGAGCGTTGACATATCATGACCGTATCACAGACTGAGAATCAAACCGTCCTGCCTGTGGAGGAAAAAGAACCCGCGAAGGTGCGCTGGGGGCGGATCGTCGTGTGGGGCGTCGTCGCGCTGGTGCTCGTCTTCCTGACGCTTGGGCTGATTCAGGCGTTCTCGACTCAGCCGACGGAGGGCCGCGCGCCCGACTTCACGCTGGTGACCTACGACGATAGGGAGATCACGCTCTCCGACCTGCGCGGACAGGTGGTCGTCGTCAACTTCTGGGCAAGCTGGTGCGCGCCCTGTGCTCAGGAAGCCGACGATCTCCAGCGCGCGTGGGAGACGTACGGGGGCGATGACGTGATGTTCCTCGGCGTAGGCTACGTCGACAGCGAGGAAAAGGCCCTTGAGTACATCGACCGCTACGGCATTACCTATCCCAACGGAGCCGACCTCGGTACGAAGATTTCGGACGCCTACCACATCCGGGGCGTGCCGGAGACGTTCATCATCGGCCCGGACGGCGAGGTCAGCTTTTTTGCGATAGCGCCGCTCAGCTACGAGCAGATCAGCGCCGAGATCGAGAAGGCGCTGGACGGCTGATCGCGCCCCATACACCCGCCGGAGGGAAACGTGCCTGAGATCGAAACCACCCGCCTGCGGCTGCGCCCTTTCACGATAGCCGACGCGGGGGCGCTGCACCGCTGCATCTACGCCGACGCGGAGGTAATGCGTTATCTGCCCGGCGGCGAGCGGCAGCCCCTCGAAAAAGCTCAGCGCACCATCGAGTCATTTCTGTCGAGCTGGGAGACGCACAGGTGGGGCGGGCTGGGCATCTACGAGCGGGGGGCGGATGATGCCCTGTGCGGCGAGTGCGGGCTGATGTTCATCCCCGGCACGGACGAGGTCGAGGTGTTTTACGCGCTGGGCCGGGCCTACTGGG
>CAZWUX010000367.1:0-4498 GCA_964637665.1 uncultured Anaerolineae bacterium
AAGCAGCAGAGGCGAGCCGCCAACGGCCCGCCTCTCTGAAAACGCAGGGGGGAGTCCACCACCTACAGATAACGCGTCTCCTCGCCTTCGAGCGCGCGCGACATCCAGCGCATCGCGCCCAGCGCGATCAGGGCGACCCACACCAGCAGCAGACCGGCCCACAGCGCGGCGTCGAGGTCCTGCTCCATCGCACTGTAGACGAACAGCGGCATCGTCTGGGTGCGGCCCTGAAGGTTCCCGGCGAACAGGATCGTCGCGCCGAACTCGCCCAGCGCCCGCGCCCAGCTCAGCAGCAGACCGGCCAGCAGGCCCCGCGTGCTGAGCGGCAGGATGATGTGCCAGAACGTCTCAAGGCGGGTCGCCCCGTCGATGCTGGCCGCCTCCTCAAGCTCCGGGGGGATGCCCTGAAACTGCACCTGCGCGGCCCGGATATAAAACGGCGCGGCGACGAACACCTGCGCGATGACGACCGCCGCCGTCGTGAAGGGCAGCGTGACGCCCGCCCCGGCCAGCGCCTCGCCGAACAGCCCGCGCCGCCCGAACGTCATGAGCAGCGCCAGCCCGGCGACGACCGGCGGCAGCACGATGGGCAGTTCGATCAGCACGTTGAGTATCCGCTTGAAGGGGAACGTACGCCGGGCGAACACGTAGGCCAACGGCGTGCCCAGCAGGCAGATCGCCAGCACGCTGAGCGATGTCGTGCTCAGGCTGAGGGCGACCGCGCTCCCGACCGGGCGGCTGAGCAGGGCGTCCAGCCCGCCCGAATTCCCCAGCGCGCGGATGGCGAGTGTGACGAGGGGCAGGAGCAGCAGGGCCAGCATCAGCGCGGCGAACACGCCGACGGCGGCCTGCGCCCCCCACCCCGTCAGCCCATCAGCCGCCCTCTGCCGCGCCGAAGCCCCATTTTTCGAGTATGGCCTGGCCTTCCTCGCTGAGGACGAAGTCGACAAAGGCACGTCCTCGTTCGGGATGGGGCGCGTCGGTGATAAGGCCAATAGGATACGTCGCAATGACATTGTATTCTTCCGGGATCGGGATCGCCTGCACTTCATCGGCAACGTCAGGCGTCACGTCGGACACATAAGACACGCCAGCATCGGCCTCGCCCAGCGCGACCTTCGCCACCACGCCCCGGACGGTGTCTTCCTCCGAAACGAGGTTGTTGTAGACCGCGTCGAGATAGGCCGAGCCGAAGGTCGGATCGGCGGCCATGCCCTCGAAAATCTGGTTGGCGTAGTCGCGGGCGGGCACGCCCGGCACGGCCAGCACGAGCTGCACGCCCTCCTGAGCCAGCCCGGCCACCGACGTGATATTGGCCGGGTTGTCGGCGGGGACGATCACCGTCAGCCGGTTGGTGGCGAACGTCACCGTCGGCGGCTCGATCCGGCCCGATTCGACCACGCGCGCCATCTGCTTCTCGTTAGCCGAGGCGTATACGTCGGCATCCGCGCCCTCGATGATCTGGGTGGCAAGCTGGAGCGAGCTGGCATAGTTGCGGACGACCGTCACGCCGGGGTTCTGCGCCTCGAAGGTGTCGGCCAGCTCGTTGAACGCGTCGGTCAGCGAGGCGGCGGCGAACACGACCAGCTCGTCGCCGGACATTTCCCCGGCGGCGGGTTCACTCTCCCCGCCGGATTCGGAGGATTGCTCGGCGGCAGGCGCGTCATCGCCGCCGGAGCCAACCGCCTCGCTCGGTCCGGGCGTCGCGGCGCCGCCGCACGACGCGAGGATGAGGGCGAGAAGCACAGAGGCGATGAGGGTAAGGGGGTTAATCTGGCGTCGCATTATGGCTCCATCCGGTCCGGCGTGAAGCGGGTTTTGCAGTAGGCCAGCCAGTCGATCATGGCGATAAGCTGCCGCCGCCGGAACTCATACAGCAGGGAATAAAACAGGTCGTTCGCCTCGGCCTGCGGGGTCTCCGTGCGCTCCGCCTCGATGGCGAGGCGCTCCCGGCAGACGGCGATCTGCGCTTCGAGCAGATCGTCCGCGCTGGCGAGGCCAAGCATCTCGTACAGCCGGAGCTTAACCGGCACGATGACCCGCACGTCGCGCGGCTGGGTGGTCGGCTCGTCCAGCCAGCCGTAGAAGGCCGCACGGCCCGGCTCCGTCACCGAGTACACGCGGCGCGGTGGCCGCCCCTCCTGCGGGATCGTCTCCGCGTCGAGGTAGCCCGCGTCGTGCAGGTCGTTGAGCGTCGCGTAGAATTTGCTCCGTCCGGCCTGCCACACCGGGCTAAACTCCCTGGTGAACGCCTCGTACAGCGCGTAGCCGTGGTTGGGCTTTTCGAGCAGCAGGCCCAGAGCGATGTAGTCGAGCAGGTCGCTGGTCGTGCTGCCCTGCTCATCGAAAGGCTCGATCATAAGTCAGAGCTTGACTATTCATATCCTGAATAGGGTGCCATAAAAGATAGGGCTTCCGCCCTCAAGCGCATTATAATCGAAGTCTCCGAGTGGAGTCAATATGGGGTGATGGCAGCCCCATACCCCGCGCATGTCTCCGCCGGATCGGGATTTCCGGCAGGTATCACTCTTCACGGGCGGAATCAGGCCGCGAGAATCACGATCCGGGTTGCCGCAGACCCCTTCTCAGAGTATACTGGTTACCGTCCGGACGCCGCTCCGGGCACACACCCACATGCCGCGAACCTCGCCCACCGGCACGCCGCTGTGCCTGTTTATCGGGGTTCAGGCGGTGCGGCAGGCGTCGTCCCGACGCTCTCCGCTCGCCCTCAACGAGACGAATAGAGGCCATAACGTGGCAGATGAATCCCTTGAATTCAAAGAAGGCGATGCCATCGTCCACCCGACGCATGGGGCGGGCCGGATCGTCGCGATCGAGATGTGGGAAGTGGCGGGCGTCGAGCGCCAGTACTACAGCATCGAGCTGATCAACGATCATGGGATGCTGATGATTCCCGTCGAGCAGGCCGAGGAAGCCGGTCTGCGGCACGCCATCAGCGATCCTGGGACGATCTACGCCGTGCTGAACGAGGAGCCTCACGAACTCGACTCCGACCACCGCAAGCGGCAGGCGCGTGTCTCCGACCAGATTCGCAGCGGCGAGGCGTTTGAGATCACCGAAGCGCTGCGCGACCTCGCGTGGCGAGAGCGCACCGACAGCCTCACCGAGCGCGACCAGAAGCTCAAGTCTGAGGCTGAGGATTTGATCATCGGCGAGCTGGCGCTCCAGCCGGACCTCAACCGCGAATCCGCCGCCGAGGAGCTGCACAAACACGTGACCGACGCGATGGACGCGCACAGCCCGGATGGGGATGACGAGCAGGAGTCCTGAATTCGTACGTCCCGCCGTCGCTCGCCGGTCGGCAGCCCCGGCGGGCGATGCGTCAACGCCGCCCGTTTCGTTTTCTACGCGAGAAAACCCCAGACCTGTGTCTGAAGTTGTGACATTTGACACGTGCCCCCCAACCGGGGCCGGATTATCCTGATTCTATAGACGGGCAGCACACGGACGAAACCATGACCGAGGAGACGTTTCAACCGGCCTACTGCGATCTGCTGGCGAGCGGGGCGCTCGACGCCCGCGTCGAGGCGGCGCTGGCGCACCTGAGCAAGTGCGACCTCTGCCCCTGGGAATGTGGTGTCAACCGGGCTGCTGGTCGGCTCGGCTCGTGCAAAACGTCGCGCCGGGCGCGCATCTCGTCCTACTTCCCGCACATGGGCGAGGAAGACCCCCTGCGCGGAACGTCCGGCTCAGGCACGATCTTCTTCGCGAACTGCAACATGCGCTGCCAGTACTGCCAGAACTACACGATCAGCCAGCTCGGCGAGGGTCGCACCTACGACGCGGACGACATCGCCGGGATGATGCTCGATCTCCAGCGAATGGGCTGCCACAACATCAACCTCGTCTCGCCATCACACGTCGTCGCGCAGGTCATCGAGGCGGTCGCCATCGCCGCCCAAAAGGGGCTGCGCATCCCCCTCGTCTACAACACGGGCGGCTACGACTCGCTGACCGCACTCGCGCTGCTGGACGGCATCGTGGACATCTACATGCCGGACATGAAATACGCCGACGAGGCCACCGCCCGCCATCACAGCAAAATCAGGGATTACCCCCGGCACAACCGGGCCGCCGTCCGCGAGATGCACCGGCAAGTGGGTGATTTAACGCTCGACAGGCGGGGGATCGCGCAGCGCGGGCTGCTCGTGCGGCACCTCGTGCTGCCCGGCGAGCTGGCGGGCACGGCGGCGATCGCCCGCTTTCTGGCCGAGACGATCTCGCCCGACACGTACGTCAACCTGATGGGGCAGTACCACCCTGAGTACAAGGCCCGGCAGGAGGATATCGGCCCGCTCAGCCGCTCCGTGTCGGCAGCCGAGATGGCCGAAGCCTACGAAGCCGCACGCAAGGCCGGGCTGCACCGCTTCGACCACCGCCGCTTGGCTGCGTGGCTGGCCCTCTGACCCGGCGAACGCATCCCCCGGAAACGGAAACAGGGGCGCGTATGCGCCCCTGTGCTATTTTCTGTGGATGG
>CAZWUX010000368.1:0-4498 GCA_964637665.1 uncultured Anaerolineae bacterium
TGGGCAACCTGTTCGACGAGACGCCGCCCGAACTCATCACGGCGATCATCACCGAAAAGGGGCTGCTGCACCCGGCGGCGGCATACACCGTGCTTCAGGAGATGCAGCCCAGCGAGAAGCTCACCGCAATGCTGCCCGCGTGGTCGCGCGGGGAGCTTTAGGGCATCGCGCCCTCGGAAAGGACACGCTATGAAATTCGAGGACCGGCGTTCAAGGAAGATCGTGTGCGTATCGCACTGCATCATCAACTGCAACAACAAGTTTCCGGGGTACGCCGATGTGCCGGGCGCGTACACGTCGTTCATCGTGCCCATTCTGGAAGCGGGGATCGGGTTGTTCCAGATGCCCTGCTGCGAGATGCTGGGCTGGGGCGGCGTGGGGCGCAAGCACATCGAGTACGACCTCGACCGCAACAACCTCGATCAGGACTGGATCGTGGGCTACCCGGCCCTGTGCGCGAAGTGGGCGCGCTGGACCGCCGACCAGATTCAGGACTACGTCGAGAACGGGTACGAGGTGCTGGGCATCATCCACGTGCAGGACAGCCCCACCTGTGGGCTGGACGGGGTCGATCCGTTCCCGCAGATCCACTTCGACCTGCTCGATTCGGGCGTCACGTGGGATCATCTCGTATTCGATGAGTTGATCGACAGCCTGGAGACGCCGGAGGAAATGGCCGCGCGCGGGGCGAACGGAAAAGGCTTGTTCGGCAGCGCTTTGAGCGCTGACCTGACGACGCGCGGCCTCGAAATACCCTGGCTCGGATACGTGCCATCGAAACCGATGGAAACTCAAACGGCGATGATCCTGAGCGCGCTGGGCGTGGATACGCCCGCCGGGCAGGTCACCGGTTAACGTCTGATGCGGAATGACCGGCGTGCGACCACCAGCCGAAAGGAGGGGCCAACACAGCGCAGCAGCAACTTGCACACGTGGTCCAAATATGTCTACCCTTTTACAATAGTGCCTCGAAAAGGAGATTTGAGATGAAGAGAGCGAACGTTCTCCTGTTACTGGCCCTCGCGCTCATCGTCGCGGTGGGGGTCGTGGGCTGCGCTCAGCCCGCCCCGGAACCCCCGGCGGAGGAGGAAGCCGCCCCCGCCGAGGAAGAAGCGCCTGCCGAGGAGGAAATGGCGGGAGACGAAGTCGTCGAGCTTGTGTTCATGCGCTTCGCTGAAGGACATGACATCGAGCTGGAGTTCGTTAATGAGTTCAATGATGCTCACCCGAATATCCATGTCTCCGTCGATACCGTTCCGGCTGAAGACACTTACCCGAAGCTGGCGCTCACGACAGAGGCCGGCACGGCTCCGGATGTCTATATGACCTACTGGACACTTGGTGCGGCGACAAACGGCCTCGCACTGGATCTCAGTCCGCTCATTGAAGCCGAGGGCGAGGACTGGTTCAACAGCCTGTCGGAGTGGGGCTGGGCATTCCATGAGTACGCCGGAAACTACTACGCTGTTCCATGGCGCGTCGCGCCGGGCATGGTCTTCGTCAACACGAACCTGATCGAGAAGGCCGGGCTGGAAGTGCCGACCGGTGAGTGGACGTGGGATGAGTTCGTCGAGTACGCTCAGGCCATGACGAGCCCGGCGGACGACACGTACGGCTTCTGCCTGATGGGTTCCGCCGAGGACCCCGGCACAGACTATCAGTTCTACCCGTTCCTGTTCGAGGCGGGCGGCACGATGATCAACGACGAGGGTCTGGCGGGCTTCAACGACGCGGCTGGCACTGAGGCGCTCGGCTTCATGACCTCCCTGATCCACGAGTACGCCGTCACCCCGCCGGGCACGACCAGCGCGACCGCCAACGCCTGCATCGACCTGCTGGCCGCTGATAAGGTAGGCATGTGGACGAACGCCTCTCTGTGGACAGGATACATCCGCAACGCCTATCCAGATGCACAGATCACGATTGCGCCGATGCCGGTCGGCGAGACCACAGGCACTCTGATCGGCGGAACCGGCTTTGGCATCGCAGCTCAATCTGAGCACCCAGAGGAAGCCTGGGAGTTCATCAAGTTCTACACATCAGAAGATGTCATGCGGCGCTGGATCGACGCGATTGACTTCACCCCGCCGAACATCACAATCCTGTCAGATGAGGAGTACCAGTCTAATCCAGAGAATGCGGCGGTGGCTTACGCCATGCTCAATCAGCAGATGTACCCGCTGTCCCACTACCCGGACAACGCCACCCTGGAGAGCATCCTGCGCAGCTACATCCAGGCCGCGTATCTGGAGGAGATGACGCCAGAGGAAGCGCTGAGCGCTGCGGCCTCTGAATGGGATCCCATTCTCGAAGAGTACGTTGGGGATGATTGGTGGGATATCTGGGTCCGCTGAGCGCGGCCTTGATGTGACGCAGCATAGCATAGACCATCGCTGCTGACGCTGCTCGAGGGGCGGGAGTTCTGCCTTGGCCTTCCGCCCCTCTCATAATCTCAACCTCACGCCTGATGTAGCTGATCGCTGCTGCATCGAGATGATGGACAGGTATTGCTCATATGGCTACTATGACGTCAGTTGAATCACGTCAGAGGCGACAGCGATTTCGTTTCAACATGGGGTATCTCTTCGTCGCCCCGGCTGTAATCCTCATTTTCCTGCTCGCGGTCTACCCGACAATTCAAGTCATCAACTTGAGTTTGCTAGATGTCAACAGGCGGACAGGCGAGGCGGTTTTTGTTGGGCTCGACAATTATATAAAGCTCTTCTCCGATCCTATCTTCATCAAGACATTAAAGCAGACACTGTTTTTCTCCGTCTTCAGCTCGGCAGGCCACATTGTGTTGGGCTTTGCCCTGGCCGTGGCGATGGACACGAAGCTTAATCAGAGGTTCCTGCACACATCCCGAGCCATCATCCTGTTGCCATGGGCGATCAGCCCGATCGTGATCGCGATCATTGCGCAACTCTGGACCTATCCACCTATTAGCCCTGTAGCCAAAGTGCTCGCGATGCTTGGGTCAACCGCCGAGTTCGCGCCGCTGGCAAGACCCCGCTCGGCATTGTGGACCCTCACGATCATCAATATCTGGCAGTTCACGCCGTTCTACATGCTCATGATTCTCGCCGGTCTCCAGTCGCTGGACCCTGAATTGCATGATGCGGCGGCTGTAGATGGCGCAACGGGCTTACAGAAACTCTGGTATATCACGTTGCCTCATATTCGCGAGACGGTGCTCACATTGACCCTCTTCGATCTGGTCACCACCGCAGCGTACTTCGATTTGATCTGGGTCACGACTCAGGGAGGGCCCATGCGAGGCACAGAGGTGCTTGCGACGTACACATACCGACTGGCATTCCTCTCCCTGGACTGGAACACATCTTCCGCTGTGGGCGTGGTGCTGCTTCTACTATGTATTGGCTTAGCAGCCATTGTGTTGATACTCATGCAACGAGATTAGCTGAGAGAATAATTATGGCAAACGACGGGAAGATCACGCACAAAGGCATCCGAAGCCTCACCTATCTCGGCATCGCGCTGATTACTATCGTATGGCTGCTACCTATCCTGTGGATGTGGATATCCGCGTTCCGGGATCCGGGCGAGCCTTTCTACACCGGCGTCCTGCCCAGCTACCTGACGACCGCCAACATCAGGAAGGTCCTCTCCAATCCATCAACCATGCGTGCTTTTCGCAACAGCTTGGTGGTGGCAGCGTCAGCGTCACTCGTCGATCTGGTCATTGGCATCCTGGCGGCGTACGGATTCTCGCGTTTCCGTTTTCGTGGCAGCCAAGCAATGCAGGTGCTGCTGCTGGTTGTGCGCCTGTTCCCTGGCGTGCTGTTAGCGATCACGCTGTTCCAGATTGCAGGCTTCTTGAATGTGTATGACACGTATCTCCCTCTGATATTGGCGAATGCGCTTCTAAACCTGCCCTTCACCGTCTGGAATCTCCGCACTGTATTCGAGGCATTACCTGTTGAACTCGAGGAATCGGCGTGGATTGATGGAGCTACCCGTGTCGGCGGTATCTTTCGAATCATTCTGCCCTTGATGGCGCCTGGTCTGGCAGCAACGGCTGCGTTCATCTTCCTCCTGACCTGGAACGAGTATTTGTTCGCAGTATCATTCATTCGATCACCGCAAAAGCAGCTCATCACGGTGGCAATCGCATCGAATATCGGACAGTACAATATTGACTTCACCGGCCTCATCGCGACGGGTATGCTGGCCAGCTTGCCGCTCCTGATCGTGTTCCTCGTGATCCAGCGCTATATCATTTCCGGCCTGGGTGTCGGGGCGCTCAAGGGATAGAGACCTGGCTGTCACGAATCACTCAGACTACACACTTCAAGTAGGGAAACAACAACTTGGCTGCAATAGCGCAGGAGTATAGCCAACAAGGGTCGGGGGTGGTCCAAGAGGGCGTCACATCGGCCCGTAGCCACCTTGCCAAGCGACCGGGGAGATGCATTCCATGAGCGACCCCCTATCGGGGATGCTCACAGGCGGCGTTTTGTGCGGCCCGCGCTCGCCA
>CAZWUX010000369.1:0-4490 GCA_964637665.1 uncultured Anaerolineae bacterium
GGCCGCGCTCGCGCCGCGCAGGCCGCCGGAGGCGCAGGCGGGCTGGCACGGCCCGGTGGTGTGAGGCGCTTACACCCCCCTGCCCAGCCGGATCAAGCGCACGCCAATCGCGACAAACCACACCGAGAGGGGCAGCCACCACCAGAAGTAGGCGACCCCCACGACCGGCCACAGCGCGAGGCCGACGAAGGCCGCCGCGCACGTCGCGATGCCCAGATAGCCCAGCCATTTAGGGAACACGCCCTTCAGCATGACGAGCGAGATGATCAGCACGGCGACCGCGAAGACGCTCTCGTAGAGGGGGTTGAACGCGCCGTTCTGCGCGATGAGCGCCTCGGCTGCCGTCACGAACACAGCCTGCCCCGACGCCGGGGCCGCCGCATACTGGTCGCCCAGATAGACGAGGCCCAGCAGCACCGGGTAGTAGGCCGCGAAGAGGATCTGCATCGTGCTCGCGACGATGGCCCCCAGCGCGGCAAGGCCCTTGTCGACGTGCTTGAGCGCGAGGAACAGCGCGGCGAACACGACGGGCGCGAGGACGCTCGCCCCCAGCACCATCGTCTGGAAAACGGTGAACCACAGCTTGTGCGCGGCGATGAACGCGAGAAACTCCCCGCCGTGCATGTCGAAATCGTACCCCCAGACGGCGATCATGAGGGCCGGGAGGACGACGCTGATCAAGATGTACAGAATCGCGCTGATGCCGCCCGCCCGGTACATCCCCGCCCACGACGGATCGGGGATCGCCGCCTCGGCGGGCGGTTGGTATACCGCAGACAACCCTGCTTCATTCCGATAAGCTACCGACATATCGAACTCCCTGTACAGATTCGGATAAACGTGTGTGGGGCGGGATGGGTGTCCCCGCCCCGGGGCGATTCCCATCCGGGAATCGGCGGGCGGCACTGAGCGTAATGGTGGTTGAGGCTGCCACCCGATGCCTCAATCACCTATACGGGATGCAGCCGCAGGCGGTTCCGGTAAGGGGGCAGCAATGCTGAGCGGGATGATCGCCGCGCCGAGCAGCGCCGCCCACCCGGTGATTTTGTAGAGGTCCGCCCAGCGGTCGATGTCCGCATCCCGGCCCCGGTTTGCCTCCGGCTGGCTGATGGTCGATGCCATGATGCCCCCCTCTCCCACAGGTGACGTTTTCCCCGTTGTAGCCGATGGATACATGGGCCGGGAAAACGGGAACCGCCCTGTATAATGTAGCGTACAGGGTGTAGAGGGGGCGAGATATCCCCCTACCCCACCGTATGAAAGGAACATCACATGGAAGGCCAGAACGGGATTCGCAACCGCGCCGCGCACCTCACCGCCGCGATTTTCGGGGTGTTCGCCGGGATCGGCGGGCTGACGCACGGGGTCGGCGAGGTGCTTCAGGGGAACGTCAGGCCGGAGGGTCTGTTCATCCCCTCGTGGACACAGGGACCGGTCGCGGCGCAAATGGGCGGCGATCCGGGGATCACGCTCGTGCCGAACATGCTCGTCACTGGGGTGCTCGCGATCATCGTCTCGCTGGGCATCATCGTGTGGTCGGCGTGGTTCGTGGGTCGGCGGGGCGGCGGGTTCGTGCTGATGCTGCTGAACGTCGCGCTTCTCCTGGTCGGCGGCGGGGTCGGGCCGATCGTGGTGGGTCTGCTGGCCGGGGCCGCCGGGACGGGGATCCGCTCGCCGTATAAAGGGTGGAGGCGGCTTCCGGCTGGATTGCTGCGAGTCATGGCCGCGCTGTGGCCGGTGGTGTTCGGGGTGTGCCTGCTGGACAGCCTGCTGCTGTTCGTCGGGGCCTTCCCGGTCATCTATGCGATCGATCTGCGGGCCTACGTGGCCGATCCGTCCAACATCTTCCTCGGCATGTTCTTCGTCTCGGCGGCCACGCTGGCCGTGACGGTGATCACCGGGGTGGCGTATGATATCGAGCGGGGGGAGCGGGGAGCAGTGGTTCGGCGGGTGGGGTTTTAGCAAGTTATCCCGCCCGGCCTGTGATGCGCATCCCAACCCCGGCGGAGCGACCGTCGCACTCCGTACCAGCACCGCTCTGGCGGGCGAGCAGTTCATTCCCCCAACTCGACTGATAGACTGACCGACTGATAGACCGATAGCCACTTCCGCCCTGCGCGGTTATGCTCGACTCACGCACGCCCGGAACGACGGAGCAGCACGCCATGCCCAACCCGCGCAGCGATGTCCACCTCTGGCAGGGCCGACGCCCTCGGCGGCCTGTCGGCGGTACGGGTCGCTCGACCGGCTGGCCGCCGAGGCGGGCCTCAGCCCCGACCACCTGTGCCGGGTGTTCCGGCTGGGAACCGGACTCCCACCCCATACGTACCAGATTATGATGAGGCTGCGCGTCGCCAAATCGCTGCTGGCGGCGGGCGCGCCCATCTCACAGGCCGCGCTGGAGGCCGGATTCTTCGACCAGGCGCACCTGACACGGCACTTCAAGCGCGTTTACGGCGTGACGCCGGGCGCTACGGCCAGTAGGCCGGGCCGCGGACACATACACAAAGGAAAACACCATGACCGGAAAATCACAACGACTCGCCGACCTCGACTGGCTGCGCGTGCTGGCCGTCCTGCTGCTGATCCCGTTCCACGCGGCGCTGCTGTGGGGATCGGGCGTGGACGATCACTGGCTCAAAGACACCCCCCTGCCCCTGCCCGACCTCTTCGTGCACGCCATCCACCAGTGGCACATGCCGCTGCTGTTCGCCATCGCGGGGATGGCGGCGTGGTTCAGCCTGGGCAAGCGCGGCGGCGGCCAGTTCATGAAAGAACGCGCGAAACGCCTGCTGATCCCGCTGGCGCTGATCCTCGTGCTGTTCCCGTTTCAGGCCTACTACTGGTTCCGCGTTAACGAGGGCCTGACCGGCTCATTCCCGGCCTTCTTCCCGACCGGGGTCGCGGTCGCGCCGCTGTTCGGGACGAGCGCCATTCTGGGCGTGGAGTGGTTCCTCGTCTACCTGTTCCTCATCTCGGCGGTCACCCTGCCCATCCTGCTCACTCTGCGGAGCGAGCGGGGTCAGCGGGTCGTCGCGTGGCTCGCACATCAGGCCGAGCGGCCCGCGTTTATCCTCGTGTTCGCGCTGCCCATCATGCTCGTCGAGATGGCGCTGCGGGCGCGGTTCGGCAACACGCGCAACCTCACCGGCGACTGGGCGAACATGGCGTTTTACGCCGTCCTGTTCCTGACCGGCTACATCCTCGCGTCGGATGCGCGCTTCCGGGCGGCGATTAAGAAACTCGCCCCGTGGGCGCTGTCGCTCGCGCCGCTGACGTTCGCGTTCAGCCTGGTGTGGCTGGGCAACGGCGGGCCGTCGGAGTACATCGTGCACGATCAGCTCACGCCGGGCTGGTATCTGTACGCCGCCAACCGGGGGCTGGGCGTGTGGCTGTGGCTGGTCGGCATCTTCGGCATGGGCCAGCGGGCCTTCGCGTCGGAGGGGCCCGTGCTGCGCTACCTGTCGGAGGCCGCCATGCCGGTGTACATCATCCACCTCGCCTTGCAGGTGATGATCGCCTACTACGTGCTTCAGTGGGGCCTGAGCAACACGGTCGAGTTCCTGATCATCACCGCCGGGACGTTCGCCCTGAGCTTCGCGGTCTACGAGGCCATCAAGCGGACGAACGCGACGCGCGTCCTGTTCGGCCTGAAGCCGCGCCGAAAGGTCCGCGAGCCGGAGCAGACCGTATTGGTTGGCTACAAATAAAGGGAGTGAAAAAATGACGACGGTGGCATCCGCAGTGGAGAGATCGAGAAACGAAGGAAGCGTGCCACAATACAAGCTGTGGCAGATTGTGGCGATGCTCGTCTGGCCGGTGCTCTGGTGGCTGTTCCTGTTCCACGTTATCGTGCCGACCTTCCTTCTCGACGAGAGCGGCGACATCTCCACCTGGGCCGCGTTGAGCATATCGAGCCTCGGCTATCTGGCCGAACTCATCGGCGCGCTGGTGGTCTTTCGCCGTGAGGGCTACCCGCTGACCCTGAAGGCGCTCAAAGAACGGATCCACTGGCGCTGGGTGCGCGGCTGGAAAAACTGGGCGCTGGTCGTCGTTCTGGTCGTGGTGGGGTTTGGGCTTGCCACCTTCACGAGCCAGTACAGCAAGGTGCTGGCGACCGTGCCCGGATTTGTCCCGCCCGACTGGATGATTGCCGAGCAGCATCCACTGAAGGAAGTCAACAGCATCGAAGACGCCCTGCCGGGGATCGCGTTTGCGGGCAACTTCGGGTTTCTGGCGTTCTTTCTCTTGGATAGCACGCTCAACATCATCGGCGAAGAACTATACTGGCGCGCTGCGCTCCAGCCCAAGCTGAAAGGCGTGTTCGGGAAGTGGGCGTGGCTGGCAGGCGGCACGATGTTCGTCCTCAAGCACTTCTACGTCCGCTGGAACTATCCAAGTATATGGACGCTGGGGCCTGTCGGAGCGTACATCTTTGGCCCGCTTGGCAGCCTGCCGGTTACCATGCTGGTTCACTTCCTCGTGAACTA
>CAZWUX010000370.1:0-256 GCA_964637665.1 uncultured Anaerolineae bacterium
GACCCTGGCGATGAAGGTATCGAGCTGACGGAGGAAGAACAGCAGAGCATCTTTGATGCATTCTGCCGGGTCGATAGCTCTAACAAGACACTGGAAGGGGTTGGGCTCGGCCTGACGGTCGCCAGAGGCATTGTCGAAGCGCACGGCGGCGAGATATGGGCCGAGAGCGCGCCCGGCGAAGGCAGCATCTTCACGTTCACCGTGCCGCTGGCCTAGAGTGCCGGCAGCCACCTACTTATCCCGATTGCGCTTCACG
>CAZWUX010000370.1:266-4473 GCA_964637665.1 uncultured Anaerolineae bacterium
TTCTTGTTTGACAAGCTCTGAAATTAGCACTCAGGGTTAGATAGTACTCTAGAGCTATATGAACAGGTTTCGTTTCGCACCGACACCGAACTCGATCTGTCCGCTCTAATCGATCCGCCACCATCGACGGCCTACCCACCACGCCCCTTCAATCAGAAGAACCTCATCTCGATGGAGAAGTGACAGGGGCACATCCCCATAGAGAAACCATTTGAGGCGTGCATCATGGCGGACAATTCCCGAGGATGTCACGCTCTGCGGTATTGCCTCCCGAAACTCTATTGGTTTGCAACCATGATAACTACCATAAGGGACACAAATCGTCGTATACTAAAAGAGGCACACGTCAGAATGGGAAACACGACCATGGCTGAGCGCCGAAGAGTCTCGCTACTCATATTCATCCTGATTCTCACAGCCCTCATAACCGCCGCGGTCTCCATTACGCTGCTCTACCGGACCGCCCTTGAGCAACAGCGGGCGCGGCTGATGGAAACGGCCCAGAGTCAGGCGCGCCTGCTGGAAGCGGTCGGGCGTTTTGACGCGACCTACAGCACCGACTACCCGGGCGGTGCTGTGGCCGCCACCCTGAGCCAGATGCGCGAATCGCACGAAAATTATGCGGGCTTTGGTGAAACAGGCGAGTTCACCCTGGCCGAGGCGCAAGACGGCCAGATCGTCTTCCTGCTAAGCCACCGGCACGCTGACACCGACCTCCCCCAACCCGTCCCGTTCGAATCGGATCTGGCTGAGCCGATGCATCAGGCACTACTGGGGCGTTCCGGGACGATAATCGGGCTGGATTACCGGGGAGAGACGGTGCTGGCCGCTTACGAGCCGGTTGAGGAGCTGGGATGGGGCATCGTCGCCAAGATCGACCTGGCGGAGATCCAGGCGCCGTTCATTCGGGCCGGGTTGATCGCCTTGGGCACAGCGCTCGTTCTCGTCGCGCTTGGGGCCGTGCTGTTCTTCAAAGTAACCAACCCTCTGATCGAGAGCCTGGAAGAGAGCCGGGAGCACTTCCGCATGACCCTGTACAGCAGCGGGGATGCCGTTCTGGTGACCGACGCTGAAGGCACCGTTCAGCAGATGAACCCGATAGCGGAATCGCTGACCGGCTGGGATGAGGCGGAGGCGGTGAGCCAACCCGTCACCCGCGTGTTCCAGATCGTCAATGAGGAGACTCGGGAAGAGATCAAAGACCCCGTCCACCGCGTGCTGCGCGAAGACAGGGTGGTCGGGCTGGCTAACCACACGCTGCTCATTGCGCGTGATGGCGCAGAGCGTCCAATCGCCGACACCGGCGCGCCGATCCGAAATACCAAGGGCGAGATCACGGGCGCCGTACTCGTGTTCCGTGACCAGACCGAAGAGCGCGCAGCACAAAAGGCGCTGCGCCGGACGAACCGCGCTTACCGCGTACTGAGCGCCAGCAACCAGGCCCTGGTACGCGCAACCGACGAAGTCTCATTCCTGGAAGAGATCTGCCAGCATATCGTTGAGCAGGGCGGCTATCGGCTGGCCTGGGTCGGGTTTGCAAACCAGGAGACAGAATCCATACAGCCCATCGCGTCCGCCGGGTATGAGGCCGGGTTTCTCGAGAGCCTCCAGCTGTCCTGGGGAGGCGAGGAACAGGGCCAAAATCCCGCCGGGACAGCCATTCGCACGGGCGAGAACCAGGTCATGCAGGACATCCTCGCCGAGCCTGCGTATCGGCCCTGGCGCGACGAGGCTCTAAAACGCCGGTATGCAGCGGCCATTTCCCTGCCCCTGTGCGATCCGCAAGGAAAGCCGTTCGGGGCATTGACCATTGACGCAGCAGAGCCCGATGCCTTTGACAGGGAGGAGGTGACCCTGCTGGAAGAGCTCGCCGGCGACCTGGCGTTTGGGATCGAGTCGCTGCGCAGCCGGGAACAGAGAGAGGCAGCCGAGCAGGCTCTGCGCGAGAGCGAGGAGAAGTACCGCGACCTGTACAACAGCATCCGGGATGGCATCCTGGTGGCTGACACGGACCGCAACATCATCGACTGCAACCTGGCCTTCACCGAGCTGTTCGGCTACACGCTCGACGAGATCAGGGGCCAGCAGACCCACACCGTGTATGCCGACAGGGAGCAGTTCGAGCAGATGGGCGCGGCCCTGCGCGAGAACATGGACGATCCTAACTTCCTGTACACGGTGGATTATGAAACGAAATACGGTGAGGTCTTCCCGGGAGAGACCAATGTTTTTTACCTGAAAGACGATGAAGACAACATTACTGGTTTCATCGGGCTAATACGCGACGTCACTGAGCGCAAGCAGGGGGAAGAGGCCCTGCGTGAGGGCAAAGCGCGGATGACGGCATTCGTCGACGCCATGCCTGACCAGGGGTTCGTTCTCGATCAAGAGGGACGCTACATCGAGGTGCTCGGGGCGCAGCAAGACCTGCTTGCTGCCGACGCCACAAAGCTCAAAGGCAGCTTGCTCCATGATGTGCTGCCAGCGGAGACCGCCGACCGCTGCCTCAGTGCGATACAAGAAACACTTCGCACCGGACAATTACAGAGCATAGAATACAGTCTTGAGGTGCCAGCCGGCCTTTATTGGTTTGAAGCACGCATCTCGCCCATGCCTATGAACGATGTGGACAACAACCTCGTCGTCTTTCTGGCCCGCGATATCAGCGAACGCCAGGAGGCATTTGAGGAAATCAAACGTCAGACCGCCTATCTGAGAGCTCTCAACCGGTCGTCGCGCCGTGTAAGCCGCTGGGGGCTGGAAGCGGACAGCGCGCTGGAGGCGATTGTAACCGGCCTGGTGGAGGAGAGTGGTATACGATTCGCGCGCATCTGGACCATCGATAACGCTGGAGAGGAACTGGTGCTGCGAGCCAGCGCTGGTCTATACACGCACCTTGACGGGAAGCACGCCCGGCTCAGGGTCGAAGACTTCTCCGGAAAAATGGGCAAAATTGCCCGCACGGCTCAGCCACTGCTAACCAACCAGGTGCAGGAAGACAAGGACTTTGACCAGAGCTGGGCAAAGGAACAGGGCATTGTCGCCTTTGCCGGGTATCCATTGATCGAGAACGGTCAAGTAGAGGCCGTGCTGGCCATATTTCACACGGAGCCTCTGCCGCTGGTGGCGCTGGATATGCTGGGGTCGTTTGTCAACCAGGCTGCGATTGCGCTGGACAACTACACCCTGATCGAAGAACTGAACAACTACACCAAGTTCCTTGAGCTGGCGATCGAGGAACGCACGGCGGATCTGCGGCAAACAACAGAACGCGCGGAAACTATCTTGCAGTACAGCCCGGATGCCATCCTGCTGCTGAACCCGGATGGCACCATAGAGAGGGCTAACCTGTCCTTCCACGCGCTGCTGGGATACAGTGAACAGGATCTTCAGACCCTGACGATGGTTGACTTTGCCGCCGATGACATGCACCCGTCACTCAGCCGGGCACTGTATCTCGTCCAGGCGGAATTCAGAACACTGCGCCTGGTGATTACCGCTCGACGCAGAAATGGGACGACCTTCGATGCCGAATTCGCTCTGGCCCCTGTTACGGAAAACGGCGCCCTGCTGGGTCTGGTCTGCAACATCCGGGATATCAGCGCCATGAAGGAGCTGGAGCGCCTGAAGGACCAGTTCCTCTCCACCGCCGCCCACGAACTGCGCACCCCGCTGGCGTCCGTTCAGGGGTTCAGCGAGATCCTGCTGACGCGCGACCTGGAACCGGAGCGCCAGCGCCGCTACCTGAGGACGATCAACGAGCAGGCGCTGCAGTTGAAACAGATCATCGACGACCTGCTGGATGTGTCGCGGCTGGAAGCCGGGCGCGAGCTGGACATCAAAAAGGAACCGGTTGACGTGGATGACCTGATTGCGGAAGTGATGGATCCCTACCAGGAGACGGCCACCGACCACGCCATCATTCATCAGCCACTGGACGAACCGCTGACCGTGCAGGCAGACTCCTTCCGGCTGACGCAGGTTATCCGGAATCTGTTGTCAAACGCGATGAAGTATTCTCCGGAAGGTGGTACGATTACCGTGCACAGCCAGCGGCTCCCGGGCTACCTGCTGGTCAGCGTGCAGGACGAGGGGATCGGCATGACGCCCGAACAGATGGCGCACCTGTTTGAGGCCTTCTGGCGGGCTGATGAAGCCGAAAAGGTGGCGGGCGGCACCGGGCTGGGGCTGCGCATCAGCCAGCTGA
>CAZWUX010000371.1:0-4449 GCA_964637665.1 uncultured Anaerolineae bacterium
GGGCACGCTGCTGGCGACCAGCATGATCCCGCTGCTGGCGCACGGCTACGGGAGGTTCTCGCGGTATTTGCGTGGGGCGGGCCAGCGCTTCGCGGATGCGATCTTCGTGGGGGGGATATACGGGGCGGGGATCGGCAACGCGATTCACGGGGTGGTGGGCGTGCTGGTGCAGGTCGTGCAGAGGAACGGCGTCACGGCGGGGGATGCGGCGTTCACTGCGGCGTATGCGCCGTACGTCGTGCCGCTGTATGTGCTGTTTTACGCGATCATGGCGGTGGGCAGCGTCGCGCTGGCGATCGTCATCTGGCGGGGAAAAACGGCGTATCCGCGCTGGGTGATCGCGCTGCTGCCGCTGTGGTCGAACGTGCTCGTCGTGCCGCTGGGGGCGATCCTGCCCGCGCTGGGTGACGTGCTCACGCCGTCCATCGCCAATTTGTCGCACGCGCTGCTGTTCGGCGCGGTGACGGCGCTGTTCTGGGGCCGGGAGGGCGCGGTGATCGGTGAGGAGGGGGTGGGCGCTTCCCCTTCGCCTGAGACGACCCGTTGAGGCTACCCCGATTGACTCTTATCCCCTTCTCTGCTATGATAAACTTGTAATTACAGGATTATAGGTTGCCTCAACCCCGCCGCGCGTTCGAGGCGGCGCTGAAAACCCGCGAATGGAGCCACCGCAGTCCGTATGACACCCCGGCAAATGACACAGGCGGGCCGTCCCGCACAGCTTGTCACGGTCGTGGGGGCGCTCGACCCGGCGGACGCCGGGGTCGTTGACGCGCATAACCACGGGTGGATCGCGCCGGTGCCGGGCGCGCGCTGCGGCGGCTGGCGGAGGCGAGCGGCGGAGGGATTCGACGCGGGCACGATCCGGCGGCTGACCGGAGAGAACATCGCCCACCGGCTGGCGAGAAAGCCCATCCCCACAAATCACAGGAAGGAACACACGCATGTCCGATCAACCCTATGGCTTTGACATCCGGCGACCGGGGTTCGTCCCTGAGCGCTATGATAACCACATTAAGCGCCCGCTGTCGGCGATGGCCGGGCAGTTCGTCGACCGGGAGGCATATGATGCCATGCTGGCCGAAGGGGACATCGTCCTGTATGAGTTTTATGAGCTGATCCGCCCGGAGGTGGCGGGGGAGATGCGGCATGGCGTCTCGATCGTGCATCCCGGCAAGGTGGGGGATGAGTATTTCATGACGAAGGGGCACTTCCACACGGTGCTCGAAACGGGTGAGGTGTATTACACGCTTCAGGGTGAGGGCTTTCTGGTGATGGAAACACCGGAGGGGGAGAGCATGGTGCAGCCGCTCCACCCGGACGGCGTGCTGTACGTCCCGCCCCGGTGGGCGCACCGCACGGTCAACACGGGCGCGGATGAGGACCTGATCACCTTTTTCGTTTACCCCAGCAATGCGGGGCACGATTATGGCTCTATCGAGAAGCAGGGGTTCCGCAGGCTCGTCGTCGAGCGGGATGGCAGGCCGGAGATCGTCGATAATCCGCGCTGGCTGCCGCCGGAGGAACGATGACGGCTGACCTGAAAAATTACCGGGTGCTCGTCACGCCGACCTCGTTCGGGGTCAGTGACCCGGCGCTGCGGGCGCGGCTCGAAGATGAAGTAGGAGAGGTGGATTACAACGCGGGCGGCAAACCGCTGTCGGCGGGGGAACTCAGGGAGCGGATCGCGGGGGTCGATGGGTTCATCGCGGGGTTGGATGAGATCGACCGGAGCGTGATCGAGGCCGCCGACCGGCTGAAGGTCATCGCGCGGTATGGGGTGGGGTTCGACAACATCGACCTGGGGGCCGCCAGAGAGAAGGGCATCGTCGTGACGAACGCGCCCGGTGCGAACGCGGCGTCGGTGGCAGAGCTGGCGGTCGGGCTGATGATCGCGCTCATGCGGAACATCCCGCAGGCGGTGGATGCGACGAAAGCGGGTGGATGGCCGCGCCTGAAGGGAATCTCGCTGGAGGGGGCGTACGTTGGGCTGGTGGGGTTCGGGGCCATCGGGCAGGAGACGGCCCGGCGGCTGGCGGGCTTCGGCTGCCCGATCATGGCGTACGATCCGGTGATCGACGAGGCGGCGGCGGCGGCGCTGGGCGTGGAAGTCGCCAGTTACGACGACCTGATCCGGGAGGCGGACATCCTGTCGCTGCACGCGCCGCTCACGCTGGAGACGCATCACATGGTCGATGCGGATTTGTTGAGCAGGATGAAGCCGGGATCGTTCCTCGTCAACACGGCGCGGGGCGGCTTGATCGATGAGGCGGCGGTGCTGGCCGCGCTGGAAAGTGGGCGGTTAGGGGGTGTGGCGCTGGACGTGTTCGCGCAGCAGCCACCGGACCCGGATAACCCGCTGTTGGCGCATCCGAGGGTCATTGCCACGCCGCACATGGGGTCGCACTCCAACAGCGCGGCGAACGCGATGGGCCGGGCGGCGCTGCATGACTGCCTGGCGGTGCTGCGGGGTGAGGAGCCGCTTCACCGCGTCGTTTGACAGCAAAAGATAAAAAAGCCGGTGAATAAGCAAGAGGAAATGTGATGTCGCAATCGGGAGATTATGAGATCGCAGAGAAAAAGGCCCCCACTTTCTATTTCGTCGGCGTCACGACGGGCCAGTCCTCCATCATGGACGTGTTTCCGCGCTGGATGGAGGCGCTGGGGCGTCCCGACGTGGTGATCGAGGGCGTCGACCACAGGCTGCACGACGATCCTGAGGCGTACAGACGCACGGTGGCGCAGATCAAGTATGATCCGCTATCGCTGGGTGGGCTCGTCACCTCGCACAAGATCAGCGTGCTTGAGGCGGCGGGGGACATGTTCGACGTGCTTCATTCCTCGGCGCGGTTGACGGGTGAGGTGTCGTGCATCTCGAAGCGGGATGGCAAGCTGGTGGGCCATGCAAAAGACCCACTGACTGCGGGATTGAGTCTGGATGCGGTCCTCGGAGAGGGTTATTTTGGTGAGATGGGTGGGCATGTGATGTGCCTGGGGGCGGGGGGATCGGGTAAGGCCATCGCGCTGCATCTGATCGAGAAAGAGAACCCGGCGGACCGGCCTGAACGGGTGATCGTCGTGAACCGGTCGTGCCCGCGCTTGAACGCGCTGCGTGACATGGTGAAGGGCCTTGAGACGGACATCCGCTTCCATTACGTGCTGAATGATGACCCGGCGATCAATGATGAGATCATGGGGGCGCTGCCGCCGGACAGCGTCGTGATCAATGCGACGGGGTTGGGTAAGGACCTGCCCGGATCGCCCATCACGGATGCAGGGGTGTTCCCGGAAAATGGCGTCGCGTGGGAGATCAATTACCGGGGAGACCTCGACTTCTGGCATCAGGCGATGGCCCAGAGGGAGAGCCGGGAAGTGCTGGTGGAGGATGGTTGGTTGTACTTCCTGCATGGGTGGACTCAGCACGTCGCGGAGGTGCTGCACATCGACATGGACAGGGAGACGTTCAGGCGGCTGGCGGAGATCGCGGCGCCGCTGCGCCCGGAACTCATGCCAGAACCCCGCTCCGGGGCGTAAGGGAGCGCGGCGGACGAGCGGGTGATGTGGGCCTGCGCCTTTTCTCCGGCCCGGCGGATTCAAGTATAATGGCTCTATTAATAGACCCGTAGAGAAGGCGTTTATCCTCATGGCTGAAGGCTTGCGAACAAGCATCGACCACAGCAGCCCGATCCCTTACTATGCCCAGTTGATGGCGGCGCTGCATGATGCCATCGAGGGCAGGGTGTGGGAGCCGGGTGAGCAGATGCCCAGTGAGGCTGAACTGTGTGAACTGTTCGAGTTGAGCCGGACGCCTGTAAGGCAGGCGCTCGACGAGCTGGAGCGGGAGGGGTTGATCAGCCGCATCAAGGGCAAGGGGACGTTCGTCGCCGAGCCGAAGATCAGTGAGGGGCTGGTGCAGGAGTTAACCGGCTTCTTTCAGGACATGGTCGACCGGGGGCACACGCCGGTGACGGAGGTCTTGAAACGTGAGGTCGTGCCTGCCGCCCCGAAGATCGCGGGTTATCTGGGCGTTGAGCCGGGGACGCCCGTTTATGAGATCGAGCGGCTGCGCTCGATCAATGATGAGCCGATCGTGCTCGTGACGACGTATCTACCGCACGCGCTGTGCCCGGAATTGACGGATGCTGACCTCAGAACGCGATCGCTGTATGCTTACCTCGAAGAGACGTGCGGGTTGGTCATCACGCGGGGGCGAAGGATCATCGAGGCGGTGATGGCGAGCAGGTATGAGGCGCGGCTGCTGGAGGTGAAAGTGGGCGCGCCGCTCATTCTACTGGACAGCGTGAGCTACCTGCAAGATGGGACGCCCGTCGAGTATTATCACGCGCTGCATCGTGGGGATCGCTCGCGCTTCGAGGTCGAATTGGTCCGCATCCGGGAGCAGGGCGATCTGCGGGAGGTGCTGGCGGCGGATGCCGTCAACCTGCCGCG
>CAZWUX010000372.1:0-4442 GCA_964637665.1 uncultured Anaerolineae bacterium
ACACGCCGTGAATCTCGCCGCGCCGGATGGGCATGGAGACGTTATCGAGGGCGATGACACCGGGAAAGTGCTTGGTAACGCCTTGAATGTCGAGGACAATGTCGTCGTTCACTGCAACTGTCCCTTTTGATAGATGATCCACTCACGGGCCTGCCGCCGCCTGCGCGGACAGCCGCGAGTCACCGGCAGAGAGTCGTGCTAGATTGTGTGATCCCGGCCCCCCGGACAAACCGGGGAGCCGGGAGAGAAGACAGAGTCTACAGGCTAGGGACGAGGAGGACGCTCGTCTTCGGGGATGTCACGATAGACATCATCGTAGCTCTGGAAGCCGGACTCCACAACTAGCTCGTAGACGTTGTCGGCGGTGACCTGCTGCACGGGCAGGAAGAGGGCCTGGACCTCACCTGACAGGCTGTCGTCGTTCGTCATCTCGGCCAGCGTGTAGGTCTCAAGACCGGCCACTTCTTCGCCCTTGAGCAGGCTGTCGACGAGATCGACGGCGATCGGGGCCAGGTCACGGATGTCCTTCATGATGGTGACGGTCTGCTCGCCCTTGACGATGCTGTTGCAGCCGTCGGCGGTGGCGTCCTGCCCGGAGATGGGGACCTCACCTGCGAGTCCCTGCGCGCTCATGGCCTGGAGCGCGCCGAGCGCGGTGCCGTCGTTCGAGGCGACCACCGCGTCGATGTCGTTGTTGGTCGAGGTCAGGATGTTTTCCATCAGCTTGAGGGCGTTGGCCGCGTCCCAGTTATCGACCCACTGGTCGGCGACGATCTCAACCGAGCCATCGTCGACGTAGGGCTGAAGGATCTCATCCTGCCCCTGGCGGACCAGGATCGCGTTGTTGTCGGTTGGGCTGCCGCCCAGCTCGACGACGCGGGCCGGGCCGTTGGCGTCCACGTCCCAGTTGTCGATGTCGAGCGCGCTCATCACGCCGAGCGCCTGCTGGCGACCGACCTCGACGTTGTTGAAGGAGATATAGGCCGCGATATTGGGGGTCTTGATGAGGCGGTCGTAGGCGATGACGATCACGCCAGCCTCGGCGGCGCGGTCGACGGAGGTCACGATCGCGTCGCCGTCCTCGGCGATGACGATCAGAGCCTGCACGCCCTGCCCCACCATGTTGTCGATCTGGTCGTTCTGGAGCTTCACGTCATGGTTGGCTTCCTGCGATAGGACCTCGTAGCCGCGCTCCTCAAGCAGGCCGCGCAGAATTTCCTCTTCCGGCTTCCACCGCTCGGTGGCGAAGTCAGAGAACGAAAGCCCAACCTTGATCGGCTCGCCTGCGGCTGGCTCGGCAGGCTCCTCGGCAGCAGCGGATTCCTCGGCAGCCGCCGGTTCCTCAGGTGCCGCTGTCGGGGCAGCGCCGCCGCAGGCTGCGACGAGGGCCATGACCATCATGGCGGCAACGATCAGAAGAATCGAACGGAAAAATTTGTGGTTCATCTCATCCTCCCAGAATGGGGTTGCAACACACAGGAGATCGGCTAACCGAAATGCATAATAGACACTCTCCTTGCTCAGCGACGAATCAACCCGTTCACAGGCAGCCCCGGAGCGAGCGGATGGACGGGCCGCAGATGGCGGCCTGCCTGCCACCGCGACTCGATCCGGCCAGCGACCGCCGCTGGCCCGCCCGCGCTGCCAACCCAACGCCGGAAAAAAGAAGCCCGGTTGAACGACCAATCAATCAACGCCCACGCTCGCCGCGCAGTTTTGAGCGGGCGGGTCAGGCCCTACCCGGCGAGCGCCTGGGGCTGGGCAAACACTGTCTGAAGCACGGTCGCCACGCCGCCCATCACACAGGCGTCGAAACCATGCCGGGCCAGAACGACATCGGTCGGGTCCGTCTTCCAGCTAATGGCCCGAACGGCCAGCTCCTCCTCGACGGCGGGCATCAGGTAGTCCGCCGCCGAACTAAGGGGACCGCCAAACACGACAAGCTCCGGGTTGAGCGCGTTGATCAGGGAGGAAATCCCCACGCCGAGATAGCGCCCCACCCGGCGAAAGGCGTCCAGCGCGACGGCGTCCCCCTGCTCCGCCGCCTCGATCACGAGGGGGAGAGTTAGATGGGTCAGATCGCCGCCCGTCGCACCGTTGAGAAGCGTCTGTTTCCCGGCGTCAATGGCCTCGCCGATGTAGCGATCCAGAGCGGCGGAACTGACCAGCGTCTCCCAGCAGCCCCGGTTACCACAGCGGCAGGGCAGCCCGCCGGGATCGATCGTGATGTGGCCGAACTCCCCGGCAAAGCCCATCTTGCCCCGGAATAACTGGCCGCCGCGCACGATGCCGCCGCCTAACCCGACGCCCACGCTGATAAAGAGCATATCGCCGTAGCCCTGCGCGACGCCGAAGTAATGCTCGCCGAGCGCGGCGAGGTTGGCCTCGTTGTCGACGAAAATCGGAACGTCGGGAAAGTCTTCGCGGAGCAGATCGCCGAGGGGAACGTCGCGCCAGCCGAGGTTGGGGGCAAAGAGCAGGCTGCCGGTGCCCTGATCGACCACGCCGGGCACGCCCACTGCCACGCCGAACAGCGCGCCGCACGACTCATCGCGCGAGTCGACGGCCTCTCTCAACATGGCAAACGTATGATCGATCACCTCGCGCTGGCTCGCCGGGCGTTTCACCTGTTCTTTGTGATGCCACGTCACCTCGGAGGAAAAATTCGCGCGGATCACGTTGATGAAGTCGACGCCGATCTCGGCGCTGACGATGCAGCCCGCCTGCGGGTTCAACTCCAGCAGCATGGCAGGACGCCCCACGCCGCGGTTGGCGTAGCCCACCTCGCGGATGAACTGCTTGGTCATCAACTCCTGAACGAGGCTCGATACGGTGGTCTTGTTCAGGCCGGTGATGTCCGCCAGATTCGCGCGAGAGATGGGGGCCTGCTCTCTCAACTCGTTAATGATCAGTGAGAGGTTGATCTCCCGCACCAGCGATTGATCCCCGGTACGGGGACGCGGCTGCCGCGCCATAGGCACGCTCTTTGGCTAATAGCAAGAATCAGATAGCAAGTAACAATAAGCTGGGAGCGTTCTCAGAGACCAAAAGAGGCGAAGAAGGTTGAAGAAAGAGCTTGTTTGTTGACACAACCAACTAAGAGATACAACGATTATACAGGAGGATTTCCGATTTCGTCAAGGGTTTTCCGGTAACGTTACCAAATCGGATGGGGAGAAAAAGCAGCGGGGGGCTTTTGCCGCGAAGGAACGGCAAAGCCCCCCGCCGAACAGTGGAGCGGGTTATTCGCGCTCGCCGACGGTGACGGTCAGCTCGCGAAGCTCGCCGCCGCGCACGATGCGCACGGTCACGGGCTGGCCGATGCGATCCCCGGCCAGCAGGGCGAGCAGATCGTCGGGCGCGGTCGTGGGCATGCCGTCGAAGGTGATGATCGTGTCGCCGAGCACCAGCCCACCCTCGTCGGCGGGGCTGCCCGGCTCGACGGCGACGACGTGGACGCCCGTCGCCTGATTCAGCTCGTCGCGCAGAGCACCCGGCAGGCGCACGGGCTGAGTGCTGACGCCGAGGTAGCCGCGACGCAGACGGCCATGCGCCAGCAGCGTCTCGACGACGGGCGCAAGGTCGGCGGCGGGAATGGTCAGGGCGGCTCCGTGCGCCAGCGCGGAGGTGTTCAGCCCCACCACCCCGCCGGACGCCGTGATGAGCGGTCCGCCGGAAAATCCAGGGTACATGACCACGTCGGGGCGGAGATAGGTGTTCAGACGGGATGCGCCGAATGCGCGGCGCATCCGCGAGGCGGACAGGTCCTCGACGGCGCTGATCACGCCCAGGGCGGCCTGAAGGTTCGCGCCGGGACGCCCGACGGCGAGCGCCAGCCCGCCGACGCGCAGGTCCGCGCCGTCGACCCACGATGCGGGAGATAAGTCTGCACCCTCGACGCGCAGAACGGCTAAATCGGTGCCGGGGTCGCGACCGGCGAGTGCGGCGTCGGCCACCTCGCCGCCCGGCAGGCCGATGCGGATATCCTCGTCGCGCTGGACGACGTGGTGGGCGGTCACGACCACGTCAGGGGCAAACACGATGCCGCTCGCCGGGAGCCGCCGCCGGGCCTCGACCCGGACGACGCTCGGCCCGGCCTTTTCGACGGCGTCCGCGAGCCCGTTCGATAGAGTCTGAAATTCCTCAGCCATTTTTGTGCCTTTCCGATGCCTGTGTGAGTGTATATCCAGTATGGCATGGCGGCGGGCGGAGGGGATCAGCTTTGTGGGGAGGGGTGACCCGGAAAAAGGGTTAGGTTAATGCAGTGCAGAGTGCCGAGTGAAAAGTGCCAAGTGGCGGTTGGCGAGTAGTCTGTCAGTCGGTCAGTGCGCTCGCTTCGCTCACTTTCAGTTGTCAGTTTCGAGTTTTTCAGTTTGGGAATGAACCGCTCGGTCGCCGGAGCGGGCATCTGTGCGTTGGGCGGCGGTCGGCAGGCCGGGGGT
>CAZWUX010000373.1:0-4438 GCA_964637665.1 uncultured Anaerolineae bacterium
GCCTGTACGTCTACACCGTGATCGCCTATCTCACCGGGCCATTTTTCCCGCTCTACACGGACGCGGGCGTGCTGCGCCACTACTATCTCGCCCACATCGTCGTGGCCGCGCTGGTGGTGCTCGTGCTGGGCGTGCCGCTGTGGCTGGCCCGCCGCGTCTCGTGGAAGAAGAAGGCGATCATGATCGGCGTGATGGCCGATCTCATGGTGCTGCTGGGCTTCGCCTTCGTCGTACCGGCCATCCGCGAGGCGCTGCGCGTCCCCTATTTGTGGCTGCTGGGGCTGGCCCCGTCCGCTCTCGGCTGGCTGGGCGCGGCCTTCAACTTCGCCGTCGGCTACTTTTACGCGAGCATCCTGTTCCCGTTCGAGATGATCGAGCTTGACCCGATCATGATCGTGACGTTTGGGATGATCTATGCGGCCCTGTTCAGCCGGAAATGGTCAGCCGGGCACAAATCGGTGGCCCTGCTGGCGCTGGGCATCATCGCGGCGGTGGCAGTGATGGCCTTTCCTTATTTCCGGCTCCGCACGCTGAGCATCTCGCTGATCGGCTGGCTGCTGCTGTTCGCGCTGGCCGTGATCAACCTGCGAAACAGCACGTTCCAGCGGATCATCGGCGCCCTCATGCTGCTGATGATGGTCACCGCGACGGTCCGCAACGGTCTGTGGGTCCGCCAGCGTGTGCCACCGATGCACCTGCGGCCCGACAGCTTCACCACCGAGAGCGAACTCTGCACGACGCCGGTCAACGACGACCTTGTGTTCGAGATGACACAGCGGTTCGGGTCCATCGACCCCGCCCAACTGGCCGCCTGCCGGGAGGCCAACCGTGAATAACCCCCCGCTCACCACCCCGCGCCGGGGCGCGCCTCTCACCACCCCCGTTATCCTCTTCTGGCTGGCAGCAGCCGGTGTGATCCTGCTTGGCTTTCTTATCCGCGAGTTCTGGATCACCACCTTTCCACTGTTCGCGGACGAAGTGACCCACATCCAGCGGGCGCGCCTCGTGCTGGCAGGCGACGTGTTCGTGGGGCTGAGCCAACAAAAATGGCTGCACCCCGTCGTGCTTGCCGCGCTGAGGCCCACCGGGCCTGAGACGGTGTTCGTCTCCCGGATCGTGTCCGCACTGGCGGCGATGCTGACCCTGGCCGGGATCATCGCGCTGGGCCGGACCCTGTTCGGGCGGTCGGGTAGATGGATCGGGCTGCTGGCTGCCCTGATCTACGCCGTGCTGCCTATGGCCGTGTTCCACGAGCGGCAGGCCCTCGCCGATCCACTGATGGTCGCCTTCCTGACACTCGCGACGCTTCTCACCACCCGCCTCGCCGCCCGCCCGCGTATTCTCATTACCATCCTGCTGGGGCTGCTGCTCGCCGCTGGCTACCTGACGAAGGCGCTGGCCCTGCCGTTCCTCGCACTGCCCTTCGCGGCGGCGCTGATTCTTCCCCGACGATGGGGGGATCGCTGGCGGGCGCTGGCATGGGCTGCGGCCTCGGTCCTCGCGGCGGTCGCCGTCGTCGCGGTTGTGATGCAGATCGCTGCCCTGTCCGGTCCATCCATCGCGGAGACTCATCAGGTGTCCGGCGGCAACACCCTTCTGAGCAGCCTCTCCGACCCCTGGACGCAGATTCAACTCCGGCGCAACGTCCACGACGCGGTCGAGGCGCTGGCCCTGTACTTCGGATTCGCCGTTGTCGGGCTGGCGGCGCTGATCCCTCTGTGGATCGCACTGGGCCGGGAGGTCCGGGCGATCCTGTTTCTGGCCGTGCCGGGGGTCGCGTTTATGGCCGCGCCCCTGATCGTCGAGCCTGTCACCGGACGGGGCTACATGCCCCCTCGCTACCTGCTGCCCAACACCCCCGCAGTTGTCCTGCTGGCAGCGGCCTCCCTGATTCTGCTGCTCGGCGCATTCCGCGCAGACCGCCCCCGCGCGGCGACCATCGCCGGGCTGCTGATCGCCGCCGAGATCGTGCTGCCCGCGCTCGTCTTCGACTACACGCTGATCCGCGTGCCACGCCTCACCCTATTCACCGCCGTCGACGAGGATCAATACTTCAACCTCATCAACGCGGCAGGCGGACAGGCCATTTCTCAATTCCTGCTGGACGAATGGGAGGACGGCGGGCAGCAGCCCCTCTACGTCGTGGGGCCAAACCCCGAAATTGAGATCGTGTCCGTGCACCTCGGCCCCCGCGTGGGCACATTCGACAGCACGACCCTCGTGGACGAGGCGACGATCCACCGGCGGATCAGTGCCGCAGTCGACGCCGGGCAGCCCGTGTTTGTTCTGTGCTACGGCGAGGAACCTGAGTCACAGCCCTGCGCCGCGCACCTCGACACGGAACGCGCCGGGAACTACGACACCTTGCACCTCCTCCGCGTGACCCACGTCGACTGAGGAGGGCTGGTAAAGCCTCGCTGATTTTTCCGCGATCTCTCTGGCCTTCGTTCACAGCGATTTTGGTGGATGAACCGCTCCTGGCTGGACCTTCCCGCCTGGGTGCGCCTGCTGCGGTCGGGTATCCGGGTTGCGATGGCCTTTCCCGGCGGCTCTCCCCGCCTCTCACCCCTTGATCACCGCAGCGGGCACCAACCGCGCGACCTTCCTCGCGATGCCCGCACCACTCACCACGCGCACAACCTCGTCCACGTCCTTGTAAGCCGCCGGGGCCTCCTCGGCCAGCCCGGCCATGCTGCCCGCCCGGATCGCGATCCCGCGTTCCTCAAGCTCCGCGCGCAGGTCCTCGCCCCATATCTCGCGCTTGGCCTGCCCCCGGCTCATCGTGCGGCCCGCCCCATGACACGTCGAGCCGAACGTCTCCGCCATGCTGCCCGGCGTCCCGATAATCCTCCGGCAGCCCCTCGAAGCCGGGGCCGAAAGCGCGCGTCGCACCCTTGCGATGCACGACGACCTCCACCATCTCCCCCTCGACCTCATGCCGCTCGACCTTCGCCATGTTGTGCGCGATGTCGTAGACCTGCCACAGGTCCCAGTTACCGACTTTCCCTGCGAGCACCTGCTCGAACGTGCGCCGGATGTGATAAGCGAGCACCTGCCGGTTGGCGAACGCGAAGTTGGCCGCCGCGCACATCGCCCCATAGTAGTCCCGCCCCTCCGGCGAGTCGAACGGCGCGCAGATGAGCTGCCTGTCCGGCAGGTCGATGCCATATTTATCCACCACGCCCTGAAACCGCCGGACGTAATCCGTGCAGACCTGATGCCCGAACCCGCGCGACCCGGTGTGAATCTGCACGGCGAGGTTGCCCTCGGTCAGGCCCATCGCCCGCGCGGCGTCCTCATCATAGAGTGCATCGACCCGGTCCACCTCGATAAAGTGGTTGCCCGCGCCCAGCGTGCCGACCTGCGCGATGCCGCGCTTCCACGCCCTCTCGCTGACCTTGCTTGCATCCGCCCCATCCAACCGCCCACCTTCCTCGGTGTGCTCGGCGTCGTCGGGCCGCCCATAGCCCGCGCCTACCGCCCAGCGACCGCCCTCATGCAGCAGCCGGTCGAAATCCTTATCCGACAGCTTCAGCCTCCCACCTTTTCCGACGCCGCTGGGGCAGTTCTGGTAGAGCATCTCCGCGAGATCGGATAGATGCGGCTTCGCTTCCTCGTAGGTCAGGTCGCTGGCGAGCAGCCTCACGCCACAGTTGATGTCGTAGCCAACCCCGCCCGGCGAGATCACGCCGTCCGCCGTGCGCGACGCGATCACCCCGCCGATCGGGAACCCGTACCCCTGATGGATGTCCGGCATGGCGAGCGCATACCGGGCCAGCCCCGGCAGCGTCGCCGTGTTGGCAAGCTGCTCCAACGATTTGTCATCGTCCCCCAGCACGGCCTCCAGCAGCCTCTCACTGGCATACAGCCTCGCCGGGACGCGCATGTCGGCGCGGTGCGCCTGCGGAATCTCCCACACGTATTCGGATATCCGGTTGAAATCCCCTTTGCGCATGGTGGTTCCCTCTCTTGCTAATCGATCACTTCCTACACGTCAAAAACGATCGTCGTCTCACAGCCGCCGTCCCCACACGCGATCTTGAGGTTGTGGAACGTCACCGCCTTGATGTGCTTGGCGAATCCGCCGCCGGGCCGTCCACTCACCATCGCTTCCATCGATCGGCTGTCCGCGCGGCGCACGTCGATCTGATCGAACACGATGCCCTCATCCTCTATGCGGATTAAAAGCTCTGTCAGCCAGTCAACCAGCAGAGTCTCGGCATCAGGTGCGATCAGCGTGACCGTGCGGGCGATGCGTTCCCCGGTGGCGTCGGGTTCACCCCCCGCGAGTTCGAGCATCCCCAGCGCGGCGTGTTCGTACAGCGCCCGTAGATCATCACCCCATACACGCAGCGCCCAGTCGGCGGTGTGATCGACCTCCTGCCAGTAGCCCGCAGCGGACAATTTATCCCCCAAAATTTAGTTCTGATTATTTAAT
>CAZWUX010000374.1:0-4420 GCA_964637665.1 uncultured Anaerolineae bacterium
CTGCTACTCGTTGCCGAGGTCATCAATAACTTCGTATTCGGCCCCTTAGACGATCTCATTCTGCGGCCCGTCCAGATAGTCTTCCGACGTCGGAAATTGGGACGCCGGTGCCCATCTCGACACGAGCCGATATGCTCAGCCCAATACTGTTGCAGGCTCCGCAGGGTAGGGGGCTCGCCTTCTTTTAGGACTTTGGCACATACGATAGACGCAAGAGGGGAATTCTGCCCTCGATTCATCTCAGCTTCATCTTGACCCGGTACACTGGCGGTGAAGTAAACGGAAATTCAGGAGCAAACAAATGAAGATCAATCGTTTTCTTGCTTTTGCGCTGATCGCTGTGCTCGCGGTCGCCGCGATGAGCTTCTTCAGCCTGCGGGCGCTGGCTCAGACGCCCGATCCGGTCGTCCCTGCCCAGAACTGCGACGATGATGCAGACGACGCCAACGAGGCGGACGACGGGGAGGACCTCGACAACGTCGAGGAGGAGTGCGGCCCCCAGGACGAAGCGGAGGACGCCAGCGGTGCCGAAGCCGCCGAGGACGAGGCCGAAGGCCCTGACGCGGCGCTCACCGGCAGCGTGCTTGAGCAGGCCAGCGCCGCCGCGCTCGACTATGTCGGCGGGGGCCGGGTGACCGGCACCGAGTCCGGCGACGAGGAAGGTGACTACGAGGTCGAGGTCACGCTGGATAACGGCCAGCAGGTCGACGTGCACCTCGACGCGAACTTCAACGTGCTGGGCCAGTCAGACGACGTGGAAAACGGCGGCTAGAAACTGGCCGGAATCCCCTCCTGTATCGAGTGCGGCGAGATCAGGCAGGGGTTCCCGGAGCGCCACGAGCCATCGTGGCGCTCTTTTTTTGCGCCTGCGCGTTTCATCTTCGCTTCATGTTGGATTCATCTACGCCGGGTATACTGGCCCTGCATTCTAAGGGGGGAATCGACATTGCGGGTATTGGTCGTTGAGGACGAGCGTAAAATCGCTGCCTACGTCAAGCGCGGGCTGGAGGAGGGAGGCTACGCGGTCGACGTGGCCTACACCGGGCCGGAGGCGCTCGACTGGGTGTCGGTCGTCGACTTCGACCTGATCGTGCTCGACATCCTGCTGCCGGAACTGGACGGGATCGCGGTCTGCCGCACGCTGCGGCGGCGCGGGGTCCGTACGCCGATCCTGATGCTCACCGCGCGCGACACGGTCGACGACCGGGTGGCGGGCCTCGACGCCGGGGCGGACGACTACCTCGTCAAGCCCTTCGCCCTGCGCGAGCTGATCGCCCGGCTGCGCGCGCTGAGCAGGCGATCTGCCGATGCGCCTAAATCGCCCGTCCTGTGCGTGGCCGATCTCGAACTGGACACCCGCACCCACCGCGCGCGGCGCGGCGATCATGCCGCCGACCTGACGGCCAAGGAGTACGGCGTGCTGGAATGCCTGATGCGCCACCCGGAGCAGGTCCTCTCGCGGGAGACCATCGCCGAGCACGTGTGGAGCTACGACAGCTTCCACCAGTCCAACATCGTCGACGTGTATATCCGCAATCTGCGCCGCAAGCTGGACGATCCCTTTGACCGGAAGCTGATCGAGACCGTGCGCGGGGCCGGTTATCGCATCACCGCGCGGGATGCGGAAGACGATGGCTGAGCGGACACGCTTCTGGCGGACACTGCGCTTCCGGTTCGCGCTGATGACGGCGGGCCTGCTGCTGCTGGCGCTGGTGGGATTTGGGGCGTTCGTGTACGGCAATATGGCGTCGAGCCTGTCGGCCTCGGTCAACGAGGCGCTGCGCCTGAACGCCGCGCAGGCGCTCACCGCGGTCGAAGTTGAGGACGGGCAGCTCGACCTGCCCGACAGCTTCGTGCAGGGGCCGGACACGGCGAATATCCGGCGGCAGAACTACGTGCTGCGCATCCTCGGCCCGGATGGCCGCGTGCTGCGCGACTACGGCGCGCATCCGTCCCTTCCCGTGACGGCGGAAAGCGTGGCGGCGGCTCAGCGCGGGGAGGCCAGCTTCGCGACCGTGACCGATCCCACCAGCGGGGACACCGTCCGCCTGTACACCGTGTCCATCGCCGCCCGCGGCCAGACGGTGGGTATGTATCAGGTCGGGCAGTCATTGGCGGGCGTCGAGAGCACGCTGCGGGAGCTGCTGCGCGCGCTGCTGATCGGCGTCCCGGCGCTGGCCGGGATGGCCGGGCTGGGCGGCTACCTGCTGGCGGCCCGCGCGCTGGCCCCCATCGACCGGGTCACGCGGGCGGCGCGGCGCATCTCGGCGGAGGACCTGTCCGCGCGGCTCGATCCGCCGCCCGCCGACGACGAGGTGGGGCGGCTCGTCGCCACGCTCAACGAGATGCTGGCCCGGCTGGAGGATGCCTTCGAGCGCGAGCAGCGCTTCGCCGCCGACGCCTCGCACGAGCTGCGCACCCCGCTGGCCGCCATGCAGGCCATCCTCGACGTGACCCGCGAGCGCCGCCGGAGGCCTGCCGAGTACGAGCGGGCGCTCGACGACCTGGCCGGGGAGACGGACCGGCTGACCCGGCTGACGCGCAGCCTGCTGCTGCTGGCGCGCGGGGGCGGTGAGGCCGCCCGCGTCCGCGCGCCGGTCGACCTGTCCGCGCTGCTGGGCGACATCGCCGACTCGATGCGCCCGCTCGCAGAGGGGCTGGCGCTGGCGCTCGACGCGCCGGACGGCCTGACGGTGACGGGCGACCCGGACGGGTTGATCCGCGCCTTCGCCAACCTCGTCGACAACGCCGTCAGATACACCGCTCAGGGCCGAATCTCACTGTCAGCGCGGCGGTCGACGGTCGGCGGGGTCGAGGTCGCGATCCAGGATACCGGGCCCGGCATTCCCCCCGAGCACCTGCCGCACATTTTCGAGCGCTTCTACCGGGTCGAGGGTTCGCGCACCTCGGAGGGCGTGGGGCTGGGCCTCGCCATCGCACAGGGGATCGTGGAGGCGCACGGCGGGACTATCGAGGTCGAAAGCGCTCTGGGCGAGGGAACAACGTTCACTGTGCATCTGCCGTAACAGGGGGCGGAAGGGCACCATCAAGCCCCGTTCGTGCGGTTTCGACGTCGAAAACCGGGAGTTGAAGCTGCTCCGGGACCTCCATCATGCTCAGGAACGCGTCCTTATACCTCAACTCCGCCCCCTGGTAGTGATTGGCCCGCTGCTCGACCCGGTAGACGCGCGCGGTGGCCGCCAGCGCCCGCCGGAATCCGTCTTTCGTCGGCGCGTAGCGCTTCCCCCTCCCGTCCTCGATCCACTCGTTGCCCGGCCGGTCCCCGCGGTGCTCAGTGTACGACGCCTCGTGCTCAGGCCGCAGTCGCTCGCGTTTGTAGCTGGGCGTCACCTGGAGCCCGGCCAGCTCGTCGTAGGCGCGGGCCGTCTGCGCCGTCACGCCCACCCGCTCGGCGAGCGCCTGCCGCGTGTAGCGGCCCGGCCGGCGGCGGGGTAGGGCGGCGTACACGTGGGCCCGGTAGGATTTGGCGCTGCCCAGCGCGTCCTCAGGCATCGCGTCAAAGTGAACACGCCCCGGATCGATGCCCAACCACCGGCACACCTGAGCGGGGCTGGGTAGGGCGTAGACGCGGGGTGGGCGGCCTCGAACGCGATTATTATCTTCCTTTTCACATCCACACAGAGTCATAAGAGAAGAGGGGGCGAAAACGGAGATAAAAATACCGTCCGGGGTCTTGAGCTGGGTTTGCAGCGCGTCGTAGACGGTCTGGTAGGCGAGTCCTGCGTTCTGGTAGGCGGCCTCAATGCCGGGCATGGTGAAGGTGTGGTTGGGCTTGACATCGGCCATGTAGAGCATGTCGAGGACCCTGGCGAGGCTGGTGTGGCCGCGCTGGAGCAGCTCCTCACGGGCTTCGGTAGGCAGGCTGGGATGGGCTGATTGCGGCGCTGTGGGACGGGTGCTGGGGGATGTGTGAGGTGTGGTGCGGCGAGGGAGGTCGATGCCGAGTTCTGTGGCGACCTCGATGGCTGTGTAGTCGGCCCCGCAGGTGAAGCAGTGGAGGAAGCCCTTCTCGTGGTGCCAGCCCGCTGAGGGCGTGCCGTCGTCGTGGAAGGGGCAGGCGATGGGATGGCTGAAGCCGCTGGCGTAGTAGGCTGTCACGCCGAGTGCCTCTTCGATGGCGGTGATGAGGGACTCTGGCAGGGTGCTGGTGTGCGGCGTGGGGGCGGCTTTCGACGTCGAAAGTGGTTTGGGGGATGGTGCGCCTTCCGACGTCGGAAAGTTGTACTCCGGCAGCTCCAGCAGCCACTGGCGGAACTCGTCGGCGTCCTGAATGGCGGCCCAGGCTTGGCCGAGATCGGCGTGAGGGCCGAGGTCATCCGGGAGTCGGTGGGTGATGAGGTGGAGGCTCGACCCCTTCAGCGTGTCCCGGACCTTGCGGGCGAACCGGTCGCCGGTCTGG
>CAZWUX010000375.1:0-4393 GCA_964637665.1 uncultured Anaerolineae bacterium
CCGTGTCATAGCGCAGGCAGATCGCCGCTCGCCGATTATGTGATAGCCGCTGTCGGGTTGGCCGAACCCAGGAGATCGCGCCTGTCGTTGCTGATCCCTGAAACGCCGAGCAGCCCCGACTCGTGGTAGAGGAGGTGCTCGATATCATCGGCGTCCACGCTGAGGGCCTGCAACAAGTAGAGCATGACGCCGGGGTCCAGTGGCCCGCACCGCGTGCCCATCGGCAGGCCGTCGAGGCCGCTAAACCCCAAGGTGCTCTCGACGCTCTTGCCGTCGCGGATGGCGCACATGCTGCAACCGCTGCCCAGATGGGCGACGACGACGCGCGACGCCCCGGGGACGGTCCGCCGGGCAGCCGGCGGGCGATATACTCGTAGGAAAGGCCGTGGAAGCCATAGCGGCGGATGCCCTGCTGGGCCATGCGCCTGGGCAACGCGAACAGCTGGGCGACGGAGGGCTGGGTGCGATGGAACGAGGTGTCAAAGCAAGCCACCTGCGGTGACGCGGGAAACAGCTTCGGGGAGGGCAAACCCTGGTAAGATAGCGGCTTATGCGATCAGCCCTTATCCCGCGCAAGTGCGCGTGGTCCGAATGTGCGGGGCACGTTTTCGGTATCCTCAACCGGGCGCGCCCTTAAGGCACGGTGCCTGAGTACGCCCGCCAAAGCAGTAACTCGGTCAACAGAGCAAACACGCGGTCCGCGCCGACACGCCGCAATGTGTCTGACCGGACTATGCACGGAGTGGACGCCCGATGGACCCGATCGTGATGCTGGGTATCGCCGCCGTCGTGATTCCTTCGATCACGAGTCACGAGGCTGCCCACGGCTTTGCGGCAGATCGCCTCGGCGATACGACTGCCCGGTCGCTCGGGAGGCTCACCCTGAACCCCATCCCGCATATCGACCTCGTCTTTACGATCCTGATTCCCGCCTTCCTGTTATTGTCGGGATCCAGCATCCTCTTTGGCGGCGCCAAGCCCGTCCCGGTCAACACGGCACGGCTCCACAATCCGCGGCGCGACTGGGCGATTGTCGGGGCCGCAGGTCCGCTCACGAATCTGCTGTTGGCTGTGGCGATGTCGATCACGGTGTCTGTTCTCGTCAACGGGCTTGACCTTCGGGCGGATTCCGCTCTCGTTGAAGTTCTGGCGGTCGGCATCTATTTCAACGTCTTGCTCTGCGTCTTCAATCTGGTCCCGATTCCTCCTCTCGACGGGTCGCGGGTTGTGCAGTTGTTTCTGTCGGGCGAAGCGCTGGCGGCCTATCAGCGGCTCGAGCAATATGGGCTGTTGGTAATCGTCGCTCTGATCTTCTTTTTTCCGCCCGCGCAGGCCCTGATTTCAGCCCTGGTGAGGGATGTCACCCTCGCGATCACGCTGCCTTTCGGTGCGGCACCGATCATCGAGGCGGGCCTTCGCAATCTTCTCGGCTGACAGCTCAGGTTGTGGTTGCTTCACGACGCCGATCGGCTGGGCCCATGCCCTGGCAGTTTGGGCCTATGTCTTGGCTTGGTTACCGATCGAGAGTGCGAGCGCGCTGGCGGTTCGGCGCTCTTCGGATCTCAAGGCATCGCACCAGCAAACCGATCTGGAACGCACCGGCGCGCGCGTCCTGTGGCATTGAACGATCGGGCTGGTGGGTCAAGAATATCAGGCGCACGATATGGGAGGAGAAAGAAGATGACCATTCAGGACCAACCGAAGCCAGAAGAAATCAACAAACGCATTGCTGGTGCGATCGCGGCGCATTGGAAGCTTTTTCTCTTCCAGGGCGTCACTCTCGCAGTCCTCGGGCTGCTCGCGATCGCGATGCCGCTGGTCAGCACGCTGGCGGTCGAAATCTTCATCGGCTGGCTGTTCTTCGTCGGCGGCATTCTCCGCACCATCGTGCTCCTGCGGTCGAAACACTTGCCCGGCTATTGGTGGTCACTGTTTGCTGCGATCCTCGCCGTCGTGCTGGGGCTGGTGCTCATCGCCAAGCCCTTACAGGGCCTCCTGACGCTTACGATGGTGCTGATGGCGCTGTTCCTGATCGAAGGGTTCTCGGCGCTCTTCGCAGCGCTCGATTTTCGCCGCCACCTGACAAACTGGGGCTGGCTCTTGTTCAGCGGGCTGGTCGATTTAGTTTTGGTGTTCCTGATCTGGCAAGGCTGGCCAGCGACCGCCGCCTGGTCCATCGGACTGCTCACGGGGGTCAATCTTTTCTTCATGGGACTGTCGCTTGTCATGCTGGCGCTCGCCGCGCGTCGAGACGAAAGCCATCCTTAAACAGATCGTTCCGCCGTGGTCGGCAAGAATCGACCCCGTTTTCCGCAAGAACACTGCAGAGATGGGATAGCCGGGGCGGAGCACCGTATGGCATGATGATGACGGTTATGGAAAGTTCAGGGTCATCGTGCGGTGGCTCGGTGGCGTAGTGGCTTTCCTGTGGTTGAGGATACGCCCAGCCAGTGCGTTGGCGGCGGAGAATCTGATCCTGCACGTCCGGTTGGCAATGGATCGGGAGCGGGGCGTCACGGCGCACCCGGCGGCGCCATGGACACTCCAACAGCGACGCGGAGCTATCCCGTCCGATCACAGCTATCGCTTTCTAATCCACGACCGAGACAGCATCTTTTCTCAGACGCTCGATAGCTCAATTCGAAATCTCGGCCTTCGGGTCCTGAAAACGCCTTACCGGAGGCCGCAGGCGAATACGCGTTGCGATTGAGTCATCGGCTCTTTGCGCCGAGAATGTTTGGACTTCCTGATTCCCTTCACGGAAGCTCACCTACGGAGAACGGTGAGGCGCGGGGTTCAGCATTACAACGAGGGAAGACCGCACCGGACGCTTGGGCCGAGTTTGCCAGCCCCCCCGATGGGGCTGCCTGTCTCAGGCTGCTCCCCATCGAACGCGGATGGCTGGTGGCCGGAGTCCTCGCGATACCAATCGTGCCTCTATCGCATGGATGTCCGGCAGATGGCCTGCTTTCATCAGGAGGGGCTTGCGTCAAGCGTGCGGGCAAGGAGTTCCTCGGCGATCAGCGCGAGTGTTATCTGCAGCATGAACACTCGGGAGAGGAGGCGCGTTACGAGCGAGTTTGGCCCAGAGTGCCGGGGTCGATACTGGGATCTTGGAGGCCTTGCTCGCCGAGCTCGGCCACGCGGACTATCTCGGCGGATTGCAACACGGCCGGCTGGGTGCAATGACCGATCTGCGCAATGTCGATTTGCGCTCGTTGGTCGGGCCCGCTAGGACCATGATGGGGAACAGGAGATGACATGAACGCTACACGGCAGCTTCACGATCTGGGTCAACGCCTCTGGCTCGACAACATTACACGCGGCCTTCTCACGAGCGGCACACTCAGCTGCTACATCAGAAAGTTTGCGGTGACGGGGCTCACCTCCAATCCGACGATCTTCGATCACGCCATCAAGGATGGTGATTTCTATGACGACGCCATCCGTAACAAAGCGCTCGAGGGCAAGTCGGGCGAGGCGTTGTTTTTCGAACTGGCCTTGGAGGACTTGATTCAGGCCGCCGATTTGTTCCGCCCGATCTTTGATGCCACCGGTGGCGCAGACGGCTGGGTATCGCTGGAGGTGTCGCCCTTCCTTGCGGACGACACCGCTGGCACCATAAAGGCGGCGGCGCGACTGCATGCGCGCGCCCAACGCCCCAATCTTTTCATCAAGATCCCGGGTACCGGCGCAGGCATTCCCGCGATCGAGCAATCGATCTTCTTGGGCGTGCCGGTCAATGTCACGCTGCTGTTCTCGCGCGAGCACTACATCGCGGCGGCCGAAGCGTACATGCGCGGTATCGAGCGGCGCATCGCGGCTGGCCGCGACCCGAGGGTCGCTTCCGTGGCATCGATCTTCGTCAGCCGGTGGGACGTGGCGGTCAGGGCCAAGGTTCAGGACCCGTTGCGCAACCGCCTTGGCATTGCTATCGCCATGCGTACGTACAAAGCCTACCGGGGTCTGCTCGGATCAAAGCGTTGGCAGAAGCTCGCCGCTTCCGGCGTACGGCCGCAACACCTGCTGTGGGCTAGCACCGGAACCAAGGATCCCGCCGCCTCGGACATTCTTTACGTCGAAGCGTTGGCGGCTCCGGATACGATTGACACCATGCCCGAGAAAACGCTGCTCGCCTTTGCGGATCACGGGAAGGTGAAGGACGCCATGCGGTTCGACGGCGGCGACGCCGAAGCGGTGCTCGCGGAATTCAACCGCGACGGCGTCAACGATGAAGCGCTGGCGGCCGACCTCCAGCGCGAAGGCACCGAAGCGTTCGCCAAGTCATGGAGCGATCTGATGCGCTGCATAGCGTCCAAAAGCGAGGCGCTGGTGAAGGCTGAGCAGGCATAAGCAGCGCAAAGACTCGCGGCGCCTCGAAAGCGGGGCGCAT
>CAZWUX010000376.1:0-4391 GCA_964637665.1 uncultured Anaerolineae bacterium
ACTCCTTCCTGAAACCATTCCCGGTCCGAATAAGCGAAGAAAATGTCGCCAGTCTCCTTTATTCGTTCGAGGACTTTGCGGTTTGCGCCGCCTCGAATGGCCTGTGTCGCAATTAGACCCGCCCGGCTAGCCTTGCCGTTTTCTATCTGCTCCCGCGCGCGCTCAAACCAGTAGCACACGAAGTCGGAAAAGTTTGGAAGCTCATCATATAACTCGAAAAGGGCATCAACCATCGCGTCGCCCAACCCCTGCCGAATCCTATTCCCACCCAAAAAAGGCGGATTCCCCACAATCACATCCACTGCGGGCCATTCCGGCTTGTAGAGCGTGCCATCCTTGCGCTTACCAAGCACGGCGTCCTTGCACTCAACGTTGCCGAGCTTCTGGAGCACGGGCGTTTGCTCGTACTGGTAGCCGTTGTTGCGGAACCACTGGATGTAGCCGATCCACACGACGACGCTGGCGAGTTCGTGCGCGTACTCGCTGATCTCGATGCCGTAGAGCTGGCCCGGCGTCACGAAGCGCGGCTCCACCTCCGGCAGTTCCTCGAACGCCGGGTGCGTGATGACCGCCTTCTCCAAATCCTTGAGCAGGCCGAGGCTCACGTACAGAAAGTTGCCGCTGCCGCAGGCCGGGTCGAGCACGCGCACGGAGCCGAGCTTATCGAGGAAGTCGCCGCGCGTCCGCGCCCGTCCGGCGTCGTCCAGCCCGTCCAGCCCTGCCTGAATGTCCGCCCACTCGCGGCGCAGCGGGGCCATCAGCACCGGCTCGACGATGGCCTCGATGTCCGTGCGGCTGGTGTAGTGCGCGCCGATCTGCGACCGCTTGGCGGGGTCCAGCCCACGCTCGAACAGCGTGCCGAAGATGCTCGGCTCGACCGCCGACCAGTCGAGATGCGCCGCCTCGACAAGCTGGTTAAGCTGCGCGGTGTTGAGTTCCGGCACCCAGTAATCCTCGTCGGCGTTGAACAGCCCGCCGTTGAAATGGCGAATCTGCTGGAACAGCACGTCGCCGCCCGCCGCCATCGAGCGGAATAACTCCCGCGTGTAGCGGGGGAACTGGTTGCGCTTCGCGCCGCGATTTTCCTCTAAAATCTCGGTGAAGATGCCGCTCTCGCCCTTCGGCCCGCGCGGCAGCAGGCGGATATCCTCCGCGAACAGGCAGAAAAGCACCTGCGTCAGGAAGTGCGCGACCAGTTTTGGAGCGTGACCCTCGGCGCGCAGTTCGTCGGCCAGCCCGGCGAAGCGCCCGGCGGCCTGCTCGGTCATCTTGTCGGCGCGCTCGCGGGGGTGCAGCGCGTCGGGGTCGTGGAACAGGTCGTGCAGGTAGTTAAAGAAGGTCGAGGGCGTGCCCTCGCTCGTCAGCAGGTCGGTTAGCTCGAACTCGTAGACGCGCTTGACGGTGTTCGTGAAGTTGGTGTGGATGCGGAAGCGGCGGTGGTCGCTCACGACGAGCAGCGGGGGATTTTCCAGCGCTTCCCGGTACTGCAATAGCTGCTGATACGCTTTGTCGAGGTCGCGGTCCGGCCCCTTGTACTCCCACGCAAAGTGTTCGCGCATCCACACGTCGGCCCAGCCCTGACCCCCGGCGGTTTTATCCGCCCCGGCCTCGAAGGTGAACCAGTCGCCTTTCGGGTCGGCCTCGGCGGGCGTGGGATACCCGACGAGGCGGCAGATGTCGAGGAAGTGCTCCTGCGCCATCGAACGTTCTTTTAGCTCGACGCGCCGCCACTTGTCGATAAACTCGCGGATTGTGAGGTCTGCCATGCGGTATAGAACCCCTTCGTGGTTCTAACTGGGAGAACGGCTGCGCCGTTCTCCACGGTTCCCGACCTTGCTGGGTGAGGGCTTGCGGTCCTGTTTCGGCCCTTATTTTACACCATCTGTCGGGCTGGCCCTACCGCAGAACCCGGCGCGGCGCGGCGCTGATGAGCACATCGGGGCAGGGGGACCCGACCCCCGCCCCGCGCACGTCCCGCCGCTCCCCGGCCCGGAGTCGTTCATCCCCCTGACCCCCTCCCCCGCAATCCGGATCGGGCCGGTCCCCGTTGACAAACCCCACATTTGATCCTACTATTCAGGTACACTTTCTCCTGATTTTCGTTTCATGAACTGAACTTCCGCTTTTCCCGGCGCCCGGCGCGGTCCGCTCCGGGGGGCCGCCGGACGATACCGGGGGGCGCACACCCGCTCCGCTTTCCCCGCCGACCCGGACTACCGGCGCATATCTCCGCGTAAGATTCTGGTTTTCTGGAGGATGTACAGTGGCACAGGTTCAGAGAATGCCGTTCACGGGTTCGGCGACGCTGGGACGCGGCGTCAACCCCCTGACAGGTGAGTGTATCGGCAAGGCGCTCAAAGTTCTCAGCAAGGAGACAGCGGTCAGCGGCGGAGACGCCATCTACGACGTACAGATCACCGAAAGCTACGATTCGCTGATGCAGAGCATCGGGCTCTCCATCGAGGCCAGCGGGCGCTACGGGCTGTTCTCGTCGGAGGGCAAGTTTGGGCTGTCAGAGAAGTCGAACTTCAACTCCCAGTCGACCTTCGTCGTGGCAAGCTGCCGCGTGCTGAACGCCTTCGAGATGATCGACGAATACGAGGTGCGGCCCGAAGCCCAGCGGCTGCTGGAGGAGCCCGACAAGTGGAAGACGACGTTCGGGACGTATTTCGTGCGCGGCCTGCAGTCGGGCGGCGAGTTCTACATCGTGTTCCAGACCACCTCGACCAGCCAGGAGACGCAGAGCGCGCTCAGCGCGTCGTTCCAGGCGGCCTGCCAGTTGATGGTCGCGGCGGCGGAGTTCGAGATGGCGTACAACCAGGCGAAAACGTCAACCTCGCAAAAGACGATGACCTCGATCCTGATGTACCAGCGGGCCGGTCAGGACGAGCAGCTCAGCTACGTCACCGACCCGGCGGGCATCATCCAGCGGCTCAAGGATTTCCCGCGTATCGCGCGCTCGAACCCGGCGGGCTACGAGGTCGAGATCGCGGACTACAATACGCTGGCGCTGCCGGAGGTCAACGATCAGGAGGTGGCCGACCGCGAGGCATCGCTCACCGACTGCGCGCGGCTGCGGCTGAAGTTCATGACCCGCCGCAACGAGATCGACTTCGCCCGCGAAAACCGCGAGTTCTTCGCCGACCTGCCGCCCGACGACGAGCTGGCCGAGCTGTGGGGGAAGTACAGCCGGGCGGTGGCCGCCGTGCAGCTCCACGCCCAGAAGATCGCCGGTCGCCGGGTTCCGCCTACCATCTTCGATCCGTCCGCCCTCCAACCGCCGCTCGACCTGCCGCTGGTCAACTTCAAGCGGGTGGACGTGCCATCCGATATCCCCGTGCCCAGTCTGATCGGCAATCCGGTCGACAACGCCAAGGCGCAGCTTCAGTCCATCGGCCTCGACTACGAGAGCAACTACATCACCGTACCCGAAGGCTCGACCGAGCCGCTGAACACCGTCGTCGCGCAGGAGCCCATCGCCGGGACGCGGGTTCCGCCGAAAACGCGGGTCCGCCTGACGCAGAACGTCGGCCCGTCAGCCTCGCCGTTTATGTGGGTCAAGCCCCACGACTGGATTCTGACGACCGACGTGATGCGGGTCGGCGGATAAGCGCGTCAGAAGTCAGAGCCCCACCTGATCTCGCAGGACATCACAAGCCCGGCCCACGCGGACCGGGCTTTTTGACGCATCCCACCCTCGCCCTGCCGACCGTCGCTCCGCCGCGCCGACCTCGCCTCCGCCGCCGGGAGTCCGTCATTCACCCGGCACAGCGTGGAGAACGGCACAGCCGTTCTCCCTGTGAGAAACGCGGAGCGTTTCTCTACGTCATCCCCCATCCCCTGCGCCCGACCGGCGGCCTCCCGACCGGGGCTAATACGAGCGCGCGCAGCGGAACCCCGCGTAGTCGGTCACGTTGACGGCAAGCTGTACGACCCGGTTGGCGGCGCGGGCGTTGCTCATGTTGTTGTCCCACCCGCCGCCCCGCAGCAGGCGGGCCTGCCCGCCCCCCGGCCCCTGCGGGTTCACCGCGCCGTCGGGCAGCGTGCTGTAGTAGCCCGCATCGTACCAGTCGGCGACCCACTCCCACATATTGCCGCTCAGGTCGTACGCGCCGACCCAGCTCGCGCCGCCCGGCCTGCTGCCCACCGCCGCCGCCTGCCCGCCCGAATTTTCGCGGTAGACCAGATTGCCCCCGACAAGGTCATTCCCCCAGGGGTAGACCAGCCCATCCGGGCCGCGCGCGGCGTACTCCCATTCCGCTTCGGTGGGCAGACGCGCGCCGCGCGCCTGGCAGTGGGCCTGCGCGTCGGCCCAGTTCACGCAGTCGCGCGGATACCCGCCCCCGGACGACCAGCAGCCCGACGAGCCATACTGATCGTTCGTCACCTCG
>CAZWUX010000377.1:0-4369 GCA_964637665.1 uncultured Anaerolineae bacterium
ACGTGTACGGCGTGCGAGCTTGTGATAAATTGACATTGAGGAAACCAGGAGTAACAACTAACCTGTTATCGCAGCCCGGAGCGGCATCCACATGACACCTGAAGCGATCTTCACCCTCGCGCTGGCCGGAGCCGCGCTGATTTTGTTCGTCACGGAGTGGGTCGCGGCGGACCTCGTCGCGATCCTCGTGATGGTCGCGCTCGGACTGGCAGGCGTGCTCGAACTGCGCGAGTTGTTCAGCGGGTTCGGCAGCCCGGTCGTGCTGACACTGGTCGGCATCTTCATGCTGACGGCGGCGCTCCAGCACACGGGCGTCACGGCCTACGTCGCGCAAATCCTGCTGCGCTGGACGCACGGGATGGCTACGCAGTGGGTGGTGGGCGCGCTGGCGACCTCCGCCGCGATCATGGCGCTGATGATGAACACCGTCGCCTCGGCGGCGCTCGTCGCGCCCATCGGGCGGTACATCGCCATGAAGCGCGACATAAGCCCCTCGCGCGTGCTGATGCCGATCTCGTTCGGGGCGCTGCTCGGCGGGATGGCGACGCTGCTCACCACGTCGAACCTGCTCGTCTCAGGGCTGCTGACCGACCGGGGGATGCCGGGCTTCACGCTGTTCAGCTTCCTGCCCGTCGGCGGGCCGATCGCGCTCATCGGGCTGGTGTACCTCACGCTGTTCAGCAAGCGGCTGCTGCCGGAGCGCTCGCCCTCCGATCAGTGGGGCGGCCTGAAGCGCGCCCGCGAGGAGCTGACCCGGACGTACCGGCTGAGCCGCCGCCTGCACGAGGCATACGTCCGACCGAACTCGCCGCTGGTGGGCTTCACGCTGGCGGAAAGTGGGCTGGGCCACCGCTACGGCGTCACGATCTCGGCGGTGGTGCGGGGCCGCCGCACCTTCGCCCCGCCCGGCCCTAACCTGCGGCTGAGGGCGGGGGACTGGCTGCTGCTGCAAGGGCGCCCGGACGAGACAGAGGAGGCGGCGGCCAACCTGCGGCTGGACCTCGTCGCGCCGGATGAAGAAGCTCAGGCGCTCCTGTACCGGGCCGGGAGCGAGCTGGCCGAGGTGGCGCTCTCGCCGCGCAGCACCGCCGTCGGCTCGACGCTGGCGGATATTAAGTTCCGCGAGCGGTTCGGCATCAACGTGCTGGGCGTGTGGCACGAGGGCCGCCCGATCCGCTCCCATCTCTCCGAGCACCCGCTCAGCAAGGGGGATGCGCTGCTCGTGCAGGGCGACCCGGAGAAGCTGTTGTACCTCCAGCGCGACCCGGACTTCCTCGTGCTGACCTACCTGCCGGAAGCGCCGGAGCACACGGAGAAAGCGGTCGCAGTGCTGGCGATCCTGGGGATGTTTCTGGCGGCGATAGCCTTCAACCTCGTGCCTGTCTCGCTGGCGGCGCTGCTGGCCGGATCGGCGGCGGTCATCGTCGGCGCGGAAACCATCGAGCAGGCCCGGCAGAGCATCCGCTGGCAGGTGTTGTTCCTGATCGGGGGGATGCTGCCACTGGCCTCGGCGCTGGAGCAGACCGGGGCGGCGTCGTTCATGATCGGGCAGCTTGACGGGTTCGTGGGCAGCCTGGGGCCGCGCGGCCTGATGCTGCTGTTTTTCGCGATCACGGCGCTGCTGGCCCAGTTCACGAGCGGGCAGGCCGCCACCCTGATCGCCGCGCCGCTCGCGCTGTCGAGCGCGCTGGAGTTCGGCATCAGCGCGACCACGCTGATGATGGCCGTCGCCGTTGGGGCCTCGACGGGCTTCCTCTCGCCGGTGAGCCATCCAGCCAACCTGCTCGTCATGGGGCCGGGCGGGTATAAGTTCGGGGATTACGCCAAGCTGGGCTTCCCGCTCGTGATCGTGGCGACGCTGGGTGTGGCGCTGCTGACGCCGATCTTCTACCCGTTCTAGACCGCCTGCTTCCCACGCGGCTGCGAACCCGTAAGCCGCCCGCCGACCCGGCGTCCAGACCGGCTGCCGCGCGCTGGTTGGCGAAGTGGAGAAAGCTGTGCCTTCTCCAAGTTTGAAAACGCAGAGCGTTTTCAAAACCCACACCCTGTGGGTGCTTTAATCCTCCCAATCAATTAATTTAGTTTTACCTAAATTACCCGCCGACCGAACAGGCAGATCGCGAGGGAGGTGAGTCATGGGACTCAACGCCGCTTCCAAAACACCACCGGCAGAGAACGTGCGGGAGGGCATCCGCAAGCGGTTCGTGCAGATCGCCCTTCACTGGCTGATTCTGGCGGCCTGCCTGTTCGTCCCGGCGGGCACGCTCCGCTGGCCGATGGCGTGGGTGTACCTCGGCATCTTCGCCGGGTGGGTCGTCGTCAACGCCGTGATCATGCTCAGCCGAAGCCCGGAACTCGTCGCGGAGCGGGCCGGGGGCAAAGATGATGCGAAGGGCTGGGACCTCGTCGTGGCGGGGTTGTTCATGCTGTTCGCCGAGCCGGTGACGCTCGTCGTGGCGGGGCTGAACGTCCGCTTCGGGTGGACGCCGCCTGTCGCGCCCTGGCTCGCCATCGCCGCGCTGATCGTGTGGCTGCTGGGCAACGCGCTGTTTAGCTGGGCGATGTTCTCCAATGCGTACTTCTCGGCGCAGGTGCGGATTCAGGAGGACCGGGGGCACGCCGTCGCGACGGGTGGGCCATACAGCGTCGTGAGGCACCCCGGCTACGTCGGCGCGATTCTATCGGCGGTGGGCCGCCCGCTGATGCTCGGCTCGGCGTGGGCGCTGATCCCGGCAGGGCTGGGCATCGCCTTCCTCGCGGTTCGCACGGCCATCGAGGACCGGACGCTGCACGAGGAGCTGGATGGGTACGACCTCTACGCCCGCCGCGTGCGCTACCGGCTGATTCCCGGCATCTGGTAGACGGCAGCGGAGAGTGGACCATGTATCCGGCGCATCAGGCCGGACCCGGTCTGGGCGGAAATGGGCACCCACCGGGCCGAGCGGACGTACTGGTAGATAACCGGGGTTATCTGAACACCCCGATCTTCAGGCTCGAAAAGGAGTGGGAGATGCCCGTTAACGCGGTTTTGACGAGTGATGCATCACAGGCCCCGGAGGACGTGCGGCGGGGCGTGCGTACGTGGGCCATCAAACAGACCATCACCCTGCTGATGCTGGCGGCCATCCTGTTCGGGGCGGCGGGCCGCCTCGATTGGCTGTGGGGCTGGGTCTTCACCGGGCTGAACGCGCTGGCGGTCGCCGCACAGGCAGCGATCCTCATCCCGCGCAGCCCGGAACTGCTGGCAGAGCGATCCGGCTATAAGCCGGGCACGAAGGGGTGGGACCTCATCTTAGTGGGGCTGGCGGTCGTCCTGCTGCCGATGATCTCATGGGCGGTCGCGGGGCTGGACGTCCGCTTCGGCTGGCCGCCCGCCTTCGCGGCGTGGGTGCAGATCGCGGGGGCGGCAGTCTGGGCGCTGGGTTACGGGATCGTGATCGCGGCGATGGTGGCCAACGCGTACTTCTCGACGACGGTGCGCATCCAGCAGGAGCGCGATCAGCGGGTGATGACGGGCGGACTGTACCGCATCGTGCGGCATCCGGGTTATGTCGGGGCGATCCTGCTCACGCTGGCGACGCCGCTTGTGCTCGGCTCGGCGTGGGCGCTCATTCCGATGGGGCTGGCGGTGGCGCTGTACGTCGTGCGCACGGCGCTGGAGGACCGCACACTGCGGCAGGAGTTAAACGGTTACGAGGCCTATACACGCGAGACGCGCTTCCGGTTAATCCCCGGCGTATGGTAACAGCCGGGAGCGCAAGAGATTAAGGAAACGGATGATGAACACATCGCAGGTTAAGGATGATCGCCCCACGGGCAGCGTCGGCGGGTGGGTACGCAAGCAGATCGAGGGCGTGATCGTCGCCGGGTTGGCGCTGTTTCTGGCGGCGTGGCGGCTCGACTGGACGTGGGGCTGGGTGCAGGTCGGCCTCAGCGCGGCGGCGTTCGCCGTGCAGGCGGCGGTCCTCATCCCGCGCAACCCCGAATTATTAGCCGAGCGGTCCCGTCCGCAGAAAGGCACGAAGGGCTGGGACATGGCGCTGCTGAGCGCGATGGGCATACTGGTGCTCGTGCTGTACGTCACCGCCGGGCTGGACTATCGATTCGCGTGGTCCGCGTCGATGCCCCTGTGGGCGCACCTGCTAGCCGCCGCCGTTTGGCTGGCCGGGTATGGGCTGATAACGTGGTCGATGGCGGCCAACGCCTTCTTCTCCGAGACGGTGCGCATTCAGGACGAGCGCGGGCAGCACGTCGCGAGCGGCGGCCCGTACCGCGTGGTTCGGCACCCCGGTTATGTGGGCACCATCCTGTTTGACCTCGCGACGCCGTTTTTGCTCGGCTCGTGGTGGGCGCTGATCCCGGCGGGGCT
>CAZWUX010000378.1:0-4360 GCA_964637665.1 uncultured Anaerolineae bacterium
GGGGGTTCCTGCGAGTGCAAGAACTAAGTTTACAAACTGCTACTCCCCATTGCGGGATTCCAGTTGATCCAGCTCCTCGGCGGCGCGTGCCAGCTCACGCCTCAGTTCCGAGCCAAGCTGCTCGATCAAATCGATGCCCTGTTTCTCGGCGGCCTGAGCGTAGGCCATCACCTTTGCTACATCGCCATGACGCAGATCGTAGGTCTGGCCCTCCAACCGGACGATCAACTGCTCCAGTGCCGCCGAGCGGCCCCGCATCCGGCGGATCTGCCCCTCGTCGACGACGACGGGCAGGCGCGGATCGCCGCGACAGGTCGCCGCGATCGCCCCCAGCGCGGGGCGGTTCCGCTCGATGTAAGCCCGGTTGGCGCGGCTGAAGATCTGCACCCGGCGGGCGTAATCCTGCGGCGACTCGGCCAGCGCCGGATGCGCGGCGGCGGCGACTTCGGCGTACAGGGCCTTGATCTCCTCCTGCGCGGGCGGTAGATTCGCCTGCTCCCAGACATCCTCCGGGCGGACGGGGCGCTTGCCCTTCCACACCCGCTCGAACTGCTCCTGCACCGAGGCGTAGCCCTCGCTCTCGATCAGGCTGCTGAGCGCCGTCTTCGCGTCGCCTGCGGCCCGCGCGTCCCTGTCGCCCATCATGAGACGGCGATCGGCGATCGCCCGCTGCGTCTCGACGAGTTCCTGGTGATAGCGAAGCACCTCGCGCCGGTAGCGTCCGAGAAGGGGGCCGAGGATGTGCTTCATCTCGGCGAGCGCCCCGGCCAGCTCCCCTAACCGTCGTTCCTGCGCGGCTATCTCGCGGCTCAGGGCGGCCATCTGGCGGTTGTCACTCATAACGGGTTTCGTTTCCGGTGCAATACGGTTTCCTGGTTGGTTACCTTTGTCCAGCGCCCTCGGTTGGGCCGGTTTGATAGTTTGCCAGAACGGCCTCCAGCTTTCCCTGCGGGAAAAGCATCCTGAGCGGCGTCCCGCGCCGGTCGTACCAGATGCGGGCGGTGGTCCCATCCTCGTAGCGCAGCGAGAACGGGAGCGCCTGCGGGAACATCCCGGCGGGCGTGTCGCACGGCTCAAGCGGCAGCGGCTCAACGTCGAAGCGCAGCGCGCGCCCGCGCAGCACGCCGTCGCCCTCCGCCCAGAGATCGGGCGTGAACACGGCCACGCGGCGCGGCTCCCGCTCGGCGTCGGGCGGGTATCCGCGCCAGACGTAATCATACGCGATCACGGCATGATAGTCGACCACGTACCCGGTGGCGATCTCGACCTCACCCAGCCGCCGCCCGCCGCCCGCTGACACCCGCGCTACGTGGACCACCGCCTCCTCGAACGTATAATGGGCCGCCGCGTTCACCTCATCGCGGCGGTAGCGCATCCGCAGCCACTCCGGGCGGCCATCCGGGCCGCGCTGGAGGTGGGCGATGAGCTGCGCGCCGCGCGCCTGCTGCCCGTCGAGGTCGACCCGCACGATCTCCACGCCGTCGGGCAGGCGCGTCACCTGCCAGCTTTCGACATCGCCGGTCGGCGTGCCGCCCGCCAGATACCGGTAGCGGCCCCAGCTGACGAGCCGCTCATCAGGGCCGATGGCGTGTAGGATCCGCATCAGGGCGCGACCTCCAGATAAATCCGCTTGTTAATCCTGCCCTTGCTCTTGTAATCCGCCACCGTGAGCCGCCCGACCTCCGACGTGTTGGCGACGTGCGTGCCGCCGTCGGCCTGAAGGTCCAGCCCGACGATCTCGATGGTGCGCACCTCCTGAATGTGCTCCGGCAGCAGGTTGATCTTGGTGCGGATCAGGTCGGGGATGGCGAACGCCTCCGCGCGGGGCAGGATCGCGACGCGCACGTCATGCGCCGCCGCGACCTCGGCGTTGATCTTCCCCTCGATCTCCGCGACCAGATCGGCGTGCATCGTCTCGAACTCGAAGTCCATGCGCCCGCTGAGCGGCTCCATGTTGCCGCCGGTCACCTGCGCGCCGTAATCGCGCCAGACGACGCCGCACAGGATGTGCATAGCGGTGTGCGTGCGCATCAGCGCGTAGCGGCGCTCCCAGTCGAGCGCGCCGTGCGCCTCCGCGCCGGGTTCCGGCAGCGGGTCATCCCCTTCGAGATAATGCAGCAGATCGCCCCCCGCGTGGCGGGCGCGCTTCACGGGGTACATCGCCGAGCCGACGGTCAGCGCCCCCCGGTCGGCGGGCTGGCCGCCCCCGCCGGGGTAGAAGGCCGTCCGGTCGAGCACGACGGCGCGCTCCCCCTCGTCCACGCGGGTGATGAGAGCATCGAACTCCTTCAGATAGCTGTCGGTATGGTAAAGCTGCTCGGTCATCGGTGGCTGTCAGGCTCCTTCGCTGCCCCGCAAAAAACATAAACGCCCTCGCCCCCGCAAGGGACGAGAGCGCACTCCCGTGGTACCACCCTGTTTCCGGGGCACGCCCCGGCGCTCCGGCGGCTGTGGCGCGGTAGGGCGCGGCAGCCGTGCCTGGGTAACGGGCGGCAAACCCGGCGCGGCTTACGTGGGGCCGCGCGTCGAGCGGCGCGGCCCGTTCGGCCTGCGGCTCAGGGGGGATATTCGGACGGCCCCGGCCACGCCCGGCTCGCACCATCCCGGGTTCGCTGAGTGGAGCGCCGCCTACTCGTCTCCGTCATCGCCTGTTCATATTGGCTGCATGATACCATCGAAGGGGCCAGCAGGCAATCGGGCAGAGCAGTGCCGAGTGCAAAGTGCAAAGTGCGGAGTGGGGTTGGCGGTCCGCCGGGGTTGGGTGCGTGATTAGCTGGTCAGTAATTTGGGGAATGACGAGCACGGATCGTGTGAGTGGGAGATTGTGCGTTGGGCGGCGGTCGGCAGGCCGGGGTTGCGATGTACAAAACGGCGGGGCCGTTCTCCACGCTTACCCGGCCCCCTCTTTAGCGTTCGGGACGTGGGAAATGCGACCGGCCCAAAGCCCTCTGCCGGGCGGAAGGTTGGCTCGCGCGGGCGGCGCATCGCCTGCCCGCAAGCAGGCGATGCGCCGCCCAATAGCGCGTGATCGCGGGCCGCAAACGCGCCTGAGCAAGCATACGTTTATCATTGTGGGCTATGATATTTATCACTGTTAGCCCCAACCCGGCAGGGGTAAGCTAGGGGAGAAAGTGGATGCAAGCTATCATCTTCAGGGGTATGGGAACCTGAATGTATGATAAACCTGACAAACGCGCAGATTTACATCCTTTATCGGGTCAGCAGAACCCGATATTTTTGTGTGTGAGGAGGCAGAATCTTGGCAGAGATCGTGACCATTGACGGCAACGAAGCTGCCGCTTACGTTGCCCACAAAACGAACGAGGTCATTGCGATCTACCCGATTACCCCTTCCTCTCCTATGGGCGAACACGCCGACGAGTGGAGCGCGAGGGGCCGGACGAATATCTGGGGGACCGTACCGCTGGTAATGGAAATGCAGGCTGAAGGCGGGGCCGCAGGGGCCGTACACGGCGCGCTGCAAACCGGGTCGCTGACGACGACCTTCACCGCCAGCCAGGGCCTGCTGCTGATGATCCCCAACATGTACAAGATCGCGGGCGAGCTGACGAGCTGCGTGTTCCACATCGCGGCCCGCTCCGTCGCCGCGCAGGCGCTGTCGATCTTCGGCGACCACAGCGACGTGATGGCCACCCGCGCGACGGGCTGGGGGATGCTGTTCTCGAACTCGATTCAGGAGATCATGGACTTCGCGCTGATCGCGCAGGCGGCCACGCTCAAGACGCGCGTGCCCTTCCTGCACGTGTTCGACGGGTTCCGCTCGTCGCACGAGATCAAGAAGATCGAGCGGCTGGACGACGAGACGATCCGGGCGATGATCGACGACGACCTCGTGCGCGCCCACCGCGCGCGCGGCCTGTCGCCGGATCATCCCGTCATGCGCGGCACCGCGCAGAACCCGGACGTGTTCTTCCAGGCGCGTGAGACCGTCAACGCCTACTATCTCAAAACCCCCGCCGCCGTTCAGGAGACGATGGACGAGTTCGCCGAACTGACCGGGCGGGCGTACCACCTGTTCGACTACGTCGGCGCGCCCGACGCCGAGCGCGTCATCGTGCTGATGGGGTCCGGCGCGGAAACCGCCGAGGAGACGGTGAATTACCTCGCCGCTCAGGGTGAGAAGGTCGGGGCCATCAAGGTGCGCCTGTACCGCCCGTTCTCGGTCGAGCACTTCATGCAGGCCCTGCCGGAGACGGTCAAGGTCATCGCGGCGCTCGACCGGACGAAAGAGCCGGGCGCTTCGGGCGAGCCGCTGTACCTCGACCTCGTGACGGCGGTCAGCGAGGCCATGGCGGACGGGATCGCCCCGTTTGAGACGGCCCCGCGCATCGTCGGCGGG
>CAZWUX010000379.1:0-4353 GCA_964637665.1 uncultured Anaerolineae bacterium
TTCGGCGCGGCGAAGGCCCGCCAGCGGCGGGTGCTCGACCTGATGGTGCAGCACGGCTACCTCACCCCGGCGGAGGCCGACGCAGCCTTCAACGAGCCGCCGCTCGTGCTGGCCGATCTCGCCAGCCCGGACGTGTCGCTGCTGGCCCCGCACTTCACCGTCGAGGTGCGTCGGCAGTTGAGCGAGATTCCCGGCGTTGAGCCGGACATGATCACGCGGGGCGGGCTGGTCATCACGACGACGCTCGACATGCCCATGCAGGAGCTTGCCGAGACGACCGTCGCCGCCCAGATCGAGGAGTTCGGCGCGCAGTACGAGATGTCGAATGCCGCGCTTGTGGCGGTCGATCCCAACACCGGCGACGTGCTGGCGATGGTCGGCAGCGTCGACTACGACGACGAGGCCATCAGCGGCGCGGTCAACAACATCCTCAGCCCGCACCAGCCCGGCAGCACGATGAAGCCGTTGACCTACGCCGCCGCCTTCGAGCAGGGCTGGACCGCCGCCGACGTGCTGTGGGACGTGCCAATGGTCTACGACACCGGCGTGGGCGACTATGAGCCGGTCAACTACGACGGGCGATTTCACGGGCCTGTCCGTCTGCGCGACGCACTGGCGAACTCCTACAACATCCCGGCGGTGACGCTCGCGCGGGAGGTGGGCGTCGATCACATCCTCGAAATCTCCGAGCGGTTCGGCATCACCAGTCTGGGCCGCGACGCCGCGCAGTACGGCCTGTCGCTGACGCTCGGCAGCGGGGAGGTCACGCCGCTGGAGATGGCCGGGGCCTTCGGCGTGTTCGCCAACGGCGGCAGCCGCGTGCCGCCGCGCGTCATCCTGCGTGTGGAGGACAACGACGGCAACCTGATCTACGAGGCCCCGGATCAGTCCGGCGAGGAGGTGCTGGACGAGCGCATCGCCTTCCTGATCTCCTCTATTCTCTCCGACAACGCGGCCCGCACCCCGGCGATGGGGGCCGAGTCGCCCCTGCTGCTCGACTTCCCGGCGGCGGCCAAGACGGGCACGACCAACGATTACCGCGACAACTGGACGATTGGCTATACGCCGCACCTCGTCGTCGCCGTGTGGGCCGGCAACACGAACAACGAGCCGATGGCGGAGGGCACCTCCGGCCTGACCGGCGCTGCACCCATCTGGCACGATTACATGACGGCGGTCTACCAGCTTCCCGGCATCGCCGCCCGGCTGGAGGAGCCGGGCCTGCCGCCGCTGCGCGGCGATTTCCCCGTGCCGCAGCGCGTCGAGCAGCGCCCCATCTGCGTGCTGAGCGCCCTGCAAGACCCGGCCCCGGCGGAGGAGGGCTGTCCGCGCGAGGCGCAGGAGTGGTTCCGCGTGGGCGGTGCCGACCCGGCCATCCCACCCACCGCCACGCCGTCTCCCACCCCGGTCCCCACCCCGGTGGATGCGGAGCCGGCGGATGAACCGCCGCAGCCTCCGCGCGTCGACGCGGGTATAGGTGTGTGGGGCATCCGCGTGCTGCCGCTCGAAGGGGATCGGCAGGCACAGGTTACAGATACGCTTCAGGCGGCGTGGGATTCCCTGCCGGAGGACGCGCCGCAGCCCACCCCGCCGATCTACTGCGAGGTGATCCAGCCCCTCGTCGACGCGGAGGACGTGGAGGACGTGCGCTTCCAGCTTTTCATCGCCGCGCCGAGCGGGGCCATCGACGCCATCCGGGCGCGCAACTGGGCCTACGAGAACGGCGTGCCCATCGAGCCGGGGGTGGCCTGCCCCGCAGAGCTTGTCGAGGAGGTCACCGAGCCGGAGGAGTTCGCCAACCCGGAGGGCGCGACGTACGCCATCACCGAGCCGAAGGACGGCGCGGAGGTCTACGGCGTGCTGCCCGTCGTCGGCACCGCGCTCTGGGACCCCGACCGCGTGCTGTACTACAAGGTCGAGATCGGTCAGGGCGAATCCCCGACCGAATGGCTGACGCTGGGCGAGACGCACAGCGACCCGGTTGAGTCCGGCACGCTCGAAGTGCTCCACGCCGACGCGCTGGAACCCGGCCCCTATCAACTCCGGCTCGTGCTGGTCAAGATCGACGGCAACTTCATGACGCCGTATACCATCCCGATCACGGTCATCCCGGCCCCGACGGCGACCCCGGCGGGGTAATAGCTGCCGTGAATCGTGATGTAAAGTGCGGATACACCAATGGCTGACACGGTTGTGTTGACGATCAAGCACATCGTAAAGACAGACGGCATCTGCGGCGGCGATCCGCGAATCGCCGGAACGCGCCTGACGGTCCATTCGATTATTGGGCAGTTGCAGAGCGGCGCGACCATCGACGATCTGCTGGACGGTTACGCTCACATCCCGCTGACCCGTGCCCAGATCCACGCCGCGCTGGCCTATTACTACGACCATCAGGTGGAGATCGACGATCTACTGGCGGCGGAGGACGCCGCGTTTCAGGAAGCCATACGGGAGGCCGAGGAAGTCCGGGCTGCTCTGTCCACCGGGGAGCGCTTTATCACCGCTGCCGACGCAGCCAAAAGGCTCGATCTGTCACCCGGCAGCCAGCAGGTGGCGCATCTCTGCCGTGAGGGCAAGCTCGATTGCAGAAAGGTGGCGAACCGCTGGTTCGTCACGCTTGCCAGCGTCGACGCCTACGCGGCGAGCAACCGGAACCCCGGCCCCAAGCCGGGCTGATCTGCCCTAGCGGCTTTCCACGCGGTCGAGCAGCCACTCGTTGATCGCCTGCCGCGCGGCGGGCAGCTGCTGCATGGCCCGCCAGTTGCCGACGAACGCCCGCGCCCGCCTGGGCGCGAGCAGCGCCGCGAACGGATCCTCACGGGTCGGCTTCCCGCCGACCGTCATGCCCGGCCAGTAGCCGCCCAGCGCCTCGTCGTAGCGCCTCAGGCCCCGGCGTAATTCGCGCCGCAGGCGGCGGTACGCTTTCTGATCGTCCGGCGCGGTTTCCTCGCTTTTGTAGATGCGGATGACCAGCGCTTCGAGCGCGTCCCACCGCTCGACGAAGCGCCGGATGCGCCGGTCTTTGATGCGCCGGGTAAGCTGGGCGGTGACGGGGTTCGTCATGGTTGTGCAGCCTCACATGATGCGATAACGTCAATGACGGGACGTATTTTATCGCAATGTGGGGGCCTATCCAGAGGGGCGGGGGACATGGGCAGCGACATCACCGTGATCAAAAACGACCACACCGGGGCGGAGGTGTGGCGCTACGAGGGCGCGATCCTCGAACGGACGCCGGAGCACGTCCTGCTGGAGGCCCGCTTCAACCGCGATGAGGTCGATCTCGGCTACGTGACGTTCCGGCGCGGCGACCGCTTCGTCGAGCATTTCTACGCCGACCGCTGGTACAACGTTTTCGAGGTACACGACGGCGAGAGTGATCGCCTGAAGGGCTGGTACTGCAACCTCACCCGCCCGGCGGCGTTCCATGATGGGATCGTCGCGGCGGATGACCTCGCGCTGGACCTGTTCGTCTACCCGGACGGACGCCAGCTTGTGCTGGACGAGGACGAGTTCGCGGATCTGCCGATCAGTGGGGACGAGCGGGCGGCGGTGCGGGCCGCGCTGGCCGATCTGCGCGCACGGGCGGAGGAGGGCCGCCCGCCGTTCACCCGCCACCCTGAGTAGATGCGGCGGGCCGACCCGCTAATTTGTCCGCAGCCGCTCCGCGCGGCGGATGCGCCACCGCAAAAACAACACGATCCCGATCACCGCGACGAGCAGCACGAGCCAGGGCAGCACGACGGCGGCCAGCGCCGTCACCGCCGAAAGTACGTCTTCGATGGTGCTGACCACCGGGTTGCCGATCCCGCCCGTCGTGGCCGTCACCGCCGGGCGCAGCGTCGCCTTGACCGCATGGACGCCGCCCGCGACGAGCAAACCGAGGATGATGGCCGCCACCGGGCTGATCTCGCTGATCACGTTCGTGCTGGCGGCGAACAGCACCGCGCCCGCCGCCGGGCGGATCGCCGTGTTGATCACGTCGTTGGCCGTGTCAACCGCCGGAATCTTGTCCACGAATATCTCGATGAGCGTCAGCACGGCCAGCACGCCGATCACCCACCAGCTTCGCATCACGTCGAAGGGCGGATTCAGCTCGAACAGGCCGATCCGCGCGCTCACCGAGACGATCAGCAGCGGCAGGTAGGCGTTCAGCCCGGCGCTGGCGGACAGCCCGAATGCGGCAAATACGTCGACCATGACCTCACCCTCCCGATTCCCCTAAAACACGAACCCGTCCCACGTCCCGAACATCGCATACCGGAAAAAGTCGATCCCGCCGATCAGGGCGAACGTCACGGCCAGCCCCAGCAGGAAGTATGGCAGGGCCTCGCCCGCCGTCCGGGCCTC
>CAZWUX010000380.1:0-4337 GCA_964637665.1 uncultured Anaerolineae bacterium
CCTCTACACAGGACACCGTTAATGTCCTGCGCGGCACGGCGAAATTCCTGAGCAGGCACGTCTCGGAGCCTGTGATCGGGATCGCGGGCGCGTTGGGCGGCCTTGCCGCCACCCTGCGTGACAACGATGCGATCCGCAAGTCGACAGGGGGATAGCGGGCCATTCAGTGGACGCGGGAACGTCGCTTGAGCATAGGCATCTAATCAGGTCAAGCAACTTTCACACAGGCAAATTTGCCAGAAACAGGAGGGACACATGTCCGATCAAGGCAGCGGAGACTTTGGCGCATTTCTGTCAGGATTTCTGATCGGGGGGTTGATCGGGGCGGCGGCGGCGCTTGTCATGGCCCCGCAGTCCGGCGAGGAAACGCGCGACCAGATCCTCCAGCGCGGCATCGAGCTGCGCGACCGGGCGGACGAGGAGATCGTGCGGCTGCGCTCGCAGGCCGATCAGGTCATCGCCGATTTGCAGACCCAGGTCGATCAGCTTCAGACGAAAGCCCAGCAGGCGATGGAAGATGCGAAAGAACGCGCGGAAAGCGCCGTCCAGACCGGCAAACAGGCGGCCCAGAAGATCAAGACCGAGGGAGAAGCCGCCGCTGACGAGGTCAAAGATGACCTCGACGCGGGGAACGGCAGCAGCGCTTAACAGCCTTAACCGTTCCGAAGAGAATACCGGGGCGCGCCGTTTAGCTACAGGCGCGCCCCGGTTTGTTGTCCATCGACTCACCGCCCCGGATCGATCCGCTCAGGGTTCGATGTGCCGCAGCGCGTCCGGCAGGGCGCGCACGACATCCCCGGCGAGCACCGACCGACCGCCGAGTTCGCGGCCCGCAAGGTCACCCGCCAGCGCGTGGACGTAGGCCGCCGACACGGCAGCCTCGAACGGCGCGATCCCCTGTGCCAGCAGCCCCACGATGCAGCCGGAGAGTACGTCGCCCGTTCCGGCAGTCGCCAGCGCGTCGGTGGCGAAAGGAATCACGGCCAGACGGCCATCCGGGTGCGCGATCAGCGTGAAGGCCCCCTTCAGCACGACGATGGCGTCCCATTTGGCGGCCTTCCCCCGCGCGATGCCAAACCGGTCGGACAGCACCTCCGCCGTGTCGATCCGGCACAGGCGGCCCATCTCGCCCGGATGGGGCGTCAGGATCGTGTTGGCGGGCAGCAGGGTCCACCAATCCTCCATCTCGGCGAGCAGATTCAGGCCGTCGGCGTCAATCACCAGCGGGGACGAGAAGGCGAATCCGTGAGTCTGTTCGGCGGAAGCAGCCCGCGTCACGAAGCCCAGATTCCCTTTTTTCGCCTGATCATCGCCCTGCAACAGGCCGCGCAGGAAGGCGTTGGTCGGCTCCTCGTGCCCCATGCCGGGGCCGATCAACAGGGCCTCGACCTCGCCCAGATCGTCGCGCAGCACGTCGAGCGCGCCGGAGCTGATCACGCCCATGTCCTGTGGCAGCAGCAGCCACGTCGTCTCGCGGACCCGCGAGGCCAGCGGGATCTGGATCGAGGCAGGGATGGCCGCTGTCACGAGGCCCGCGCCGACACGGTAGGCTGCCTCCGAGGCCAGCGCCACCGCCCCAACGTAGTTCACCGACCCGGCGATGATAGCCGCTCGCCCGTAAGTGCCTTTATTCGAGTTGCTTGACCGCACGTTCAGCATGTCGCGCACGCGCTCGCCGGTCGCAAGCTCGATGTCGATCGCGTCAAGCTCCGGCAGGTCGGGGGGCGTGCCGATCTCGGCGACCACGAGCTGCCCGACGGTCTCCGCGCCGGGAAATACCAACTGGCCGAATTTGGCAGCGGCGAAGGTCACCGTCACGTCGGCGGCCAGCGCCGCTGGGTCGATCTCGCCCGTGTCACAGTCCAGCCCGGAGGGACAGTCGACGGCGACGACCGCCGGGCGCTCCGGCAGCTCGATCTCCGGCAGGGCGGGCACGATCAGGGCATAGGATTCGTCCTCTGCGGTGCCCTGCCCTTCGATGAACGCCGCTGCTTCGTCGAGCAGGTCTTTCAGCGTGCCTTCGATGGGGAGCCGCGCGCCCGTGCCCAGCAGCGCGTCGATGACCACGTCGGCATCGCGCAGCAGCCGCCGAAGCTCGCGCCATTCGGCGTCCTCTTCTGCCAGCGATATGTCGACCTCAGCTTCGAGCGCGTCGGCATAGACCTCGTCGTCCTCGTCACGCGCCTTCAGTAGATAACAGTCGACCTGCGCTTCCGTCTCCTCGGCGATGACCCGCGCCGCGACGAGGCCGTCCCCGCCGTTGTTGCCCGGCCCGACCAGCACGACGATCCGGCCCGGCAGATCGAATTCCTCCAGCAGCTCGATCACGATGTCGGCGACGGCGGTCCCTGCGTACTGCATCATCTGCGCGTAGCTCACGCCCGCCGCGTCTGTGGCCCGCTCGATGGTCCGCATTTCCTCAACGGTGACGATCTTCACCATCTGATTCTCCTCACTACCTGAACAATAATCAGTCGTCTGTCCTCAGGCCAGCGGATCGGCATCCCCCTGCCCCACATGGGCAATGTGATAGAGTACGACCGCCGCCGACACGTGTACGTTCATCGACCGGCCCTTGCCGTACATCGGGACGAACACCGACGAATCGCACAGCGCCAGCGCGCTCCGCGTGACGCCGTGATCCTCGTTGCCGACCACGAGACAGATTTTCTCCGGGTAGGCGACCTCATAATAGGCCGCCGACTCGTCTGTGATCTCAAGCGCGCAGATGTGGAACCCCTCGGCGGCGAGCCGCTCAAGCGCGGCCTCCGCCTCCTCCTCGTACGTCCACGCGACGTTGTTGTCCTTGCTGCGCCCGACCTTCGTGATCGTCGGATGGGGCGGCGTGGGGGTGATGCCGCTCAGGATCATCTGCTCGACGCCGACCGCGTCCGCGATGCGGAACAGCGATCCGACGTTCACCGGGTAGGCCACGCTCTGCAACACGAGCGCCATGCGGTGCATCCTGGCAGGCTGCGCCCGGCGCCAGTCGCGCAGAAAGCGCTTCAGCGGCGTGCCGCGAAGCTGCTTCACCGGGTCAATTCGTCGTCGTGCGGGGCCGCCGTCCGCCGCGCGATGAACAGCGCGACGAACAGCGCGATCACGGTGCCGACGATCGGGCCGCTGGCGATGCCGACCAGCATCCGCAGGTTCGGCGCAGCGCCCAGCCAGCCCAGCGCAAGGTAAACCAGCCCGCTGATCGCCGCGTACAGCACGACGAGCGCCAGCCCGGCGAGGCAGCCCTTACCCAGCGCCCCACCGACGACTCCGGTGGGGGATGGATCATTCGACATCGCACACCCGCACCGAACGATCGTCCGTGTCGATCAGCACGTAGGTGCTCCGCCCATCACGTCCCATGATCTCGCCGGGGTTGATCAGCAGGGTCTCGCCCACCCGTTCCTCGTGCAGCGTATGGTCGTGCCCGTAGCACACCACATCGTAGGTCCCGCCCGCCGCCAGCCCACGCGCGATGTCGGGATAATGGTTGACGGCGATCCGCAGGCCACCCACCTCAAGGTCGGCGAACTGGCCGTAGAGCGTCACGTTGCCCGCCTGCTGGGCCATTTCCAGCAGCAGGCGTTGGTCACCATCGTTGTTGCCCAGCACGGCGTGGATGGGGCCTTCGAAGCCGCGCGCAAGCTGCGTCAGCGTAAACGGCGCGCAGAAGTCGCCGCAGAACAGCAGCACGTTCGCGTCGCCCATCCCCGGCAGGGCGGATTCGAGCTTCCAGATGTTATCGTGAATGTCCGAGCATACCGCAACGCGCATCGGGTTCCTCCTCTGTCCGTTCAGCGGCTCCCGCCGTTCCCCCCGCTCAGACGCGGAGCCAGCCGCCGGATCGCTACAGCTAACTTGAATCCTAACACGAGGGCCGCCGCAGCCGCCAAGATGGTGGATACGCCCGCCGCAGCCAGCGGCCACACTTGCGGTCGAGCCACCCACCCCGTTTTCTCGTCGGTGGCGGCCCGCACGTCGCGGAGCGCAGGGAGCGCGTCACCGGGAGGAAGAACTGCACGGTCGATGAGATAAAGGGCCGGACCGCCGATCATGCAGTAGTCGCCGACCGTCTGCTGGCATTCCCCGGCGTAGAGCGTCAGACGATAAACACCGTCGACCGCGTCGACTGTCGAGCGGTTGCCCCACATGTCGACCAGCATCGCCTGATCGGCGAGCGCGGGGACCTCGACGACGTAGGCTCGGGGCAGCCGCGACCAGAGCACGCGCATCACCCCGCCCTCCCCCTCTGCGACGACCTGCGCCACCTCGCCCCGTTCGTTCCACACAACCTTATCTATATCCCCCAGCAGATCGAACGCCGTCGCAGCCGTTCTGAA
>CAZWUX010000381.1:0-4332 GCA_964637665.1 uncultured Anaerolineae bacterium
GCGACTGCTGGAATCCCACCTGCCCGGCGTGTCAGATAGGCGACCTCGACCAGGACGACGTCCGGGACAATTGCGGCGGCCGCCTCCGTCTCGGCTGCGGTGGCCACCGCCTGGTGGTAGCGGTCATCCTGGTCGAACAGCGCGTACAGGAAGCCGCTGTCAATCAGAATGGCTGACATGGTCGCCCGGACGGTTCAGGAGGTAGTCAGCGAACTCTTCGTCAAGGATCTCCCGGCTGCGCGCGCTGATGTCGGACTGGCCAGAGTGAAAACCGGCAGAGCGGAGCGCCTGCCCGGCCCGACGAAGAGAGGATTCAGCTACCTGAACTTCATCCTTGTCCGCTTTGAGCCTGGGGATGCGTTCCTCATCGAACAGCCAGAATTGCTGGTCGAGCTGTTCGTCTGTCATCGCAGCCCGCTCTTCGTCGCCAACCCGGCGCCAGTAGTCGCGCGCTCTCTCGTAAGCTGCCAGCCGGACCCGGCGGGCCAGGTCCTCGGCACTGGGAGCGTCCTGTCCTGTGGCGGGAGGCTCGTACTGGGCCAGCATGGACGCGAGCACGTCTTCCACCGAGCGGCGCTCGCGCTCGGCGATGCCCTGAATCCGCTGCGCGAGCTGCGGGTCCTCGATAACAATGCGATCGACCATGGGCCGCTCCTTCAGCTGGGACCAACCTCTGCCACAAGCAGATTATACCCGGCTCACCAGGACGCATCATCATATCGCTCGACACACTTGAGCCGTCCAGGCAGGACAGTCAGAGCAGCTTCGGCCGGCTATCCCTCCACCCGGGATTTCAGATTCTCAAGCGCTTTGTGCAGGTTCTGGGCGGTCCGGCGTTCGGCCTCCCCCACATCCGCCACCCTGGACAGCGGGGCGTGCGGCAGGCGGTAACTGAAGTGCACCGTCAACAGGGTGGCTTCACCCTCAGGCGTGTACACCCACCGTGAGGTGCCGGTGAGCAGGCCCTCCATCCCGTAAAGGGTGGATTTCCCTCGAGCGGCCTCCAGCACAATCAGCGAAATACTGCCCATCACACCGGCGACCCGGTAGTTCAGGGATACCCGACCGCCTGGCTTCGGGAACCGGTTGTCCGGCTCTACCTGCTCAACACCCGGATACCACTCCGGCCAGCGTCGCGCATCCTGTGCCACCGTCTGTACGTCTTCGGGCGGCGCGTGAATGACGACACTGTGCTTCAGCGTATTCAGTGCATTCATCGAGGAACTCCCTTCTACAGACTCAGCGTACGACCAGCACCGGGCAATTGGCGTGCTGGATGACCTTATGGCTGACGCTGCCCAACAGGAGTCCCTGTAGATTGCTCAACCCACGGGCGCCCAGCACAATCAGGTCACAGTCACGGATCTCGGCCACGCGCAGGATGGCTTCGGCCGCCGGACCTTCGAGCAGCTCCCGCACAACCGGAATATCCGCCGCTTTCAGGCTGTCTTCCACTTCATCCAGAAGGTCGGTTCCGGCGGCAAAACAGCCGGCCAGGTAGCTCTCCCGATAGGGGGCGCCGATCAGGTCTGAAACGGGTGGGAAGGCGTGCAGGAGAATGACTTCGGCGCCATGCATCCGGGCCAGTTCAAGCACGTACTCGAGGGCCTTCTGAGCGTGCTCAGAACCATCCGTCGCGTAAAGGATGCGGGTAAACATGGTTGCCCCTCCCCATCGCAACAGGTCCTTCTATCTCTATTGTACATCCAACTCTGGCTTCTTCAGTCGGGTATCATTCCCCCCACCTGGACCTAGGCGGGCACTTGGATGGGATAAGCAGCTTGCAGCATGCAGAGACCGAACAACCAGGGAAGTTTAAGGGGTGTGCGGCCTGATGTATCCGAGGTCATCGGCAAATAGGGAGAGTCAGGGGACTTCCTTATGTCGGGGGCTTTTTCAGCTGCTCCCCATCTACCCCGCTCCATGCGCTCCAGCCGGTCGGCCAGGTCGTTCAAATCCGGCTCGGTGTAGATCATGATCGTGTGCAGGCTGGCATGTCCTAACAGCTGCGCCAGCCCGCGCAGGTCGCCCGGGTTGGCGTCAAGGTAGCGCGTGGCGAACGTGTGGCGCAGCGCGTGTGGATTGACGTCCTCAACCTCCGCCCGGTGCGCGATCCGCTTCAGCGCCCGAAAGACAGGTTTTGATGAACCTGACGTGGCTGGATGGATTGGAAGTAACACGCTCAATCAGGTGACGATGAGGATCGCCGCCACCCCCACGATTGCCATTAGCAGAAAACCGGGAAGCATGGCGCGCCGCAGGTTGATAGAACCGGTGACGTAGACCAGCCCCCCTTTGGCGAAAGTGTTGGCCAGGGCAGCCATGATCACCGCCCGTGCAGCAGTTGTGATATCGGGCCCACCTGGCTGTTTCGCCAGCTCGGCAACTGAGAGGGCCACTGCGTCGATGTCGGCCAGTCCGGCAAGCGCGCTGGAAACGTAAACCCCTGTATTGCCGAAGTAGTACTGTCCGGCTCTGGACACCAGCAGAACGGCTGCATAGATAAGCCCGAACTTGATGGCCGGGTTGAGATCGAACGGGTTTGCTAACTCGACTTCCTCCTCATCCTCCTCGCTGCCTACTGTGTAATAAAGATAAGCACAGTATACCAGCCCCGCCGCCGCCGTCACTGCCATTGGCAGCCATACAGCCTCCAGCAAGGCAAAATTGACCATGCCAATTTCGATCAGGGCACGCGCAAACATCACCGTCCAGGCCAGCAGGATGGCCAGTGCGAAGGATCGGCTAAACGCCTCATTCGCGTGGCTGCGTTGAGAGAAGCTCAGCGTCGTCGCCGTGCTGGATGCCAGCCCGCCCAGGAACCCGGTCAGGCTGATGCTGTGGTGCGGTGGGATGAATTTCATCAACACGTAGCCGAGAAAGCTGATCCCTGAAATGAGAATCACAAAGAGCCAGATGTGATAGGGGTTGAAGATGTCAAAAGGCGGCGGCCCGAAGGTCTGATCTGGCAGGAGCGGCAGGACGATGGCGGTGATCACCGCAAATTTGAGCGCAGCCAGGATATCTGCGCGCGTCAAGCGCGCGACAAACGTCTGCATCTCAAGCTTGAGCGACAACAGGACCGTGATCGCGACCCCCAGCGCCACCGCCACCACTAATTCTCCCCAGTAGCATAACGCGCCCGCCAGGACGGTGGCGATGGCCGCGATTTCTGTGGTCATCCCGGCATCCCCGTTCCAGGCGGTCACGAAGTAGCCGACGGCGATAAGGATGCCTAAAGGCACCACGACGCTGATAAACACCCACGGCGACTGCGCGAGGTCGGCTAAGAAAGCTGCCGTGCAGCCGACCAGGGCCATAAGCGCGAAGGTTCTCACCCCGGCGAACACCTCGGCGCGGCTTTCTTGAATGTCGTGTAAATCTGCGATGTATTCGCGCTGAAGTCCGACCAGCAGGCCGATAAAGAGGGATGTCCCAAACTGCAAGAAGATCGTCGGGTCTAAGTACACCTGGCCTCCTCCAGTAACCAGAAAACCAAAGATAGGGATTAGGTTTCGGGGCAAAGGAAGCGAGCGCAGCGGAACCCAGCTGCCCGGCTCAATTGAGGGTCACTTACTTCTATCGTAAGCGCCAGCGCCTCGCGTGGTCAAGAGGGAAAGGACGAGACCTCCCTACCCTGAAGGGCGAGTGGGGGGCTTGCCACAATACGTGACATCTTTGGGCTGGGTAGATAGGTTCGTAGAAGTGTGGTTCTATACAGTCAACAAGAATCCCGGCTTCGGGATGTGTTGTGGTCACTCTTCTTTGAATACTCTTGGGTATCAATAAACAGCAAGTGGTCTAACCTGGCTCACCAGGCCGAACCACCCCGCTCCATGCGCTCCAGCCGGTCGGCCAGGTCGTGCATATCCGGCTCGGTGTAGATCATGACCGTATTCAAGGCGGCGTGCCCCAGTAATCGGGCCAGCCCGCGCAGGTCGCCCGGGTTGGCGTCGAGGTAGCGCGTGGCGAACGTGTGGCGCAGCGCGTGCGGGCTGACGTCCTCAATCTCCGCCCGGCCCGCGATCCGCTTCAGCGCCCGCATCACCGAGCTGCGGTGGCTGAGCGGCCCGCGTGTCCCCCACCACAGCGGCGCCTCCGGATTGTCCGGCTCGGGGTGCTCGGCCAGGTAGCCCTCCAGCGCCTTCCTCACATCGCGCGTGAGCGGCACCTCCCGGTAGCCCTCACGCTTGCCGCGTCGGACCGTCACCTTCCCGGACCGCTCATTGATCTCGACGTCGCCCACCTCCAGCGCGAGCAGCTCGCCCACCCGCAATCCGGTCCCGGCCAGCATCTCGACGAGGGCGTAGTCCCGCGCGCCCGCCGCCTTCG
>CAZWUX010000382.1:0-4305 GCA_964637665.1 uncultured Anaerolineae bacterium
GCCGTTCTTCACGTCGGGAGGCCGGGCGGTCGATGTGCTCATCAGCCGGATCGCGTCCTCGTGCAATGACCCCCTCCTTGATCCTCCCCCTTTGCGAAGGGGGAGGTGCCGAAGGCGGAGGGGGTTCCGGCGAATCAGCAGTGAGATTCCCGTGCTAGAGTTACCTGATTAATTTGCATAGCTCCATTTGCCTTGCCATACGTCACTCCGCGTGTAAGGGTTGACATCATTCCGATCCTTTTGTAGAATGAGGTCGACGTGTAATAGTACTCTGCTCCTATTTGAGTGAGCTTTCACGAAGCGGAGACTGAACGCCACCGGCTTTCATGCCTCGACCCTCACCCCCCTCCGCCCTAACGCACTATATGGCTAATTGATTCCCCTTGACGGAGGTTTCCGTCGCGACGTATCGGCCCATCGGGGGGCCGCTGCGCCGAATCAGCCGCCGGGCCGTGGCTGAGAGTTCCCACAAATCGCGCGCATAGACAGCTTCAACCGGGTCTGCTGACCACGGGCCGTGATTCATTCGGCAGGGCAGGACATACCATTATTAGGAGGAAGTTATCGACAGGATGACATAGCCACACGATCCCGGCCCCGCGCCGGAACCGCGCACCTGCCCCGCGGAAAGGGCGGCGTGCGCGCCCGCCGGGCTGGCCTGCCTGTATCGACGCGGCGGGCGACCGGCGGAGGGCCTGAGCGCGCGGCTGCTGTGGTACTTCGATTGTGAGCGACCTGACTGATTTATCGATTTCTTAACCTGCGCGCGGCGGAACGCGCACACACCGGCTGGAAGACAGCCAGGAGGAAACACCTATGTTACGTCGAAATGGACTCTTGATGCTCGGCGTTATCGCGCTGCTGGCGATCGGTGCTACCGGCGCCTTCGCGGACTTCTTCGATGTCGAGACCGCCGAGGATAACTCCATCCTGGCGGGAACGCTCGACCTGAAGGTGGACGACCAGGATGACCCCAACGTAGCGACCCTCACGATTGACAACATGGCGCCCGGCGACACCGAGTACTACACCGTCGTGCTCAAGAACGCGGGCACCATCAACGGCCAGCCGTCGGTTGAGTTCGGCACCATCGTCAACTTCGAGAACGGCTGCGAGGAGCCGGAAGCCGAGTACGATTCGACGTGCGGCGACCCCGGCGAGGGTGAAGGCGAGCTTGGGCACGAACTGTACGCCACGATGTCATGGCGTCAGGGCGGCGGCTCGTGGACATCCGTCCGCCTGACCAACAACTGCGGCAACCCCCTGCTCGACGGTCTGAGCGGCGTGACGGTCGGCCTGGGCCAGCTCTCCGGCTGCTCAGCGGACAACGCGCTGCCCGTCTTAGGCCCTGGCGATGAAGTGGAAGTCCGCTTCTCACCGTTCTGGCACAACCCGGCGGGGTCGAACGACAACCACGCGCAGGGCGACAGCGCCGTGTTCGACATCCTGTTCCATCTCCATCAGGCCCCGTAGAGCAGACCGCGATACCCGTCTGACCTGCGGAAAGAGCGAATCTTCCTGCAGGAGGGGCAGGCCCGCCTCGGATGCCCGCCCCTCCTGTAGATCCATTATTCCGGCTGGGAGACAGCCAGGAGGCACCACCCATGTTACGTCGAAAAGGACTCTTAATGCTGGGCATCATCGCCCTGCTGGCAATCGGGGCGACGGGTGCTTTTGCGGATTTCTTCGATGTCGAGACTGCCGAGGACAATTCCATTCTGGCAGGAACGCTCGACCTGACGGTTAACGACGAGAACGATCCCCTTTCCATGCACTTCGATGTCTCGGATGTTGCGCCGGGCTACGACAGTGGATACGAGGTCTGGTGCCTGAAGAACGTGGGCACCATCCCCGGCCAGCCGTCCGTCGAGTTCAGCGTCATCGTCAACGACGAGAACGGGACCACCGAACCGGAAGATGAGGCCGAGGCCGAGTCCTACGCCTCAACCGAAGGCGAACTGGGCCAGTACCTCAAACCCACGATCGGGTTCGCGCCGTGCGGCTGGTCGGTTCCTTCGCGACTGTACGGCATCTGGCAGACTGGCCCGGAGCATCCCTGGGGCACGCCGGGGGTTAACGGCCTGTCTGGCAATACCTATTTCGGTACCGCAGGCACGGGAGGCGGCACCTTCCCGGTGCTCAACCAGAACGAGACCATCGGCTTCTTCATGAAAGTCGTGCTGGAGGACGACCTGCGTCTCTGGGACGGCACGCACTGGATCGACATGAACGATAACCTGATCCAGAGCGATGGGGTGTCGTTCGACATCATCTTCCATCTCGATCAGGCTCCGTAGAGCAGACCGCGATACCCGTCTGACCTGCGGAATGTGTGAACGTCTCGCAGGAGGGGTGGGTTCCCCTTACGGCCCCCTGCCCCTCCTGCGGACCCGCGTTCCGGTTGGAGGCTGCCGGGAGCAGCACGCTTAGGTTTTGTCGCGGGAGAACATGATCATACGAAGAATCCTGAACGCCGCTGTTCGTACTGCCCAGTATATGCTGCTCGGCCTGCTGATATTCATGGCGGTTTCCCAGTTGGATATCGGGCCGCTGCGCTTCATCGTCGTTCGCAGTGGGTCGATGGAGCCAACCATCAGGACCGGCGCTCTGGCGGTGGTCGACGTGACCGCCAGCGCGCGGGAGGGCGTCGCCGTCGACGACGTGGTGCTGTTCGACGACCCGGAGGGCAGGCCGATTCTCCACCGCGTCATCGCCGCGTCGAGCGAGGGCCTGATGACGAAGGGCGACGCCAACGAAGAGCCCGACCCCTGGCGCGTGGAGCGGGTCGAGGGCGTGGAGATCGTCAGCGTGCCGCTGGCGGGCTACGGACTTCAGTACTTGCAGAACGGCTTCAAGGTCATCGCGATGGCGCTGAGATGAGCGGACGGGAGGCCCTGTGAAGGTTCTGAAAAACGTGTTTATCGTGGTCCTGCTGCTGGCCGCCGTCAGCGCGGCGTCCTCGGCGTGGGCGTCCCTGCACGACGAGGAGACCATCGGGGTCAGCGGGCAGGCCGCCACGCTGAAGGTCAGCGTCGGCGCAGGCTCGGAGATGCAGACCGGCGTGTCACTGGGCGATAACCTCAAGCCGGGCGACAGCGGCAGCGTGCCCATCACCATCGTCAACGAGGGCAGCATCGACGGCGAGGTCTGCGCGGAGCTTGTCGGCGAGGTCCCGCCCTACCTGTCCATGCAGCTTGACGACATCTGCGGCGACCGGCTGGGCGCGGGCCAGCAGACCACCATCTACCTCGACTGGCAGGTGCTCGACGAGGATTTGGGCACGGGCGGGCAGACGTTCGACGTCGCCGTACACGTATCGATCGAGCAGCCGTAAAGGCGCTGTTGATGAAATTTTCGAGATTCGCGGCGGTTGCAGGGGCGCTCACCCTTCTCGTGCTGATCGCGGTGTGGGTGCTGGTCGGGGCCAGCGCGTGGACCGGCCTGCACGACGAGGGCGAGGTGGGCATCAGCGGCTCGATCGGCGAGGTCGAGGCGCTGACGCTGGACGAGGAGATTCTGCCGGAAATCCTCGTCGAGCCGTCCGGCCTTCAGGTCGGGGCGGCGGGCTACGACTGCGACGACGGCGCGTTCTGGGTGGCCGTTCAGAATAACGGCGCGGAGGCGTCCGTCACGGTCGAGCTGTGGCGCGCGTCGGAGGACGGCACGCCCGCCGACAGGCTCGACGCGGCGGCCCACACGCTGGGCGCGGGCGCGGCGGACCGGCTGCGCGTCGGCGCGGGTTCCCCCGCTGCTGGGGATTACCGGATGAAGGTGGATACGGCCCCGGAGGCGTCCGGCGGCCAGTGGAGCGCGGTGGTCGCCGTTCAGGTGGATGTGTGCGGCGCGGACGATCAGACCGGTGAACCGGCGATCGAGCCGACCGAGGAACCCACCGGCGATCCGGCGGACGAACCCACGCCCGAATCCACCGAGGAGCCGACCGACGAACCGGCGGACGAGCCGACTGACGAACCGACCGATGAACCCACCGACGAGCCGACGGTGGAACCGACCGAGGAACCCACCGACGAGTCGACGGTGGAACCGACCGACGAGCCCACCGACGAGCCGACCGAGGAGCCGTCCGGCGACCCCGAACCCGACCCCGAACCGGAGCCGGAGCAGTCCGACGGTCACACGGAAAGCGGCGACCCCGCCCCGGAGGACGGCGCGGGCGGCTAGCGCATCGCAAGCCGGGCGGCCACATACGCTCCCCTGCCCCGGCGGATCGCGTTCTCTGGCGACAACCCCCTGTGAGCCTGCGGCTCATCCGTCCCCCTTTGCAAAGGGGGACAAATCTGAGCG
>CAZWUX010000383.1:0-4283 GCA_964637665.1 uncultured Anaerolineae bacterium
GTCAATGCTGAGATCGACCGCGAACTGATGTACGCGACGCTGTACATCAGGGCGATCAACGGGGAGGAAGCACGCGACGAGGTCATGGCGGCGCTGCACGGTGCGGCTGGCTTTCTGAGGCATGAGGTCGGCGAGCGCATGGCGTTGCGCCGGGTGCCGGAGCTGCGTTTCGAGTGGGACGAGACGGCAGAGTACGCCGCGCGTATCGAGGATCTGCTCGATTCGCTCGAGATCCCCCCTGCCGGTGATGAGGGTGAATCCGCCGAACAAGCGCCCGATGCTGAGTGAAGCCGCGGCCCTGATCCACCGGGCGGGGCACATCGCGATTGGGACGCACATCTCGCCCGACCCGGATGCCATCGGGTCGGCGCTTGGTCTGCGTCTCGCGCTGCTCGCGCTTGGCAAGAACGTCGTCGCGATGTGTGATGATCCCCCGCCGCCCGATGCAGATTTCCTGCCGGGCAGCGGTGATCTGCGCCGGAGCCTGCCGGGCGGCTTCCATCCTGACCTTTTCGTCGCGCTCGACGCCAGCGACACGAGGCGGCTAGGCGAGGTGGGGGCCGCTTTGCTCGCGATGGACATCCCCGTGCTGGTTGTCGATCATCACGTCACCAACCTCAATTATGGCGACGTAAACGTGGTGAACCCCGGCGCGGTGGCGACCGCCGAGCTTGTGCTTGATCTGATCGATGCGCTCGGCGTGACGCTCACCCCGGACATTGCCGCCTGCCTGATGACCGGGCTGGTCGGCGACACGCGCGGCTTTGCTACCCCGAATGTTGTCCCCGCTACGTTCGTGATCGCCTCGCGCCTTGTTCAGGCTGGCGCGGACGCGTCCATCATCATTGAGCGCGTGATGAGACAGCGCTCGCTTGCGCTGCTCGGCATCTGGGGTATCGCGCTCACACATCTCCATTTTCAGGACGGCGTGGTCTGGGCCGTCGTGCCCTACGATGAACGCCGCACGCGCTCTCTGCTCGACACGGAGGTTGACGGCGTATCGAGTCTGCTGCTTTCCGCTCAGGAGGCCAGCGTATCCGCCGCGTTCACCGAGGAACCGGACGGTAGAGTCGAGGTGAGTATGCGCGCCCGCCCCGGTTTTGACGTAGCCAGCGTCGCGCTGGCGCTGGGCGGCGGCGGCCACGCGCTGGCTGCTGGCTGTCTCATCGACGGCCCGCTTGATGTTGCCGTCGGCGAGGTGGTGGGGCGGCTTCTAGAACGGACGACGGCAGCCGCACAGGCGGATTAGATGGACGTTTTCGGGCTGCTCAACGTCGACAAACCGGTCGGGCCGACTTCGCATGACGTGGTAGCCCGCGTCCGGCGCGGCACGGGCGAGCGCCGGGTAGGTCACGCCGGGACGCTTGACCCTATCGCTGGTGGTGTGCTCGTTCTGGCGCTGGGTCGCGCGACCCGCCTGCTGGAGTACCTGACCGGCGCGGATAAGGCATACCACGCGCGGGTGACGCTGGGCGTTGAAACCGACACCTACGATGCGGAGGGGGCCGTCGTTGCCGAGCGCGCCATCCCCCATGATCTGACCCGTGAGCGCGTCGAGCGCGTCCTGGACGATTTCCGGGGTGCCATCCGGCAGGTGCCACCGGTCTACTCGGCTGTTAAAATCGCGGGTAAGGCCGCCTATAAACGCGCCCGCGCCGGTGAAACCCTCGAACTTGAGCCGCGTGCGGTCCATATCCACCGGCTCGATCTAGCCGCCCTCGACCCGCCGACACTTGAGCTTGCCATTACCTGCTCGTCGGGCACGTATGTGCGCAGCCTCGCCCATGATATCGGGCAGGCGCTTGGCTGTGGCGCGGTGATGTCCGGCCTCACGCGCACCGCCGTTGACGGGTTTCGCCTCGAAGATGCCGTTGGCTGGGACGATTTGCGCCGCGCATTCGAGCTTGGCGCGTGGCAGGACTATTTACTCCCTGCGGATAGGGCGCTTGGCGGCTCGGCGCGGGTCCGCCTCGACGCCGACGGAGTCCGCCGCGTCGAGCATGGGATGCCCCTCCCGGCGGATGGTCCCATCGAGACACTGGGGCGCGCCTATGCCCCGGATGGCCGTTTTGTGGCCGTCCTGAGCGGTGACCCGGCTGCCGGAGTCTGGCATCCCAAAAAGGTCTTTGTCTAGCCTCGTACTCGTATCGAATCAGGATAAAAAAACCAGAATTCCCATGCGACACGTCACATCACTGGAAGAAGCTGGCCTCTCTCGCCCCTCCGTCGTCACCATCGGCTCCTTCGACGGCGTTCATCGCGGTCATCAGTATCTTCTCCGTCACCTCGTCGAGCAGGCGGATGAGATGGCGCTTGCCCCCGTCGTGCTGACCTTCTATCCGCATCCCCGGATGGTCCTCGGCGGTTTCGAGCCGGGCTTTTACCTGACGCTCCCGCCCGACCGGGCGCGCTTGCTCGGCCAGTTGGGCGTCGAGCTTGTCATCACCCTCCCGTTTAACGACGAGCTTCGCCATATGCGCGCTGCCGACTTCGTCGATCAGTTGGTGTCCAACCTCCAGATGCGCTCGCTGTGGGTCGGCGAGGATTTTGCGCTCGGCTACCAGCGTGAGGGCGACGTTCCCTTCCTGCGTGCTGCCGGGCAGGAGCGTGGATTCACCGTGCGCGTCGTCGATCTGATGGATGCGGGCAGCGAGCGCGTCAGCAGCAGCCGTGTTCGCCAGGCGCTGCGTGAGGGGAAGGTCGAGGAAGCCGCGCGCCTGCTTGGCCGCCCGCATTTCGTCACTGGCGTCATCGCCGAGGGCGCGAAGCGTGGCCGGACCCTTGGCTTCCCGACCGCCAATCTGCGCGTCCCCGTCGAACTGGCCGTCCCGGCGCGTGGTGTGTATGCGGGCTGGGCTTACGTGCGCGGCCAGGTACATCCCGCCTTCATCAACGTGGGCCGCCGCCCGACGTTCGAGGGCGATGTTGAAAACACGGTCGAAGCCTATCTGCTCGATTACTCCGGCGATCTCTACGGCGCACAGATGCATCTCTCGTTCGTCGCCCGCCTGCGTGATGAGCAGAAGTTCTCCGGCGTCGACGAGCTTGTCGTCCAGATTCGACGTGACGTGGAGGCGGGCCGCGCGATTCTGGCGCAGCACCCGCCTCAGTTACAGATTCCGTGATCACCGCCGTTTTTCCGTCTATGGCGCTTGCCCGGATGATCCGCTTCGTATAAGCTATCCGTCATGAACTACCCGCCGGACCGCGTCGCCGAGCCTGGTGAGACGCTTCCGGCGGCTGTCGATGGTTTAGCATGGTGTAAGGTAGAGATGTGATGGAAAAACCGATTCCTGCGGCGCGGAGAGTTCTGCTGGTTGCCTGCCTCCTGCTGCTCGCCGTTCTGGCCTGCAATGCGGGCACGTCCTCGTCGAGCGGCGCGACCGAAGCGCCCCCGACGGCGGCAGCCTCGACCGGGGAGCAGACGACCGCGCTCGGCGGTGAGCAGGCCCCTCCCGCGACGGGCGATCTCTCGTCCGACCAGATCGAGCAGATATCGCGGGCTGTCGTGCAGATCATCGCCTCACAGGGCACACTCGATCAGGCGATGTGGACCGGCTCCGGCACGGTGATCTCCCCCACAGGCCGCATCGTGACGAACTGTCACGTCGCCTGCGGCGCGCCTGTGCTGTATATCTCCATGACGAGCGATCCCGACCAGCCCCCTGAGCCGCGCTACATCGCACAGGTGACGCATTACGACGAGCTGCTCGACATCGCTCTGCTCGACATCGTCACGGACATGCAGGGCAACCCCGTCGCGGTCAGCGATCTGCCCTATCTCGAAACCGGCAACTCCGACGAACTGCGGCTCGGCGATAAGATTTACTTGTTCGGCTATCCGGGGGTAGGGGGCCAGACGATCACGTTTACGTCCGGCGCTGTGTCCGGCTTTGAGAGCGCCGATCTGGGGGATGCAACCCACCGGGTCACGATCAAGACGGATGCGGGGATCGCCAGCGGAAACAGCGGTGGTACAGCGGTCGATACGCAGGGCAGGCTGGTCGCCATTCCGACGGCTGTCAATTCCGACGTGCGCGAGGGTGTGACGCTGGGTGGAATTGGCATTTTGCGGCCCGCCAATCTGATCGTCGTCGTCGAGCAGCAGACCGGCGCGCCGCCGCCCGCCGCTCAGGCCGAACTGCCGCCGGAGCAGGAGCCCGACCCGTACGAGCCGAACAACACGCTCGATCAAGCCGTCGGGCCGCTGTCTCCCGGCGACTCCGTCAACGGCTTTATCACCTGGGAACAGGACGCCGACGTTTTCTGGATTCAGCCCAATA
>CAZWUX010000384.1:0-4256 GCA_964637665.1 uncultured Anaerolineae bacterium
TGGGTGATGGATCACTTCTTCCAGATCGGGTACGTAGGGGAGGCGGATGAACCGATGCTGGAAAGCTACTCGACGCTGGCGTTCCTCGCCGCCGCGACGAGTAAAGTGCGGTTGGGCACGATGGTGACGGGGGTCAACTACCGTGACCCCGGCCTGCTGGTGAAGGCCGTCACCACGCTGGACGTGCTGTCCGGCGGGCGGGCGTGGCTGGGCATCGGCGCGGGGTGGTACGAGCGGGAGGCGCGCGGGCTGGGACTGCCCTTCCCGCCGCTGGCGGAGCGCTTCGAGCGGCTGGAAGAGACGCTGCAAATCGCCCACCAGATGTGGTCGGGGGATGTCTCGCCGTATGAGGGGCAGCACTACCACCTCGCGGAGCCGATCAACAGCCCGCAGTCGTTGAGCAAACCGCACCCGCCGATCCTGGTCGGGGGTGGGGGCGAAAAGAAAACGCTGCGGCTGGTGGCGCAGTACGCGGATGCGTGCAACCTGTTCTCGCACATGGGGGCCGACGCGATAGCGCACAAGCTGGACGTGCTGAAGGGGCACTGTGAGGACATCGGGCGGGATTACGACGAGATCGAGCGCACCGTGCTGTACACGATGGATACGGGGTCGGGCGGCTTCGACACCGCCGAGATGGTCGAAAACTGCCTGTCGTTGGCCGAGCTGGGTGTCCAGCAGGTGATCTTTTCCTCGGTGCCCGACATCCACACCATCACGCCGCTGGAGACCATCGGGCGCGAGGTTATCCCGGCGGCTGCGGCGTTTTAAGGGAGGCAGGCAGGCCGCGAACAGACCGCGCCGGATGGCTAGACGGCCCCGCCGCGCTCCCTGACGGTCGCACGAAAGGCCCGCACGGCCAGCGCCATACCCAGCAGGGCGAACCCGGCGACGACCGCCAGCGCCAGCCCGACCGGCACCTGCCCGTCGTAGGTGACGCCGTACGCGAGGCGGCGCACTGCGTCGATGACGTAGGTCGTCGGGTTGGCGCGCGCGATCCACGCCATCCAGCCGGGCAGCACGTCGATGGGGTACAGCGCGTTCGACGCGAACAGCAGCGGCAGGTCGAGGGCGATCAGGCCGTGATAGCCGAGCGTGCTGCCCACCTTTGACGCAACGGCCAGCGCCAGCCCGGCGACGCCCAGCCCGTACAGACCGACGAACAGCAGCCCGCCCAACCAGCCAAGCGGGTTCGATCCAAGCGCGCCGCCGAAGGCCAGCCCGATGGCGGCGATGATGAGCGCCTGAAACAGCCCCTTCGACACGGTGCTGAGCGCGCTGCCGAGCAGCACGCTGTAACGGGGGATGGGCGCGACGAGATAGCCCTTGACGATGCCGCGCAGGCGCTCGTCGAGCAGCGTCGCGCCGCCGGACACCGCGCCCGACAGCGCGCTGAAGACGATGATGCCGGGCAGCATGAAGGCGACGTAGTCCCCGCCGAAGCCCTGCACGGGGTCGGACGCCCCGCCGACGCGCGTCAACGCCTGCATCCCGATCCCGAACAGCGCCACCCACAGGACCGGCTGGAGCAGCATGCCGAACGCGGCCTCCGGGTTGCGGAAAAACTTCTTCATGTGCTTGTGCCATAAACTGAACGTCGCAGCCAAGCGGATCCTCCCTCAGGTATCGCGCAGAGCGCGCCCGGTGGTCTTGAGAAATACGTCGCCCAGCGTGGGGCGGGCGACGGACACGTCTTCGATGTCGAACCCACATTCTCCGGCGGTCGTCACGATGGCGGCGAGGCGGCGGCTGCCGTCGTCCACGCCGATCTGGATTAACCCGTTAGCGCGATGCACCTCCTCGGCGAAGGGCAGCCCCGCGACCCGGCGGACGAAGGTCGCGGCATCGCCGCGTCCGGCGACACGGATGACCTCGGTGCCGATGCGGGCGATCAGCTCATCGGGCGACCCCTCGGCGATCAATCGACCCCGATCGATGATCCCCACCCTCCCGGCGAGCGCCCCGGCTTCCTCCATGTCGTGGGTGGTGAGCAGGATGGTCAGGCCGCGCGCCGCACGCTGCGCGCGCAGGTAGTCCCAGATGCGCGCCCGGTTCTGGGGGTCGAGCCCCTGCGTCGGCTCGTCGAGGAACAGGACCTCCGGCTCGGTGAGCAGGCCGCGGGCCAGCTCGAGACGGCGCTTCATCCCCCCGGAATAGCCCTTCACCAGCCTGCCCGCGGCGTCCTCCAGCTCGACGAGCGCCAGCAGGGCGTCGATGCGTTTCGCGCGCTCGCGGCGGGCCAGCCCGTAAAGCTGGCCGTGATAGTCCAGCACCTCGCGCCCGGTCAGGTCGCGGTCGAGCACGATCTCCTGAAAGGTGACGCCGATGCGCTGGCGCACCGCCGGGGCCTGCGCGGCCACGTCGAACCCGGCGACGCAGGCCGTGCCAGCGGTGGGGGGGAGCAGCGTGTTGAGCATGGAGATGGTCGTCGTCTTGCCCGCGCCGTTGGGGCCGAGCAGCGCGTAGATCGTCCCGGCCCGGACGCGCAGATCGAGGCCGTCGACGGCCAGCACGTCGTCGTAGCGCCGGGTGAGGCCGTGCGCCTCGATGGCAAATGTTTCCGTCACGTAGAGGGTCCCTCCTGATCGGCGTCCTGCGTCTCGACCCAGGCGATGACCTCCGCCAGCCAGTCAAGCTCGCATTCCAGATAGGTGATGTGGTGATCCACCACGAGGCGCAGCGCGCCGCTGCGGTGGCCCGGCGTCTCGCGGATCGATTCCAGACGGGCGCGCAGGGCGGCCTCGCGCGCGTGGAGCAGGGCGAGAGCCTCCCCCGGCGGCAGCGCATCCAGAAAGGCGATGCTCATGTCGACGGGGACGGTGGGCGCGTCGACCGCCTGTAGATTCTGGCGTAAAAGCTCCGCGAAGCGGCGCTCCCCCTCCGGCGTGATGCCGAACGTCTTGCGGGGTGGGCGCCCATCCGCCGGTTCGGGGTCGTCAACCTCGGCCAGATAGCCTTCATCCGCCAGCCTGTCGAGCAGATAGTAGGCCGTCGGCTTCTTGATATCGGTGCAGAACGCCATATCGCGCTCGATGAACTCGTTGAGCCGGTAGCCGTGCATGTCCTCGCGGCGCAGCAGGCCCAGCAGCAGCAGTTGTCGGTGCATGATCTCGCCGCCTGGTCAACTTTGATTAGTCAGAGCTGACTATAGCGTGCGGGGGAGGCAGTGTCAAGGGCAGCTTGAAACTCGCGGCGGGGAACATACAATTATGAGATACTCAGGCCTTAAATTAAGGGAGCACGCTTCATGAATGACCCGGCATTTGCCCGGCGAGTGATCATCCGGGCCACACTGGCAGCGCTGATTGTGGGCGTGATGACGGCCTGCGGCGGCGCGGCCCAGACCGGGACGGGTGGATCGCCCACCTCGACCCCAGCGCCCGTCGCGACGACCGCGCCGGAACCGGAGGAGGAGCAGGCCCCGGCGACCGATCGGCCCGCTGCCCCCACTGAAGCGCCGACGGAAGGCCCCACGGAAACGCCGACCGAGACCGAGCTGCCCGACGTGCCCAGCGTGCTCGTGGTGAATGAATCGGGGACGGACATCTGCAACGTTTACATCTCGCCGGTCGATTCCGCGGACTGGGGGGACAACTGGCTCGACGAGCCGCCCATCGCGCCCGGCGAGACGGTGTTTTATGAACTCGACGAGGGGTTGTGGGATGTGAAGATCGCGGATTGTGACGGTCACATCATGCACGCCGTGCGGGATGCCAACATCCAGTACCCTTACAGCCTGATCGTCAGCGAGGGGGGCGGCCCGACCGCGCCCGTCACGATCACGAATGTCGGGGAGGCGCCGATCTGCCAGGTGTACATCTCGCCGCCCATCGCGCAGGACTGGGGGGACGGCTGGATGAATGATGGTGCGAGCATCGAGCCGGGCGCGTCGCAGACGTTCGAGGTGCCGATGAGCTTTTACGACTTCCGCGTGACGGACTGTGACGATCTTGACCTGGGGGCGAAATACGAGGTCGGGATCGACGGCCCGCTGACGCTTGAGATGCCCTGATTCACACTGCGAGGGAATCAAAAACGGGCGCGCGGTGCATATACCACGCGCCCGTTTCGTTTATATTCGTTTGTTACGAGAGATAGTCGCGCAGGTTGACGGCCAGCCTCGGATGGCGCAGCCGCCGCAGCGCTTCCTTCTCCAACTGGCGGATACGCTCACGCGAGAGGCCGAACTTGTTCGCGATCTCCTCCAGCGTGTGCTGCTCGCCGCCGCCCAGCCCGAAGCGCAGCCGCAGGATGTG
>CAZWUX010000385.1:0-4252 GCA_964637665.1 uncultured Anaerolineae bacterium
CTCTTCGGTCGGGGCCTCTTCGGCTGGCTCGGTAGGCGTAGCGGCACCCCCGCAGGCGGCCAGCATGGTTGCCACCACCAGCAGCAGCAAGATCAGAATTGACCATCTCTTCTTATGCATCTACCTCTCTCCTTGACTAATGTCTAAATGTGGGGAACGCGCGGCAAGTTCTTATCAACCACCTCCTCGCTTTTCAACCTGCGGACATAGACGGCATGGAAAACAGTGTTCGTCCCTGTTTCGCCGGGCTACCAATAGAGAGCGTCGAAGGCGGCTAAAGTGCGGCGAACGTTCGCAGATTCGCCGCGCTGGCCTCGGGTGATTTCAACGGAATGTTCGATTGAACTGCCGGTTGAGAGTAAGGTATTCTGCTTGGTGCTCAGGATAGGCGTGGATGCGTCACCTGTGTGGTGTTGTCTGAGCGCGGTCCGGCAACGAGGATACGTTTGCTACCAATCAAAAAGGAAATATCTGACAAACATAATTTGTAAATGCCGATAACTAAATACTAGGGCAAATGTGATGGGGCTGATACCCTTGAATCCCCTAATTAACATAGGGGAAAACCCCTGACCTATTAGGGGATTTCCCCTAATGTCTGCATCGCAACTTGAGCAAATGTGAGATCGCTGAAGGCCACCTGCCGCCGGAGTACACAACCGCCTGTTTGGACTTACGTCGCTGCGCCGGGAGCAAGCCGGAATTTCGCCGCCGGGGGATGTATCCTCACGATGGGCCGATCTTTTGGAGGTGCTTCACAGGTCGATTAGGAGGTGTCGCGCTGCTGCCGTGTCAAGGCATCCACCAGCACGGCCATTAACAGCACGATGCCGTTGATCACGGTTTTGATCCCCGATGGCAGCCCCAGCAGGCCCATGCCATTCTCGACCGAGGCGATGATCAGCGCACCGAGGAGCGCGTTCGACACTCTACCCCGTCCGCCGAACAGACTCGTCCCGCCGATCACCGCCGCGGCGATCGAGTTGAGCAGCAGGCTGCCGCCGCCGGTGTTCGTATCGACCGAGCGCAGGCGGGAGGCCAGCACGATGCCGCCCACGCCCGCCATAAAGCCGGAGATCATGAAGACGATGACCCGGATGCGCTCGACATCGATGCCCGCCCGGCGCGCCGCTTCGGGGTTGCCGCCGACAGCGTAGACGTAGCGTCCGAACCGCGTGTGATTGGCGACCCCCGACCAGAAGGCCAGAAACAGCAGGCAGATCATCGCGACGACGGGCACGCCGCGATCCCGGTTAGCGTACCAGACCGTCGCGCCTGCAAGAGCCGCGATCGCGATGATCTGAAACACCAACATGCCCGCCTGTGTCATAGGCAAATTCTGCCCGATCTGCGACCGGCGTCTGACGACCAGTGAGACGATATACAGCGTGGTGAAAACTCCGTATAAAATCCAGCCCCAGGCTTCGGGCAGGTAGCTGTTTGCAATCCCCAGAACCATCGCGTCCTGAATGACGATGGTGCCGGATGTTGCGAACTGCGTCGTCAGGATCAGCACGACGCCGTTCCAGACAAGCAGGCCCGCCAGCGTCACCATGAACGATGGCGCGCGCGCGCGGGTGATGATGTAACCGTGCAGCAGGCCGATCAACGTGGTCAGCAGCAGGGCGGCGGCAACCGCCATCCACCAGGGCCAGTTGGGCGAGCCTTCACGCAGCAGCAGCGTCATCGTGATGCTGCCTACCGCCCCGACGTAGGCCACCGACAGGTCAAGCTCGGCGACGAGCAGCACAAATACGACGCCGATGGCTGTCATGTAGATCCCGGCCATTTGGAGGATCAGGTTGACGAAATTGCGCTCGCTGAAAAACCGGGGTTCCAGCAGGCCAAAGGTGGCGGCCACGATGAGCACGACCACGAGCAGCACCGGCAGTGACCGCTGGTTGCCCAGCTGCAGGCGTCTTAACCAGCGGCTAAGCGGGTACTGGCGCGGGGGTGCTGGATTGTAGTTTGTGGTGAGCTGGCGCAGGTTTTTCATAGCCACCTTGCCTCTAGCACCTCGGACTCAGCCGTCGTCTTCATCACGATTAGCGATCGTCGGGACAGTATCGCTCGAAATCGCCCACGCAGATCTCTTCCCAGGTTCGGAAGCCGTCGGCGATGACCGTCTCTGCGATGTTGCCGACCGTCACGCCGATCGGCTCAAGTGCGATGAACGGGATGTCGTTCATGCCGTTGTGAATGGTCTGCCCGCCCGTTAGATCATCAATGGACTCATCATGCAGCAGCCGCACGGCGACCTCTGCCGCGGCGTAGACCTCCTCCCGCAGGGGTTTATAGACCGTCATCGTCTGGTCACCCGCGAGGATGTTCTGGATTCCGCCGACCGTCGCATCCTGCCCGGAAATGAGAATACCTTCCTCGCCGGGGTCGATCCCGGCGTTGTGGAAGGCGGCGATCACGGAGGCGGCCAGACCGTCATTCGCCGCAAAAACGACTGACACGTCGGGGTTGGTCGTCAGGATTTGCTCGAACAGAACCAGCGCCTGTTGATTATCCCACTGGGGCACGGTCTGATCACGAACCAGCTCCCAGGAACCATCCTCAAAATAGGGCTTCGCAATGCTGTAATAGCCCTCGCGTAACAGAATGGCGTTGTAGTCGGTCACGGCGCCGTTTAACAGGACAACCTGAGGCGTTCCCCCCTGAGCGTTAATGAGTGGTTCCAACACTATACCCATCGTTTGCCCGACCGCCCGGTTGTCGAAACTGACGTACACGTCCGCCCCCGGCCCCTGCACGGTGAGCCGGTCGTAGTCCATGATGGCGATCCCGGCCTCACGAGCCATCGCGATGATGGCAGCGCCTGAACCGGAGTCCAGGTTAACCAGCAGCAGCACCTCGGCCCCAGCCGTGATGGCCTGTTCGGCCTGTGTTTGTTGGGTGCGGGCGTCGCCTTCGGCGTTCACGATTGTAAAGTCAACGCCATATTCTTTAAAAGCCTCCTCAAAATAGCGACGGTCGTCTGTTTCCCAGCGGGCTGAGGTTGCACTATCCGGCAGCAGCACCCAGATACTCCCGTCGGCATCCGATGAGGATACTGACTCCCCTCCGGGCAGCGCACACGCGGACAGCAAGAGGACGACAATCGCCGCCTCTAACGCTAACCACCGAGAAGGTTTCATCACTGTCTCCGTGAGGTTGGCTTGTTTATACGACCTCAGTCTTTCGCTGTCAATTTTGCCGAATCTGAGGTGCGCTGGTCAGAGAGTACATGGCTCGAAAGCAAGCCATCCGATGGCCGGGTTACGAGTGAGTGTGGCGCTCTGGAGGGAGACAAACCGGCTCGATCGAACTTATCCGGGAAGGAACCCTCATGAAATTCGTGCTTCGGATACTCTCCCGTGAACCCCGGACCTGAATTCACATTCTATACCGTTCTCACCGGGCTGCGAAATTCCTTTCACTCCCTTTGTCAATAGAAATGGTCGATCAGGTCAGCCGGCTCACCCGGTTGGATCGGGGCGGCGGTGAAGCGTCTGCAAGCTTGATAACTTCCCTCGTCCTGTATTCAGGTTATCGGCCCCGGCGGGCGCAGTCCACCGGGCGATGATGCGCTCACCGAACGGCGGGCGGACGTTCCACCTTTCACCAGTTTCTTGACAGACAGGCCGGACTCGGCTATCCTTGTTTTTGAACCAATATTCATTATTGAACAATTGTTCAATAATACCGCCGTACAAGGGGCTGAGCCATGCCTCGCAAGCCCGACCCGATCGATAAACGTCTGTTGAGCAAGGTGAGTAAGCTGTATTACGAACAGGAGCTCAGCCAGCAGGAGATCGCTGGGCGTTTGAAGCTCTCACGCCCGAAGGTTTCCCGGCTGCTGCGGCAGGCGCGGGAGGAAGGCATCGTCCAGATCACGGTGCTGCCGCCCCCCGACTCGCACGCGGATCTTGAGAGCCAGCTTGAGACGCGTTTCGATCTGCTGGAGGCGGTCGTGGCCGACGGCGGAAGCCCCTGGTCGCCAGATCAGGTTGCGCGGGAAGTGGGCGCGGCGGCGGCCAACTACTTTCACCGGACTTTGCAGGACGGCGACGTGATCGGCATCTCGTGGGGCACGACGCTGAACGCGATGGTCCACTCACTGCTGCCGCAGTCGGTCGAAGGGGTACACGTCGTCCAGCTAAACGGCGGCCTCGGCCCGCCGGAGGCCGAAGTCCATTCGACGAATCTCTGCCACCGGCTCGCGCAGGTGCTCCGGTCCGACCGAGCAGTTGACGCCGATCACGTC
>CAZWUX010000386.1:0-4230 GCA_964637665.1 uncultured Anaerolineae bacterium
CGGCGATCAGCGTCCGCACGTCGCCGCCGAGTTCGGCGTATTCCAGCCCGCGCGCGACGTGCTCCGCGGCCCCGGCCAGATCGTTCCACTCGTAGAGAAGCTCGCCCATCCGCGTGTACACCCAGCCGATGACCGGAAGCGGCTGGCGGCCCCGGCCCGCGCGATCCTCGATGGACGCGAGCGCCTTTCGCCAGTCACGCTCGGCGTCCCGCAGATGGCCCCGCCGCAGGGCGAGGTCGGCGAGCGCACCGTAGACGTGCGCGGCCTGCGTGCGGAAGGCGGGCGCGTGAGTGTAGTCGAGCAGGGTAAGGTAGGACTGCTCGGCCTCCTGCCAGCGCCCGTTGCGGCGGTAGGTATCGCCGAGCGCGCCGTAAATCCCGGCCCGGAAGTCGAGGTCCGCATCCGGCAGGCCGCCGAGCGCCCGGTCGGCGAGGGCTTCTGCGCGCGTTAGCTCGTTGCGAAAACAGGCGACGTTGCAGCGCATGGCCGTCACCCGCGCCCGGTACAGATCGACAGCCTCCTCCTCCCGGAAGGCGATCTGCTCGGCCTCGTCAAGGCAGCGAGCGCTGGCGTCGAACTGGCCGGTAATGAGCAGGACGCCCGCCTGAGCGATGGCGATCATGGGGTAGCTGGACCGCCACGCCGCCGGAAGGGCGTCGAGCCACCCCTTCACCACGCGGACCTCGCCGCCCAGCAGTTTGGGGATGAAGTGGCGTTCGAGAATCCGCGTGACGAGGTCGGGCGCATCGCCCTCGACGGCGTGGCGGAAGGCGCGCTCCGGCAGGTCGTGGGCCAGATGCCAGCGGGCGGCCCAGCGGTGCAGATCGGCGGTTTCACCGGGGTGGCGGCGGTAAAGCTCCTCGCGGAGAAAATCGGAGAAGAGCCGGTGGTAGCGGAACCACTCCCGGCGGTCGTCGAGCGGGATGAGGAACAGGTTCTCGCGTTCCAGCGCTTCGAGCATGGCCTGCCCGCCGCTCTGCCCGGTGACGGCGTCGCATAGATCGCCGCACAGGCGGGACAGGATGCCGGTCCGGAATAAGAACTGCTGCATTTCGTCCGGCAGATGGGCCAGCACATCGCCGCGCAGGTAATCGGCGATGAAGCGGTTGCGGCCCGTGACAGCCGGTCGGTCCGCCGCCTCATGACCGCGCCGCAGGCCAAGCGCGGCGAGCTGCAAACCCGCCGCCCAGCCCTCCAACCGGGTTTGTAAGGCGGCGATCTGCGTATCGACCAGATCCAGATCCATCGACCGGTTCAAAAAATCGGCGGTTTCGTCCGGCAGGAAGCGCAGGTCCTCGGCCCGGAACTCCAGCACTTCGCCGCGCGCGCGGTAGCGGGCGAGGGGCAGCGGCGGCTCGGCGCGGCCCGCCAGCACGAAATGAAGGGCCGGGGGCAGATGGTCGAGCAGGAAGGTCAGGGCGGCGTGGATCGAAGGCTCGTCGATCAGGTGATAGTCGTCGAGGACGAACACGAGGTGATCGGGCAGGTCGCTGGCCGTGTTGATGACGGCGGATAAGACGGCCTCGCCGTCGGGCGACTGCCCGTCGAGCAGCATCGCGAGCGGCGTGTGGTCAACGCCGGGCTGAGCGTTTTCCCAGGCGGCGAACAGATAACGCAGGAAGCGGTCGAGGTCGCCGTCCTCCTCGTCGAGCGACAGCCACGCGACCGGGAAGCCGGTCAGGCCCGCCCAGCGGGCGAGCAGCGTCGTCTTGCCGTAACCGGCGGGGGCGGAGAGCAGGGTGAGCTTGTAGTGGGGAATCTCGCGCTCAAGCGCGTCGGTGAGCCGGGCGCGGGGCACGACGTGGTGGGATGGCGGCGGGGCTTGCAGCTTGGTTGCCAGCAGAGGGGCATCCATCGGGCCACCTTTTGGCCGGTTTTCGTTGTGCTGATTATATCAATTTGGGGCGGCTCCTGTTGCCGACGACCGGCGAACCGGGTAAAACGTCTCAGGCATCAGAACAGCAGCTCGAAGGTGAGGGAAAACAGGATGATCACGCTGCAAGAACCTTACTCGCCGCGCCCGGTCCGCTACCTCGGCGTTTTGCAGCCGCCGGGCTGGCGGCTCAAGCTCTACGGCATTAGCTATGAGCGCGACCTGCCCAGAGAGGAACTGGTCGAGGCGGCCCGGACGCTGGCGGGGGAGCGGATCGGCGGGTTCGCCGCCGGGCAGGATCACTACGGGGTGGGCTTCGTGGGGATTCACGATGGGCGCGGCGCGAACTTCGTCTTCGTCGACTTCTGGGCCAACGAAAACGAACTGCATCACCACGTCTTCGTATCACCTCACGACCGGCCAGCGGCGCTGGAGGACGTGACGGCGACAGGGCTATCGGCCTGTGTGTGGGACTTGGCAGTCATCGGCTTCGAGCGGCAGGCGTGGATCGACAGCGTGCTCGCCAACCCGGCTGGCCCGGACCTCGACGCTTACCTTGCCTGCCAGATGAACGCCGACGTTTGACCGCGTGCTGGAGGCGGATCACACGTTGAAGCGGAACAGGATCACGTCGCCGTCCGCGACGACGTAGTCACGGCCCTCGACGCGCAGCAGGCCCGCGGCCTTGACGGCGGACCAGCTTCCGTATTCCTCGAAAATGTCGAAATGGACGACCTCGGCGCGGATAAAACCGCGCTCGAAGTCGGTGTGGATCACGCCTGCCGCCTGCGGGGCGGCCCAGCCCCGGCGGATCGTCCACGCGCGGGTCTGCTCGTCGTTGAACGTGAAGAAGCTGATCAGGTCGAGCAGGGCGTAGCTGCGCCGGATGACCTGCTCCAGACCGCTTTCCTCGACGCCGGACAGCGCCAGATATTCCTCCCGCTCCTCGTCGGACAGCCCGGCCATGTCCTCTTCCAGTTTGGCGCACAGCTTGACGATCTCCGCGCCCCCCTCGCGGGCGACCTCACGCGCCTCCGCGACGAAGGCGTTGTCCTCGGCCAGCCCGTCCTCGTCGACGTTGGCGGCGTAGATCACGGGCTTGGCGGTGAGGAAGCTCATCTCGGCGTTCAGCGCGCGGAATAACTCGCCGTCGCGGTCGGGATAGGCCCACAGGGGCGCGCCCGTGCCGAGATAGTCGGCGAGGTGATGGGCTTCCGCCAGCAGGGAACGCACTTTGGTATCGGCCTTCGCCTGCCCTTCCAGGCGCTCGATCTTGCGCTCCAACTGGGCGAGATCGGCCAGAGCAAGCTCGGTGTTGATGATCGCGATGTCGTCGGCGGGCGCGGGGCGCTCGCTAATGTGCACGACGTTGGGGTCCTCGAAGCAGCGGACGACGTGCAGGATGGCGTCCACGTCGCGGATGTTGCCGAGAAACTGGTTACCCAGCCCCTCACCGTGACTCGCGCCGCGCACCAGCCCGGCGAGGTCGACGAACTCGATGGTGGCGTGGATCACCTCGTCGACGCCGACCATCGCCGCCAGCTTATCGACGCGCGGATCGGGCACGGCCACGATGGCCTTGTTCGGTTGGATCGTGCAGAACGGGTAGTTGGCGACCTCGGCGTTCTGCTCCTTCGTCAGCGCGTTGAAAGTCGTGCTCTTGCCGACGTTGGGCAGCCCGACGATGCCGATGCTCAGACTCACGGCGAATCCTGCCTGGCTAGGTGCGTCTCAACGGTCGGGATGATCCTAACACCGCTCGGCGCGTTGTGGTAGTCGAAGATCGGCGGGGGATAGGGGCCGCCGCTGAGACGCATCGCCAGCCCGGCGTCAGGAAGCGCCGCCCGATCCCGCAATCAACGATTCGATCATGCCATCCAGCAGCGTGAGGTCGGGTGTGAAGCTGTCCGGGGGTTGGGCGTTTAGCTGCGCGGCGATGTCCAGAATGTAGGCGTCGAAACCCTCGATAAACGCCTCGTCCGCACCCCCCGCGTCGGCGGGCAGGGTGGGGTGGGAGACCGGCAGCACGGCGGAGACGTAGAGCGTACCGTCGGCGGTGATGCCTTGAAAGGTGTAGAACAGTTCGGTGTTGTTGATGGGGAGATAGGCTTGATCGAATTGGGTCAGGTAGCGCACGCCCGATCCGTCCTGAAATTCGAGGTAGGCCATCTGTGTGCGGAGCACCTGCCCGGCGTTGAACAGGGGCAGGAATGGCAGGGTGGGGGCCTCGAAGCCGCCGTCAGGGGGGATGTCGGGTCTGGCAGCCAGCAGCGCGCGCAGGGCCGCGATCTCGTTGGCGGCCCGCCCGTTGACGGCCTCCAGCCCGCCGACGGGGTAGATGGCGATCTGCGGGGTGT
>CAZWUX010000387.1:0-4229 GCA_964637665.1 uncultured Anaerolineae bacterium
CCGGCGAAGGCCCAGACGAGCACGAGCAGGTAGGCCACGTCGCCGCGCGTCAGCGCAACCGCCGATGCGATCATCACCGCGACGGCCAGCACGATGGCCGTCCACACCTCCGGGCTGATGCCGAACCCGTCCCAGCCTGCCAGCCACAGCACCGCCGACACGTTGGCAATCGTCGCGACGGTAATCCACCCCAGATAGATGCTGAACGGCAGATGAACGAGCCAGCGCATCCCGGCGGAGGCATCCGCGCGGCGAATGTTGAGGCGCAGATAGATCAGGATGAGGGCGACGAGCAGGGTCACCATTGCAACGATGGTGAGGGGGAACACCTCGTAGTGCCACAGGAAGATCCACGCGATATTCGCTGCGCTGGCGAGCCAGTAGAGCGGCGCGACGGCCCGCAGCCGTTCGTTCTCGCGCTGGGATGGCAGCGCCTGGTAAACGGTGAAGGCGATCAGCGCGACGTAGATGACGCCCCAGATCGAGAATACGTAGCCCGCGGGCGTGAAGTATACGTCGAAGCGGTCGGAGATTTCGCCGGTGTTCTGCCCGTTGATGGGCAGCGTGTTCGCCAGCGTGTTGACGGTGATGGTCGCCAGCGTCGCAGCGGCGGTTACTATCCGGCGGGTTGTGTCTTTGTTCATCGTGCCTCCCGGTAAAAACTGCCAGTAAAGAGAACAATCATCCTGATTGTAGCACGCGAGTGGGTGATTTGTATGGGGCGGCACGGTCGATAAGGGCATCGAACCCCGGCGGAGCGACCGTCGCATACGGTCGGCCCTTCGCGTCGGCGGTTGAGCGCGTCATTCTCCACTTGAAATTATCCACCGTTTTATCATATAATTCTTTTAGAAAATAGTAAAAGTTGTGCGGAAAGTGTGTTTTTCCGGTAGCTTCGCTCGTACGCTATCGGTAGATGCCATTGGCGAGGGGGAAATGTGATGGCAGACAGGCAGCTCAAGAGCGTGATCACGTGCGATATGGAAGGCCGCATCGAGACGTTCAACGAGGGTGCGGTACAGGCCTTCGGTTACGAGGCCGACGAGGTGATCGGCAAGCAGCGCGTGTCGCTGTTCTCGCCGGGGCTGGTCGTGCTGGGGCACGTCGGGGACTGGCTGAAAACGGCCCGCGAGGAGGGCGAGTACGAGTCGCGGACGGTGTTCGTGCGCAAGGACGGCACGCCGTTCGCGGCGGACATCCGCATTACGCCGACGTGGCGCGACGGCGAGCAGATCGGGTACTGCGGGGTGACGGTGCCCCGGCCCGACATCCCGGTGGCGGAGGCCGCGCCGGACATCGGGCTGGCGACGCGGCTGTTCGCGTGGCTGGTCATCACCCGCGCGCCGTTCCTGACGGCGACCATCGTGCCGATTCTGGCCGGGGCGGCGTGGGTCGTGGCGCGGGGCATGGCAACGCCCTTCCCCTGGCTGCCGTTTGCGCTCGCGCTGGTGGGCGGCATTGCGCTGCACGTGGCGGCCAACACGTTCAACGATTACTTCGACTGGCAGAGCGGCACGGATCCAGCCAACAATGACTACTTCCAGCCGCTGACGGGAGGCAGCCGCTCGATCGAACTCGGCCTGATCTCGGAGCGCGATCTATTCCGGGTGGGAATGGCGTCGCTGGTCATCGCCGCCGTGATGGGGGTGGGGCTGCTCGTCCTGCGCGGGCCGTTCGTGCTCGCCTTCGGGGCGATCGGGGCGTTCAGCGCCTACTTCTACACCGCGCCGCCGCTGCGGCTGGCGGCCCGGCGCGGGCTGGGTGAATTATTCGTCGGGCTGAACTTCGGCCCGTTGATGGTCGCGGGCACGGTCTACGCGCTGACGGGGACGTTCGCGCCGGTCGATTTGCTGGTGGGGCTGCCCATCGGGATGCTGATCACGGCGGTGCTGTGGATCAACCAGTTCCCCGATCTGGCATCCGACCGGGCGACGGGCAAGATCAACCTCGTGGTCGTGCTGGGCAAGGAGCGCGCGCGGTGGGGCTACCTGCTGCTGGTCGGGGGTGCGTTCGCCGCCGTGACCGCCGGGGTGCTGCTAGGCCTGCTGCCGGTCGGGGCGCTGCTGGCGCTGGCGGCGCTTCCGCTGGGGGTGTATACGACCGCCGTGTTGTTCCGGCGCTACGCCGACCGCGCGCTGGTGAGCGCCAACTCGGCGACCATCGCCCTGCATCTGCTGGTCGGCGTGCTGCTGGCCGCCGGGTTGTTCTGGGCGGAGGGGATTCAGCGGCTCTTAGGCGTGTGAAAAAAGTGCCAAGTGCCCAGTGCAGAGTTGGGTTGGCTGATGAACTGCTCAGCCGCCGACGCGACGGTCTGACCGTATGCGACGGTCGGCAGACCGGGCTTGCGATGCCCTGATGCCCATCCCGGCGGGCGTCAGGGCATTTACTTATACCACCGCCCTCAATCTTGTCATATGCTGGATTTGTTCATTTGTTCACATAGACAATTCGAGATTCGAGATGGCCGCAAATTGTACGGTGAGAGTGGAGCCTATGGAAGGATGGCCCGCGATCAAGATGACGTGGTGCGCTCAGGTCAACAGCAACGACGTGCACGTCGCATTTGAGACGATCTGCGCGCACGTTTTCGCGGCGACACGGCCCATCTACGTCGTGGTCGACATCACCGCAAACCCCAATTTCCCCATTTTCGAGACGGTGGTCGGCGCGCTGCCGATCTTCAAAGACCCGAATCTCGCCGCGTGGCTGATCGTGGGGTCGAACAGCGGCGCCAAAGCCGTCGAGGGACTCCTGTCGCGTGTGACGGGGCGATCCAACGTGCAGTGGTTCGACGCGGAATCCGACGCGCTGGATTATCTGGCCGCGATAGAGAAGCAGGCGGCGAATCTGTAGACGCCTGCCGTATCTTCATAAAAGCTCAATCCCTGACGAGCCGCAAATAGAGATGCACGCCCTCCTGAGCCTGCCTGACAAGGGTCTGAACGCTCGACAGCAGCTCCCGCGCTTCGGGGCTTTCGGCAAATGACAGCAGGTCGTCCAGTTCGCGGCTTATCTGCGGCATCTGGAGCCGGTTGAACACCGTATCGCCGTAGGGGTCGACGTAATCAAGCAGGCGGAGGTGTGCGGCATCCTTCCGGGCCGCTTTGCGTATCAGGGCGATGAGTAAATCCCGCTCGTCGAACACGACCGCCCGCCTGTCACCGCGCTCGCCCTCAAGCGCAATAGTCAGCGCCATCGTGGCCTCCGTTTGCCGCTGCCTGTCAGAACCGTCATCCCCGCTTGAACACGTAATAGTAACTCAGGAAGCCACGCTCCAGCGTGACCGGCTCGAACCCGGCGGGCATGATCCACGCCTCAAGCTCGTGCGGGTGCGGATAATCCGGGTCGGGCCACAGTTCGGAGAAGGCCAGCACGCCGCCCGGCTTCAGCACGCGGGCGAACTCCTCTGCTGCCCGTTCCACCGATGGTATCTCGCCGATGACGCCGATCATAAACACGGCATCGAACGTGCCGTCCTCGAACGGCAGGGCGAACACGTCCGCGATCCGCGCATCGACGTTCGCCAGCCCCTCCACTGCGATCCGCGCCCGCGTCCGCTCGATCGTCTTCGGCTCGATGTCGATCGAGGTGAGGTGGCCCGCCGGGCCGAGATAGCGGGCGACGGCGGCGGTATACGTGCCGCTGCCGGGGCCGACCTCCAGCACGCGCATCCCCGGCTTGAGGCCCAGCCGCCCCGGCATCTCGTCGGGCTGCTGGATGAACGCCCGCCGCAGCGGGTTGTCGATCACCTCCGCCATGAACTCCGGTATCGGGAACCGGTGGCGGCGGCGCACGAAGCGGGCAACGGCCCGCAGGGTGAGATACACGGCGGGCACCGCCAGCGGGATGAAAATCCACTTTTTCCGGCGCATGGGGTTTTCTCCGGGGATGGGGCAGATCAACAACGGCCCGACTATGTGATACACCATCCGCCCGGCGAGCGCAATCTTGGCTACAGGGTGGGTGCCTCGCCCGCTCCTGACGCGTATCCCCGGCGAGCAGCGAGAATGTCTGAGAGGAAATCTCTATTCCCGCGTATAGAGATAAGAAATGTGGGGAATAAAGGAGAAACGGACGGAAGATGAGCAAAACAATGCAGCGGGTCGGGTGGGGCGTAATGGCCCTGTTTTCGGTGGGGATAGCGGTCGTGGCGGCAGCGCCTTATGCGCTCACGCCGCTGGACGACATCGTCAGCCAGTCGTCGATCTTCGCCGGGCGGTTCGGGGGCG
>CAZWUX010000388.1:0-4212 GCA_964637665.1 uncultured Anaerolineae bacterium
GCTCCAGCTTCCTCACCGAGGAGTTCTACAGCGGGCAGGTCAAGATGTGCGCTGACACCCTGCTCCCGCTCATCAAGTAGTAAACCGCGCGGCAGTGAACAGGGGCAAGGCCGGGCCTTGCCCCTTTGCCCGTTTACCGACGCCGGAGGTTGCCTGTGGGAAAAAACGTCGTCATCATCGGAACGCTGGACACAAAAGGACCGGAGATCGCCTACCTGCGCGACCGCTGCCGGGACCTCGGACTGGGGACGACTGTCATCGATTCGGGCATTCTCGGTGGGCCGGTTGACATCGTCCCTGACATCAGCCGCGCCGAAGCGGCCACTTACGCGGGCACGACCATCGACGCGCTGCGCAGCGCGGGCAGCCGGGGTAAGGCCGTCGAGGGGATGCGCACGGCGCTGAAGGCGCTGACCCTCAAACTGTACAAAGAAGGCAAGCTGGACGCGATCACCAGTATGGGCGGCGCGGAGGGCGCGGTGATGGGCGCCGCCGCCATGATGCAGCTTCCGGTCGGCGTGCCGAAGGTGCTCGTCTCACCGATCGCCTCTGGCAAGCACTACTTCGATCCGCTGGTCGGCACGAGCGACATCATGGTGGTCCACTCCATCGTGGACATCCTCGGCCTGAACCCCATCGCGACGACGATCTTCGATAACGTCGCCGCCGCGCTCAGCGGCCTCGTGGAGCACGGACACGAACTGGCGGAACCCGCGCCCAACAAAAAATATGTGGCCGTCACGATGCTGGGCAACACGACGAGGGCCGTGATGGCGCTGAAAGAGCGGCTGGCCGAGGGCGGTTACGAGGCCGTGATCTTCCACTCGAACGGAGTCGGCGGCCCGGCGATGGAGGAGCTGGCCGAAGCCGGGCAGTTCGCCGGAGTCATCGACTACACGACCAACGAAACCTACGACCCGATGACGGGCGGCATCCATGACGGCGGGCCTGACCGGCTGAAGCGCGTCGGCCTGCTGGGGATTCCGCAGGTCGTCGTGCCGGGCTGCATCGATTTCAGCGTGTTCCACAGTGGGCACATCCCAACCTGGCTGGCCGACCGTCCGATCTACGATCACAACCCGGAATACACACTCGTGCGTGCATCCTATGAAGAAATGATCGCGCTGGGCCACCTGTTCGCCGAACGACTCAACATCGCGCAGGGGCCGGTTATCATCGCCGTCCCAACGGAGGGATTGTCAATCCCCAACGTGCCAGACGGCCCCTTCTGGGACCCGGAGGCCGACGCGGCCTTCCTCGAAACCCTGAAAAGCGAAATCCGGGAAGACATCCCCGTTAAGACATACGAACGCCACATCAACGACCCGGACTTCGGGCGTGAGGTGGCCGATCTGTTCATCGAGATGATGCAAAAGGAGCAAGGCTGATGCTCAATTACGAGGGTAAGAAATACCGCGACCTACCCCACATCGCCGAAGAAGAGGACTTCCGCGAGAAGTTCCTCTCGTGGGACCTCGGTGACCTGACCTACGTCGACATCCGCGAGTACCTGAAGGTGAAGGACACCATTCTGATCCCAATGGCCTCGCTGGAGCAGCACGGGCCGCACCTGCCGCTTTACACCGACACGGTGACGGCCTGGGAGGTCGCGACACGCGTCGCGGAGATGATCGCGGTGCTGCACACCCCGGCCATCTGGACTGGCTATTCGCCGCAGCATATGCACGAACCCGGCCAGGGGCGCGGCACGATCACCCTGCGCAGCACGACGCTGCTCAACCTGCTTTACGATGTGGGGCGCAGCCTGATCCATCATGGATTCAATCGCCTGATCTTCGTCAACGGGCACGGCTCGAACGTCAAGGTCGTCGACCCGATCCTGCGCAAACTGCGCTACGAGACGGGCGCGCTGATCAGCTTCGTCAAACCCTACATGGAGAACTACGTCGGCATCCTCGAAGGGCTGATGGAAAACCCCTGGGACGAGACGCCCGGCTGGCACTCCAGCGAACTCGAAACGTCGCAGGACATGGCGTGGCGCAACGACCGCGTCCGCTTCGACCGGGCCGAGTTCACGCGGGCGCACGTCCCCCAAAATCTGCCGGAGAGCTTCGACAAAAAGGACGGGATGCCGGACGTTGCGTTCGAGGGCTACAAGTACTTCACCTTCCCGATGGACCACCACGAGTTCATCGAGAGCGGTACGATCGGCAACCCGCTCCGCGCGACGCCGGAAAAGGGCGAGGAAGCCTTCCGCCGCCTCTCCGAGCACGTGGCGCGCGGCGTGCTGGAGCTGATGAAAGTCGACGTGGAAGTGCATGACCGGGAGTTCGTGGACCGCGTCTTCTAGGAGGGAGGGACGCACGGGGGCGCAGGTCGACGCGCCCCCGTGCGGATTCTCACGGCGCGGCCCGCCAGATACGCCGCTCGACGGGTGGCAGGCACTCGCTTTTTCCCGCCAGCGCAGCGTAAATGTGATAGCATTAGAGATGTGCCCGGCTTCCCGCAACCAACCCTGGTTTGAATCGCAGACGATCCAGGACAGCAGTCCGTAAAAGACAGCGCAGGGCACCGGGCGGCTGCCCGATTCCGGCAACATGGAGGCGACGGCATGAAGCGATCCGAGATCAACGACATAATCCGTGAGGCAGATGCTTTTTTGAAAGAATACCGGTTCAGGCTGCCCCCTTTCGCCTACTGGTCACCCGACGAGTGGCGCACGAAGGGCGAGGAGGCGCGTGAGATCGTCGCGCACGGGCTGGGATGGGACATCACGGATTTCGGCAGCGGCGATTTCGAGAGCCGGGGGCTGTTCCTGTTCACCGTGCGGAACGGCGCGGTGGAAAACCTGAAAAAGGGTGAGGGCAAGGTCTACGCCGAGAAGATCATGATGGTGCGCGAGGGGCAGGTCACGCCGATGCACTATCACTGGCTGAAAACCGAGGACATCATCAACCGGGGTGGCGGCAAGCTGGCGATCCGGCTGTACAACGCGACCGAAGACGGCGATCTGGAGGATACGCCTGTCGTCGTGTCGATGGACGGCGTCCGGCACACCGTCGAGGCGGGGGGAATCGTCCGGCTGGAACCGGGCGAGAGCATCACCCTGACGCCGGGGATGTATCACGAGTTCTGGGGCGAGGATGGCAAAGTCCTCGTCGGGGAAGTGTCGAGCGTCAACGACGACAACACGGACAACCGGTTCTACGAGCCGGTCGGGCGCTTCCCGGACATCGAGGAGGATGAACCGCCGCTGTATCCACTCATCGGCGACTACGATACGCTTTACCAGCCGGGTGATTAGGGATCGGCGCAACGCGAGGCACGTCGTTCAGGGAGAGCAAGGATGCGCGTAAAACTGGCCTACGGACGCGGCGGCCTGACCGTTGACCTGCCGGACAAGGCCCACGTCATCGAACCGCGCTACGTGCCCGGCCTGCCGGATGAGACGAGGGCTATTTTCGGGGCACTGAAGCAGCCGATCAACTCCCCGCCGCTGGCCGATCTGGTCAAGCCGGACGACCGCGTCGTGATCGTCCACACGGACATCACCCGCGCGACGCCCAATGATCGCATCGCGCCCGTGCTGCTGGAGGCGCTCGAAACCGCCGGGATCGACCCCACCCGCATCACATTCCTCAACGGGCTGGGGACACATCGCCAGCAGACCGAGAGCGAGCTGCGCGCGATGCTCGGCGACGAGGTCGTGGACGGGTACCGCTGCCTTCAGCACGACTGCCACGACGACGCCAACCTCGTCTCGCTGGGTGAGACGGTTCTCGGCCACCCGGTGCGCATCAACCGGGCCTATCTGGAGGCCGATGTCAGGATTCTGACGGGCTTCATCGAGCCGCATTTCTTCGCAGGGTTCAGCGGCGGGCCAAAGGCCATCCTGCCCTCATTGGCCGGGGTGGAGAGCGTCTTCACGAATCACGGGCTGATGATGATCGCCCATCCGAAGGCGACGTGGGGCGTCCTGGAAGGGAACCCGATCTGGGAGGAGATGCGGGATGTCGCGCTGATGACGAACCCCACCTTCCTGTTCAACGTAACGCTGAACACCCGCCGCGAAATCACCGGGGTTTTTGCGGGCGACATGCTGAGCGCCCATGCAGAAGGATGTCGCTTCGTCAGGGAGAGCGCGATGATCGAGGTCGACGCCCCCTACGACATCGTCATTACGACGAACAGCGGCTACCCGCTCGATCAGAATCTCTATCAGTCCGTGAAGGGGATGAGCGCCGCCGCCCA
>CAZWUX010000389.1:0-4195 GCA_964637665.1 uncultured Anaerolineae bacterium
TACCCCATCCAACCGCGCGACCAGCGCGGGAAGCTCGGCGATGTGGTCTAACGTGTGGTAGCGGGTATCCCCCTCCCCCGCCTCCGGGGCCTGCTCGTGGACCCACGTGACGTGATACGGGATGTACACCGCCTCCCCGCCGATCTCCACGACGGGCAGCACGTCCGATTTCAGCGAGTTGCCGACCATCAGAAAGCCCGCCGGGTCGACCCCGTGTGTAGCGAGCAGCGATGCGTAGGTCCCCGGCGTCTTGTCGCTGACGATCTCGACGGTGTCGAAGTGCCCGGCCAGCCCCGACCCCGCGATTTTCCGCTCCTGATCCATCAGGTCGCCCTTCGTGAGCAGCATCAGCGGGTAATGCTGAGCCAGCGCCTCGACCGTCTCCGCCGCGCCCGGCAGCAGCTCGACCGGCGTCCCCGCGAGCCGCTTGCCGAGGTCGATGATGGCCTGAACGTCGGTTCCGCGCACCTGCCCGCCGGTTAGCGCGACCGCCGCCTCGATCATCGACAGCGTGAAGCCCTTCATCCCGTAGCCGAACAGAGGCAGGTTGCGCTTCTCGGCCTCGTACAGGCGCGCCTCGACGGCGTCGGCATCCGCGTAGGGGGCCAGCAGATCGTACAGGTCGCGCTGAGTCTGCTGGTAGTGGCGCTCGTTGTGCCAGAGCGTATCGTCGGCGTCGAACGCGATGAGAGAAATCGGCATGGTCGTAGACCTCCGGGGCCGGATCAATACACCCGCCGATTATACCCCGCTCGCTGACGGGCACACGGTGCTTTTTGCCGTAAGACAAAGGCATGCTGATTTGTTGGCGAGAACCCCCTCCTAACCTCCCCCTTTGCAAAGGGGGAGGAACGACCGAGCTATGCGAGGTCGGGTGGGGGTTCTAGCCCGGCGACGCACTTCCGGCGGATGGTGGAGAAAGCGCAGCTTTCTCCCAGTTGAGAACCGCTTTGCGGTTCTCATACCACATCGACCCCCGGCCTGCCGACCGTCACAAACGGTCGGACCCTCGCCCCGGCGACCGAGCGGTTCATTCCCCAATTATTTGAGAAAACAGAGTTGACCGTACGTCCGGCGGATGATATACTTCAAATTAGATTGAATCAATTTAGTTTGAAGCGATAGACGGCCATGACGACCCTCTCTCTGACCCATCCGCCCGACCTGCTCAAAATGCTGGCCCACGATCTACGCTGGCGCATCGTGCGCGCCCTCTCGCCCGGCGATTTGCGCGTGGGCGAGCTGATCGACCTGCTGGGCGAACCCGCCAATCTGATCTCCTACCACCTGCGGCTGCTGCGCGACCACCGGATCGTCTCGGCGCGGCGCAGCGACGCCGACGGGCGCGACGTGTATTACAGCCTCGACCTCGCCCACCTGCAGGACGCCTACTTCGACGCCGCGTCGCAGCTTCACCCGGCGCTGCGCGTCGACGAGAGCTGCCTGCCCCGCCCCACCCGGCCCGACCGACCGCTGCGCGTGTTGTTCGCCTGCACGCACAACAGCGCGCGCTCGCAGATGGCCGAGGGGCTGATGCGGGCCGCGACCGGGGGCGCGGTCGAGGTGGTCAGCGCGGGCAGCCACCCAACCCGCGTGCATCCGCTGGCGGTGCAGGAGATGGCCCGGCGCGGCATCGACATCAGCGGGCACACGGCGAAGTCCGTCGCCGACTTCGCCGGGGAGACGTTCGACATGGTCATCACGGTCTGCGACCGGGGCCGGGAGGTCTGCCCGACGTTCCCCGACCACCCGGAGACGATCCACTGGTCCATGCCCGATCCGTCCGAGGCGGGCGACGCGGCGACGTTCGAGCGCACCGCCGACGAGCTGGACCGGCGGATACGGTATTTGATGGCGGGAGTTAGTTAACGGTTGCCAGTTTCGAGTTACGAGTTGCGAGTACGCTTGCTTGCAAGCCGCTCACTTCGTTCGCGTTTAGAAACGCAAGGGCCGGGTAAATGCCCGGAGTTGGGGAATGAACCGCTCGGTCGCTCCGGCGGAGGGGGATGAGCGCTGAGCGACGGTCGGCAGGCCGGGGGTCGATGTACTTATCGCGGCGGGGCGGTCACTGGCAACTAGCAGCGTGGAGATTGGCTCCGCCAATCTCCCAGTCAAAACGGCGGAGCCGTTTTGTACGGCAACTCGGAACTCGGAACTCGCAACTGGTAACTGAAAGCGAACGAAGTGAGCGCACTGACAGACTGAGCGACTGCCAACTACAAGGAGACAGCCATGCGCAAACCAAAGGTTCTGTTCTTATGCACGGGCAACTCGGCGCGCAGCCAGATGGGCGAGGGCTTTCTGCGGCGCTACGCCGGGGAGTACTTCGAGGTACACAGCGCCGGGCTGGAGCCGAAGGGCGTGAACCCCTACACCATCCGCGCGATGGACGAGGTCGGCATCGACATCCGCGATCAGGGATCGACCCCGCTGCGCGACTACCTGGGCCGGAAGGCGTTCCGCTATCTGATCGTCGTGTGCAGCCACGCCGAGAAGAACTGCCCGACCATCTGGCCGGGTCAGACCGAGCGGCTGTACTGGCCGTTCGACGACCCGGCAGCGGCCACCGGCACGGACGAGGAGATCATGGCGGTGTTCCGGCGCGTGCGGGACGAGATCGACGAGAAGGTCCGGGCGTGGCTGGCCGAGCGGGAGATCGCCGTCGGCGCGTAGGCGACCCCGGAACCGCCCGGCGGGTTCCCGCGTATCCGTAGTGCAACGTCGTAAACCCGGATAAAGGAACCTCGCCATGACGCGCGCACAATCCCGGCGGGCCGCCTTCACGCTCTCCGCCATCATCGCCGGGCTGATGGTCCTCGCATCGCTGGCCGGGCTGTTGATCGACGGCCTGTACCGCGACGCCCCGTTCGTGGCGGCGGGCTGGCCGGGCAACGACCTCGTCACGCTGGTCGTCGCCGCGCCGCTGCTCGCCGGGTCGCTCGTGCTGGCCCGGCGCGGCTCGGACCGCGCCCGGCTGGTCTGGCCGGGGATGCTCTACTATACGCTGTACAACTACGCTTTTTATTTGTTCGGGGCGGCGTTCAACCCGCTGTTTCTGGCCTACGTCGCGCTGTTCGCGCTGCCGTTCTTCGCGCTGATCTTCGCGCTGGTGGGAATGGACGTGGACGCGCTGGGGCGGGGGTTCGGGCCGCGCACGCCGGTGCGCGCGGTCGGGGGGGCGATGTGCTTGCTGGGGGGCGGGCTGGGCGCGTTCTGGATCGCGCTGTCGCTGCCCGGCCCGCTGGTCGCGCAGACGCAGGCCATCATCGCCCGCTACGGGGGCGTGACGAACCTCATCGCCGCGCTCGACCTGACGTTCATCGTGCCCGCCTTCGTGCTGGGTGGAATCTGGCTGTGGATGCGGCGCGCGTGGGGCTACGTGCTGGCGGGCGTGATCACGGTCAGCGGGGCGGTGTATATGGCGGCGCTGGCCGCGACCGCCGTCGCGCAGGTCGTGGCGGGGGTCGGGACGCGGCCCCCGGAGGCCCTGCCCTGGGTGGCGATCAGCCTGCTGTGCGCGGCGCTGGCGGTGATCCTGCTGGTCAATCTGCGGGGGGATGCGGCGGGGGCGTGAGGGCCTCGCCCGGCAGTGCCAAGTGGGATTGGTGGATGAACCGCATCGGGCCGGATGGCGCGGTCGAGTGCGTTGTGGCGGCGGTCGGCGGGGGGGCTGGGGGTCGATGTGCTCACCGGGCCGATTCAGCACATCGCAACCTGAATGCCCGACCCTCGCAAACGCTCAGCCCCCTGCCCCGGCGATCCGTGCCCGGCATCCCCAAGATGAGTCCAGAGGCTTTGAGCGCGTTTTCTGGTAAAATCGGGATGAGCCAGAATTGGAATGGAGGTTGCGCATGTCAACCTATTATCTGACAGGACGTGTCAGTAAAAACGGCAAGCTGCAGGTCAGGCTGCCGGAGGGCATCCCGCCCGGCGAGGTCGAGGTGGTCATCACCGTGCCCGGTGATCCGGTGGAGGACGCCATCTGGACGGATGAGGAAATCGGGCAGATGATGCAGGTCACGCCGAAGACGGGAGCGGAGATCGCCGCCCTGCTGGATGAGATGGAAGCCGGTTATCAGCACATCACAGACAGCGCGGCATGGGTCGAGCAGCAGCGGAGCAGCCAGCGGGAACGTGCTCAGTAACGGCCCTCCCCTTAAGTCGATGCAAGCATCGCAGGGGCTGCCCAAATAAC
>CAZWUX010000390.1:0-2287 GCA_964637665.1 uncultured Anaerolineae bacterium
TCTCAGTACACAAGATCGCCCGATATAAAATCCGCCGTGTGCGGATCGCGCGGGTTGTCGAAGAACTGATCGGCGGGGGCGACCTCGACAAGCTGGCTGTCGAGCATCAGGCCGACGCGCGTGGCGAGACGCCGGGCCTGAAAGATGTTATGCGTCACGAGGATGACGGTCGCGTCGTACTGATCGTGCTGCTCGCGGACGAGGTTCTCGATGATGCGTACGTTGGCGGGGTCGAGGTTGGCGGTCGGCTCGTCGAGCAGCAGGACGCGCGGCTCCAGCACGAGCGTGCGGGCGACGGCGACGCGCTGCATCTCGCCGCCGGAGAGCGTCCGGGGGCGGGCCTCGGCCAGATGGAGCAGTGAGACGCGCTCCAGCACGTTTTTAATCTGCGCATCGCCGTCCTGCTGGCCGCGCAGGCGCAGCCCGTAGGCGACGTTCTGCCACACGCTGCGTGAGAGCAGGGCCGGGCGCTGAAACACCATCGCCAGCTTGCGGCGGTCCTCGACGGTGGCCGTCGAACTCGTCATGTCGCGCCCGTCCAGGTGCAGGCGGAGCTCGCCCTCGGTGGGCGTCTCAAGCAGGGCCAGCAGGCGCAGCAGCGTGCTCTTGCCCGCGCCGCTGGGGCCGACCAGCCCGAAAACCTCCCCCCGTTCGATGGTCAGGTGGGGGATGTCGAGCACGGTGCGGTCGCCGTACGTTTTCTGGACGTTCGTTAGCTCGTAGATATGCCCATCCGCGGCCATCAGGATGCACGCTCCCCCAGCCTGCCCTGCCCGGCGGCCATGACGAGGTTGGCGAGGAACGACAGGCTAAGCAGGATGATGCCCAGCGCCAGCGCGAGGTCGAAGTTGCCCTTGCGCGTTTCGAGCACGATGGCCGTCGTCAGGACGCGGGTGCGCCCCTCGATGTTGCCGCCGACGAGCATCACCGCGCCGACCTCGGAGATGATCGATCCGAACCCGGCGACGATGCCGACGATGACGCCAACGCGCGCCTCGGTCAGGATGGCAAGCTCGGATTGGCGGCGCGTCGCGCCCAGCGCGCGGAGCTGCGGGCCGAGCATCGGGTCGACGGCCAGCACGGCGCTCATCGTCACGCCGACCACGAGCGGGGTCGCGATGATCACCTGCGCGACGATCATCGCCTTCAACGTGAACAGCCAGCCGAGGCCCCCGAACACACCCTGCCGGGAAAGAAAGAGATAGACGACCAGCCCGGCGACGACCGGGGGCATGCCCATGCCGGTGTAAATGAACGCCGTGAAAAGCCGCCTGCCGGGGAAGTGGCGCATCGCCAGCCAGGCCCCAACCGGCACGCCGATCGTGGTGCTGATGGCGAGCGCGATGGCCGTCACCTTCAGCGAGCGCGTGGCGATCTCGACCACGACCGGATCGAGCGCGAGAATCAGCCGCAGAGCCTGGATCAGCCCTTCGATAAGCGTGGAAATGGGACGTGCCTCCGCTCAGGTTGATGGGTTACGGTTGAATTCCGGGGGCGCGCTGCAACACGCGCCCCCGGTGATTATACGTGATAGTTAGGGGTTTGCCTCGTGCCACTGCGCGGAGTCGGGGTAGAAAAGCTCGGCCCCGTTCCGCTCGTAACTGGCGATCAACTCCTGCGTATCAACCGAGGTGATCCAGTCGACGAACTGCTGAGCCAGCTCGTAGTTGATGCCCTCGCTCTTGTCGGGGTTGACGGGGATCACGCCATAGGGGTTGAACAGGATGGGGTCGCCCTCGACGAGGACTTCCAGCGTCAGCCCCTCGGCCTTGCGGGCGAGATAGGTCGCGCGGTCGCTGAGGGTGTAGCCCTGCTGTTCCTCGGCGAGCGTGATGACCGCGCCCATGCCCTGCCCGGCGGCCTGATACCAGTCGCCGGACGGCTCGATCCCGGCTTCCGCCCAGATGGCCTTCTCTTTGGTGTGCGTGCCGCTGTCGTCGCCGCGCGAGATGAACGTCGCCCCCTGCTCGGCGATGGTGGCGAACGCGTCAGCCGCGCTCTCCATCCCCTGAATCCCGGCGGGGTCCTCCGGCGGGCCGATAATCACGAAGTCGTTGTACATCACGTCGTAGCGGGCCGTGCCGTGCCCGGCCTCGACGAACGCCTCCTCACGGGCGCGGGCGTGCACGAGCAGCACGTCGGCGTCGCCCGCCTCGCCCATCTCAAGCGCCTGACCGGTCCCGACGGCGATCACGTCGACGGTGGCGTTGTACTTCTCCTCAAAATCCGGGAGGATGTAGTCGAGCAGGCCGGAGTCGTAGGTGCTGGTCGTGGTGGCGAGGATCAG
>CAZWUX010000390.1:2387-4156 GCA_964637665.1 uncultured Anaerolineae bacterium
TCGGTGGGTTCCTCCGTCATCGCCTCCTCGGTCGGCTCCTCGGTCATCGCCTCCTCGGTAGGCTCCTCCGTCATCGCCTCCTCGGTAGGTTCCTCTGCGGGCGCAGTGGTCGGAGCGGGCGTCGGCTGAGCGCAGGCCGCGAGCAGCGCGGCCAGCAGCATCAGAATGAGTGTAAAACGAAACGCCTTCTTCACAGAGCTTCCTCCTTAAATAGGGTTGTGTATCAGCCAGTCTTGCGGCAGGTCGACTGTTTCAGCCCTATTATATCAGTTGATATAGTATAAGTGTAACGATTCAGGGGAATGAACCGCTCGTCCGCCGGATTTCGCATCCGCCGGACGCACAGGGTGTGGGGCGCGAGGGGGCGATGGGACAAAACGGCGCGCCGCCGGGCAAGAGGGGGCGGCGGAGCGTGGTGAACAACGCCCCCGCCGTTAGCACATCGCCACCTGACTACCCGACGGTGACAGTCGCGCCCCGGCTGAACGTCCGGCCAAGAGCGGTTCATCCACAAAAACCCACTGCCCTTACCGGGCCGGATCGGTGGATAAATGTTTGCCCGGCCCCCTGCGTTACACTACAATCCAGACAACCAGACTGCGCGCCACAACGGCGCGTGGAACGCCTCAGAACACCTCCGCAGCACAGACAGCAGCAGGGAGCGCATGGCTAAGGTCACACCGGTACGGCGGCAGTATCTCGACGTGAAGAAGCAGTTCCCGGACGCGATCGTGTTCTTCCGGCTGGGGGACTTCTACGAGACGTTCGACGGCGATGCGGAGATCGCGGCGCGGGAGCTTGACATCGTGCTGACGAGCCGCAACGTCGCGAAGAACAAGCGCATCCCGATGGCGGGCGTGCCGCACCACGCGGCGGAGAATTACATCGCGCGGCTGATCGAGAAGGGGTACCACGTCGCGGTGTGCGAGCAGGTCAGCGATGAGCCGATCAACGGGCTGATGCCGCGCGAGGTCGTGCGGGTCGTCACGCCGGGGACCGTCACGGAGCCTGCCCTGCTGCCCGAAAAGCGCAACAACTATCTGGCGGCCATCGCGCCGTTTTTCGAGGGGGACCGGTTGAGCCGGGCGGGCGTGGCTTACGTCGACATCTCGACGGGTGAGTTCGCCGTGACGGCGCTCGACGCGGGGGACGTGCTCGGACTCGTCCAGCAGGAGATCGCCCGGCTCGCGCCGCGCGAGTGCCTGCTGCCGGAGAGCGTCGTGGAAAAGGAGATGCTGACGCTGAACGGCGAGGGCAACCACCTGACACCGCTGGCGGAATGGCGCTTCGATGCCCAGACGGCGGAGGATGCGCTGCTCCGGCATTTCGAGGTCGACACGCTGGCCGCTTATGGGCTGGATGGGCAGGTGAGCGCGCTGGCGGCGGCGGGGGCGGCGCTCCAGTATTTGCAGGAGACGCAGCGCGGCTCGTTGAGCCAGATCGTGACGATATCGACCTACACCACGCACGATTACATGGTGCTCGACGCGCCGACGCGCCGCAACCTCGAACTGACGCAGACCATCCGGGACCGGCGGGCGCGGGGATCGCTGCTGGGCGTGCTCGACCACACGGTGACGGCGATGGGTGGGCGGCTGCTGCGCGGATGGATCGCCCGGCCCCTGCTCGACATCGACCGGCTGAACCGGCGGCTCGATCAGGTGGAGGCGTTGTTCGTCGACGGGGCGCTGCGCGCGCAGGCCCGCGAGACGCTGGGGCAGGTCAGCGATCTGGAGAGGCTGACGAACCGCGTGCTGACGGGGGCCGCA
>CAZWUX010000391.1:0-4137 GCA_964637665.1 uncultured Anaerolineae bacterium
GGATTCACGCCGTAGAGATCGCACACGAGGGAGTCGATCTGAGCGTCCAGATCGGCCCGGATCAGCGCATCGGCGCGGGTGTACTGGGCCGCGAGCGCGCTCAGACGAGGGATGCGCGGATCGTCCGCCGGGATGTTTGGTAGGGGTATCAGGCCAAGCTCGCGCTGCCCGAAGCGCAGATAGCCGCCGCTCAGCGCCAGCCCGCCGAACAACGCCCGGTAGAGCCGGGCGACGACCGCGGAGTTCAGCACGGCGCACAGCGCGCCGAGCGGCCAATCCGCCTCTAAAATGACGACGGTCGACACGCTGGCCTGCGCCATCCCCCGGTCGTGGACCACACGCGGACGCCGTCCCAGCCCGGCCACGATCAGCTTTTCGGCGCAGGCGTGCGCCCGGCGGCGGGCAGGGAGGGCGCTCAGCGGCACGAACGGGCGGGCGAAGCGGCGCTTCAGGTAGCGGGCCTCCTTGCGGCCCCACAGCGAGACGTGGCGGTGGATCAACCCGCTGGGCAGCAGGCGGGCGGCGTCCGACGGCAGCGGCCCCGGCCCGGCGTCCACCACACGCGGGCGTAAATCGTACGCCTCGCCCACCGTCAGCCCGGCGGAGAGCACCGCCACCTCATTCAGGGGCACGGTCCCCGGCAAACACCGGCGCAGCACATCCCAACCGGGGTCCAGCGACCCACTCCACACGCCGCCGGGCGCGCCGCGCAGATCGCTCTGCATCCCCCGGCGCAACCGCACCGGATCGTCGCGGCCATCCACCACCTGATAAACGGCGAGCGGCCCGTCAGCAGGGGGCGATCCGGGGGCCAGCACGAGCACGACCGGATACACGCCCGCCTCGAACGGCGAGGCCCCCGCCACGTCGACGATGGCCTCCACCGAGACGCGCTCCGCCAGCCACGCGCGCAGCGCGGCGGCGTAGTCGGCAGCCAGCAGCTTGTTGGGCAGCACGAGGCCCACGCGCCCGCCCTCCCGGCACAGCGTCACGGCGCGCTCGACGAACGGCACGGCGAGGTCGAAGCTGCCGACCGCCGCCGCGTAGCGGGTCTGGAGCGCGGCGCGCAGGTCGGCGTCTGAGCGGGCGCGGGTGAACACGCTGGCGAACGGCGGGTTACCCACCACCGCGTCGATGCGCCCCGGCAGACGCCCGGTCAGGTCGTCGTCGAGCAGCGCGTCGGCGCACAGCAGCCGCCCGGCGAGTTTATCTGATGATGTATCGGGATACCCCGCCCACAGCCACAATGATATGCGGGCCAGCTCCACAGCGAAGGGATCGCGCTCAATGCCCACCAGCTTGCAGACCATTTCCCAGCGGGCCGCCGCTGGGGCGTCTCCGGCGAGCGTTTCTGCCGCCGCGATCAGGAAGTGCCCGGCCCCCATCGCCGGATCGAGCACGGTGGGGTGCGTCACGCCCGCCGCGCGCAGTGGATCGAGCGTCAGGCGGACGGTGAGCCGGGCCAGCCCGTCCGGCGTGTAGTAGCTACCCCGCGCATGGCGATCCGCGAGCAGGTCGGCGTACAAAAGACCCGGCAGGCGGGCGTCCGCGCCGCCGAAATCGAGCGCCGCGAGCCGCTTCCGCCCGGCCCCGGCCCCGCGCTCGGACTCCAGAACCACGTCGAGCGTTAGCCCGCGCGCGGCGGCGACCTGTGAAGCAGTCAGCAAGACGAGCGCCCGCAGCACCCGGTCCGAGTCGGCGGACGGGTCTGCGGCGCACATCGCCGGAAACACGTCGTCGCGCAGGTGGGCGCGGAGATCGCGATCACCCATTATCGAGACGCATCTCAAGCTCGATCTCGTCGTGAATGGGGATGTCGTCATGCCCGATCTGCGGGATGGACGGTTTGAGGTGGCGGGCGACATCCACCGCGCCGGAGCGCAGGGCTGCCAGACGGAATCCACGCCGCTGGTAGAAGCCCAGCGCGTGCAGATTATCGTTCGTCGTGACGAGCCACAGGCGGCGGCACCCGGCGCGGACCGCCTCCGCGCGCACGGCGTCGATCAGCATGGAGCCGACGCCGATGCGGGGCCGCGTGCTGTCCAGCGTGACGATCTCGCAGGCCGGGCCGTCGACGTGGTACGTCACCAGCCCGGCGGGCCGACCGTCGACCTCCGCGATGAAGCCGGGCAGCGTGTGCGGGTGATAGGTCTCGCCGTGCACAATGACGTGATCCGCGCCCCAGTGATCCTCGACGAACGCACGGACCCAATCCCGGTCGGACGCGGCGACGGGCCGCACCGTGATACGTGGCATATCCCCCTCCCCCCTTCTGAGCCAAGTATGCCGCAGGGCGCGCAGGAAACACAAGCGGGCGGGAAACACAAGCCGGGCGTATGCCCTCCGGCTGGTCTGCGCCCGGCGGGCTTGTTCCATACGATGACCGGGGCCAGCTTGCGAATTTTCCGGCCTGCCGGGTACGATGTGCGCCGTCGCGAGGAATCCGCCCGTTGCGAAAGGACACGCTCATGCCGGAATCCGAACCCGAGTCGCCACCCCGGCTGGCCCGCCTCGTCACCGGGGCGCTGCTGGCGGCGGTCGACGTGTATGCCGCGCTCGTGATCCTCTATCTGGTGATGCGGCTCCTGACCGGGGAGCGCTTCTGGCCCGTCAAGCTGGCGAACGCCTTCACACCCTGGATTTTGCTGCCTGGATTTGTGGCGGTGGCGCTGTGCCTCGCGCTGCGGCGCTGGCGGCGCGCGCTTTTCGCGGCGATCCCGGCGGCGGCGTTCGTGTGGCTGTACGGCGGACTGTACGCACCACGTATCGAGCCGCCCGCCGCCTGCGAAAATGTGAGTGTGGCGTGCGTGCCGATCCGGGTGATGACGTACAACATCGGGAGCGGCGTCGCGCCGCCGGATCGAGTCGCCGGGGCGCTGCTGGCGGCGGATGCCGACGTGATCCTGCTGCAGGAGGTCGCGCCCGGCGTCGTCGGGCCGCTCGATGCTGCGCTGAGCGACGCCTATCTCTACCGGGTGTATCACGGCGGGATCGTGCACGGCAAGGCGGTGTTGAGCCGCTATCCCATCGTCGAGGACAGCGGATTGATCCGCCTCGCGAGTGGGAACACATACCAGCGGGTCGCCCTCGACGTGAACGGCGCGCGGCTCACCCTGATCAACGCCCACCCGCCGCGCCCGTACTTCACAGGGGGGCGATATACGCTCACACCGGGAACACGCGAGGATTTCCGCACGCTGGCCGGGGCCGCGACGGGTGACGGCCCGGCGATTATGGCCGGGGATTTCAACACGCCTGACCAGAGCGAGTTCCATGCCATCCTCCACAACGCCGGGCTGGCCGACGCCCACCGTCAGGCCGGGTGGGGGCTGGGGCTGACTTTCTCGGCGAACCGGCTGCACCTGCCGCCGCTGGTGCGCATCGACTACGTGTGGTTGACGCCGGAGATCGAGGCGGCACGGGTGCAGGTCGGGCCGAACGGCGGCTCGGATCACCTGCCCGTCGTGGCAGACCTCGTATGGCACCGCCCGGTGGGTGGAGCGCCCTAGTTCGTCATTCTCCTTGTTCCCCTCTGCAAGCGTCGTTATACTCGACGGCGGAAACCACAACCCGGCGCAGGGGGATCAAGAGGCGCACATGAGCACCACAATTCTAGTCGTCGAGGACGAGAAAACCGTCCAGGAGACGCTGGCTTACAATCTGGAGAAGGAAGGATACAAGGTACTGACGGCGGACGAGGGCGAAGATGCACTAAGCATTATCCGGGAGAAAAAGCCGGACCTCGTCGTGCTCGACATCATGCTGCCCGGACTGGATGGGCTGGCGGTGTGCAGGCTCGTCCGCAAAGACTCGGACATCGCGCACACGCCGATCATCATGCTGACGGCGCGCGGCACGCAGGGGGATAAGATGGTCGGGCTGGACAGCGGCGCGGACGACTACATCACCAAGCCGTTTGGGCTGGGCGAGTTTCTGGCGCGGGTGCGGGCGGTGCTGCGGCGTGCACCAGGGCGGGCCGTCGCCGAGCAGATGCTGCACGCGGGGAATATCGAGATCGACCTCGCCGCCCGGCGCACCTACCGCGATGGCGAGGAGATCCATCTGTCGCACAAGGAGTTCGACCTGCTGGCCGAGTTGATGCGCAACGAGGGGGCCGTACTCTCGCGTGACCTGATC
>CAZWUX010000392.1:0-4135 GCA_964637665.1 uncultured Anaerolineae bacterium
CGCGACATCGACGACCTGCGCGAAAGCCCCGCGCTGGACATCATCGCCCTGCTTGAGGAGCGCGGCGCGACCGTCGAGTATCACGACCCCTACGTGCCGAGTCTGCACCACGAGGGACTCGACAAGGTTTCCCTTGACCTCTCACAGCCAGTTCTTGAGGCGGTCGACTGCGTCGTCGTCGTGACCGATCACTCGTCGCTTGATTACGAATTCATCGCTGCGCACACGCCCCTCATCGTCGACACACGCAACGCGTTCGCCCGCATCACGCCTTCCCGTGCCAGAGTCGTGCGGCTGTAAATGCCTGATCTCGCCTCTCAGCCGGTGGACCCGCTCCCGGCCCATGCGCTCCGGGTGCTGATGGTCTCGCTGAACGACGCCATCCTGACGGGGCAGGGCGGCGGCGATGTGCGCGACCGCCATCTGGAGTACGCCCGGCGGATCGGCCATCTGCACATGATCGTCTACTCGCCCCGCGCGCACGACCTGGAGGCGGCTGACCTGAGCGAGGGCCTGACCGTCTACCCTACGCGCTCCCGCTCCCCGCTGACGTTTGTCGCGGACGCCGTTCGCATCGGGGCGGGGATATGCCGCGCGGAGGCCGCCGCCGGGCGGCCTATCGACGTGATCACGACGCAGGACCCCTTCTCGACGGGGCTGGCCGGGTGGCTGCTTCACCGCCGCTGCGGCGCGCCTCTCGACGTGCAGAGCCACGCCAGCTTTTTCGACAACCACTACTGGATTCGCGAGCGCCCCCTGCGGCATAGCGCGTTCAACCTGCTCGGCAAGTGGATCGCCCGCCGGGCTGACACGCTGCGCGTCGTCAACACCGAAGAGCGCGACCGCAGCATCCGCGCGGGCGTCGATCCGGGCCGCATCGAGGTGATCAACACGCCCGTCAACGTCGACCGTTTTCTGGCCCCGGTCGAGCCGTCCGCCGTCGCCGCCCTGCGGGGCAAGCTCGATCTGCCGGATGACGCCCCCGTGATCCTGTGGGTGGGCCGCCCCGTCTGGTTCAAGCGCCTGTCCACCCTGCTCGACGCCTTCTCCCGCGTCCACGAGCGGCACCCCGCCGCCCGCCTCGTGCTCGTCGGCGATTTTACACACACACAGGATATTCCGGTGCGGGTCCGCGAGCTGGGCCTGTCGGACGCCGTGATCTTCACCGGGCGCGTCGATCACGCCGACCTGCCGATCTACTACGCGCTGGCCGATGTCTACGCCCTGTCCTCCGTCTACGAGGGCCTGCCCAAAGTGCTGATCGAGGCCGCCGCCAGCGCGACGCCCGCCGTCTCGACCGCGATGGCCGGAGGCATCGACGCCGTGATCGACGGTGAGACCGGCCTGCTGGCCGAGATCGAGAACCCCACCGACTTCGCCGCCAAACTATCCACCCTGCTGTCCGACCCGGAGCGCGCCCGCGCGATGGGCCGCCGCGCCCGCGAGCGCGCCTGCGATGTCTACGACCGCGCCGCCACCATCGAGCGCATCATCGCCATGTGGTCGCGCTGCGCCGCCATGCGGTCACGCGGCGCCGCTATGCGGAAGGGGTGAGCGGTGCGATTATTGATGATCACCCGCCGCGTCGACCGCGAGGACGCGCGCACCGGCTTCGTCCACACCTGGATCGAGCGCCTGGCCGCCCACCCTGAGATCGAGCGCGTCCACGTCATCTGTCTGGAGCAGGGGAAATACGATCTGCCCGCCAACGTCACGGTGGCGTCGATGGGCAAGGAGCGCGGCTACGGGCGGGCGATGCGTCTGGCGGCCTTCCGCCGGGCTATGCGCCCCGCCGCCCACGACGCCGACGTGATCTTCGCCCACATGAGCCCCCGCTACGCGCTCGTCGCCGCCCCCTGGTCACTGCGCAACGGCCTGCCCCTCGTGCTGTGGTACACCCACCGCCACGTCGGGCTGGAACTGCGGCTGGCGCACCTGCTCGTCGACCGGATCGTGACGGCCTCCCCGGAGAGCTTCACGCTGCCCAGCCGCAAGGTGACGGTCGTCGGGCACGGCATCGACATGGCCGCCTTCCACCCGGCGGAGACGCCCGGAACCGGGAATCTGGGGCGGCTCGTCGCCGCCATCGGTCGGCTGTCCCCCATCAAACATTACGACACGCTGATCGAGGCCGCCGCCCTGCTGGCCGATCGTCCCGGCTGCGAGGATGTGCGCTTCGCCATCGCAGGCGGCGTGACGGTCGAGCACGCCGCGCACGCCGACGCCCTGCAAGCCCTCGTCCGCGAGCGCGGGCTGGAGTCACGCGTCGCCTTTCTCGGCCCCGTCCCCCACGACGAGATTCCCGACATCTACCGCGACGCCGCCCTGACCGTCAACCTGTGCCCGACCGGCGGTCTGGACAAAGTCGTGATCGAGAGCCTCGCCAGCGGCATCCCGGCCCTCGTCCACAACGAGACGTTCCTGCCCATTCTCGGCGACACCGCCGACCGGTTTTTCGTGCCCGATCTCGACCCCGCGCTGGTGGCGGATCGCCTCGCCGCCCTGCTGGCCCTCTCATCGGGTGAGCGCGCCGCGCTGGGGCGGCATCTCGCCTCCCGCGTCCGCGCTGAATACAGCCTCGACGCGCTGGTCGAGCGGCTGGTCATCGTGTTCTCGGAGGTGATCGCCGCCCGCAAGGACCGCGCCGCTCGCGAGGGCCGCGCCGCCCGTGAGGACCGGCCATGACGCCCCCGCGCGTGTGCTTCGTGGGGGCCTTCCAGCCCGATTACCCCCGCAACCTGATTCTGCGGCGCGGGCTGGCCCTGCACGGCGTCGAGGTGACGGAGGTCAACGCCCCGCGCGAGCTAAGCACGCCGGGCCGGATGCGCGCCATTGCCCGCGCCTTTCCCGCCGCCGCGCCCGGTTGCGACGTGATCCTGCTGGCCGAGTTCGGCCAGTCACTCGCCCCGCTCGCGTGGTGGCTCGCCCGCCGCTTCCGCAAGCGCCTGGTGGTCGATGCCTTCACGCCCTTCTACGATTCGGCGGTGGGGGATCGCGGCGTCGCCCGCCCCCGCTCGCTCAGCGCGCTGCGCTACCGCCTGATCGATTGGCTCTCCCTCAAGCTGGCCGACCTCGTTTTGACGGATACCGATCAACACGCCGATTATTTCGCCGAAACCTACCGCGTCCGGCGCGGCAAATTCGCGCCCATTCCCGTCGGGGCTTCCCGCGAGTGGTTCGACGCCGCGTCCGCCGCCACGCCCGCCTTTGCGGGCGATGGCCTGCTCGTGCAGTTTTACGGCAGCTACATCCCCCTGCACGGCGTCGAGACGATCCTCCATGCGGCGGCTCGCCTGCGTGATCGCCCCGATCTGCGTTTCGAGCTGATCGGGCGCGGCCAGACCTACCCGGCGATGCGCTCTCTCGCGGATCGCCTCGGCCTGCCCAACGTCGATTTTTGCGATCCCGTCCCCTCCGGTGATCTGCCCGCCCGCGTCGCCCGCGCGGACATCAGCCTCGGCATCTTCGGCACGACCGGTAAGGCGGGCCGCGTCGTGCCCAACAAGGTCTACCAGACGCTCGCCCTCGGTCGGGCCGTCGTGTCCGCGTCGACCCCCGCCCTGCTCGACGCCTTCACCCCCGGCGAGCACCTGCTGGCCGTGCCCCCCGGCAACGACGCCGCGCTGGCGGACGCCATCACCCAGCTCGCGGATGACCCCGCGACCCGCGCCCGCCTCGGCGCGGTGGGCCGGGCGCGCATGGCCGCCGAATTCGACGAGGCGGCGGTGGGCCGCCGCCTGCTGGACGCGCTGCCGTCATGAAGCTCCTGTACCTCGCCAACGCGCGCATCCCCAGCGAGAAGGCGCACCCCTACCAGATCGTGCAGATGTGCGAGGCGTTCACCCGCGCAGGCGCGGACGTGACCCTGCTCTACGCCGACCGCCGCAACAAGCCCCACCTCGTGACCGACGACATCTGGGGCCACTACGGCCTACCGCGTGCGTTTCCGGCGGAGAAAATCCCGGCGCTCGACGTGTACGTGGTCGCCGAACGGCTGTCAGGGCCGCTGGCCCGCGCCTGGGATAAGCTCTCATCCCTGCTCGTCATGCTGACCTACCACCTCGCCCTGATCGCCCGCCTCCGCCCTGCGCGCGACGCCGTGCTCTATTCCCGCGACGCCGTGACGCTCGCCCTG
>CAZWUX010000393.1:0-4129 GCA_964637665.1 uncultured Anaerolineae bacterium
TGACGCGCACCGCCGCCAGTTCGACGCCCAGACCTTCCGCGGCGATCTGCGCGAGGGCGGTGTGCGCTCCCTGCCCGTAATCGGTGGCCGCCGTGCGCAGAATCACCGAGCCGTCGGCGGCCATGTCCAGACTGGCCCCGGCGTAGTCCGGCACGTTCCGCCCCAACCCGACCGAGAAGATGACCGACGCGATGCCCCAGCCGCGCCGCAGATGGGGGGCGGGCCGCCGCTCGATCCGATCCCGCTCCGTCCAGTTCGCCCGCTCGGCGGCCTCACGCAGGCAGCCCTTCATGCCACCCGCCTGCCGGACCGCCATCCCGGTCGGCAGCCGGTCGCCGGTTTCCAGCCCATTTCGCAGCCGCAGCTCCAGCGGATCGATGTCCAGCGCCCTCGCCAGCTCGTCCATATTGCGCTCGCAGGCGAAATGCCCCTGCGGAATCCCGAAGCCGCGCATCGCCCCCGCGATGGGGTTATTGGTCCGCACGGTGTCCGCCTCGATGCGGGCATTGGGGACCCGGTAAGGCCCGTAGGCCGTCGCAGCCAGCACGCTCATCACCTCGGCCCCGGCGTTCACGTAGGGGCCGGTGTCGCCCACCGCCTCGACGTGGATGGCCGTAATCGTGCCATCGCGGGCGGCCCCTGTGCGGTAGCGCACCCGGATCGGGTGGCGTTTGACGTGCGCGCGGATCGACTCCTCGCGCGTGCGCTCCAGAAACACCGGGCGTCCGGTGGCCTGAGCCAGCAGGGCGGCGTGAATCTGCACGTGTATCTCATCTTTTCCACCGAACGCCCCGCCGATGAAGGGCTGGACGACACGCACCCGCGCTTCGGGCAGCGCCAGCGCGCGGGCGATCTGGCGGCGGTCCCGGTGGGGAGACTGGCCCGGCGAGTAAACGAGCAGCGTGCCATCCGGTTCAGGCACGGCGATGGCGCACTCCGTTTCGAGGAAGGCGTGCTCGATGAGCTGGGTGTGATAGGTCCGGTCGACGATCACATCAGCCCTCGCAAAGCCCTCCTCGACATCACCGCACTCGATGACGAGATGAGAATGAAGGTTAGGATGGCCTTCCACGACCTGCCTGACACCGGGCCGCAGGGCTTCCACCACGTCAAAGACCCCCGGCAGCGGCTCGTATTCGACGACGATGGCCGCCAGCGCAGCCTGTGCGCTGTCCTCGTCCACCCCGGCGACGGCGGCGATGACATCCCCCTGATAGCGCACACAACCATCTGCCAGCAGGGGTTGATCCGGCTCCGCATACAGGTAGCTGTTCTCACCGGGGATGTCGTCGTGCACCAACACCGCCATCACACCGGGCAGCGCCCGCGCGGAAGTCACATCCAACCGGGCGATGCGCGCAGCGGCGTGGGCGCTGTACAACAGCTTGCCGACCAGCATTCCGGGCTGCCGCAGGTCGCGGCAGTAGCGGGCCGCGCCGGTCAGGATATCCCTGCCGTTCAGCGCCGGGGTTTTCTTCCCGACGATCGTCGTGTCAGTCACGGGCGGCCTCTTTCCCAGCCAGATCGGCGGCAGCCCCCTCAACGGCATCGATAATCGCCCGGTAACTGGTGCAGCGGCACAGGTTCCCCTCAAGCGCCATGACGATCTCCTCACGGGACGGGTCCGGCTGGCGCAGCAGCAGCGCATAAGCGGACATGAGCATCCCTGCGGTGCAGAATCCGCACTGGAAGGCCCATTCCTCCGCGAAACGCCGCTGGAGCGGGTACAGGTGGCCGCCGTCTGCCAGCCCTTCGAGGGTCACGATCTCGGCGTTATCGGCCTGAGCGACCAGCACCAGGCAGGCGTTGACCGCCTGCCCGTCCATCACCACGACGCACGTGCCGCAGTCGCCCTGCCCGCATCCCTCCTTGACGCTGAGCATCCCCAGATCGTCCCGCAGCACGTCGAGCAGCGTGCGGCACGGCTCGGTGTGCAGGCGGCGGGCCTCGCCGTTTACCGTCAGCGTGATGGCGATCTCGGTCACCGGCTCATCCCCCCTGCAATTCAGCGCGGGCGGCGGTCAGCGCGCGGCGGGTCAGCACCTCGACCATACGGCCCCGGTAGATGGCGCTTGCCCGGATGTCGGAGATCGGGGAGGATGCCGCCCGCGCTTGCTCCGCCGCTTCCGCGATCAGCTGGCCGCTCGCAGCGCTGCCTTGAAGCAGCGATGCGGCCCCGGTGGCGCAGAACGGCGACGGGGCGACCGATCCCAGCGCGATCCGGGCGGCGGTGATCCGGCCATCCTGACCCTGTGTCAGGCGGGCCGCGACCGAGGCGACGGCGATCGCCATCGCGCGGCGCTGGCCCAGCTTAATAAACTGCGCCGCCGTATTCTCCGGCGGGATCGGCAGCCGCACGCCGAGGATCACCTCGTGCGGCTCCAACTGCGTGAGGCCCGGCCCGCTGAAAAACCCGGACAGGGGGATAATCCGCCGCCCCGCCCGGCTGACCGTGATCACCTCGGCGTCATAGGCAAGCAAAGGCGGCGCGGTATCCGCTGCCGGGGAGGCGTGGGCCAGATTGCCGCCCAGCGTGCCCCGGTTGCGGATCGACGGGCCACCCACGACGCGGCAGGCCGCCACCAGCGCCGGAAAGTGCCGGGCCAGCAGGCCGGAGGCTGCGATCTGTGCGTGCGTGACGCACGCCCCGATCGTGACGGTCTGGCCGTCCTGCACGATGTCACGCAGCGGCAGGCGGCGCAGATCGACCAGCAGGCCGGGCGACCGCACGCCTCCCCGCATCTGCGGCAGCAGATCGGTCCCACCTGCCACCACGCAGGCATCAGACCCCACCGCCGCCAGCGCGTCCAGAGCGTCTGTCAGCGTGGCTGGCGAGACGTAATCAGGATAACTCACGGCGCACTCCCATCCGAGGGGCAAGGGATACTAACTGAGCGGCAGCCCCCAGCCAGCCACCTCCTCCTTGACACGCTCGTAGATGGCCTGCCACCCGGCGTTGGGCCGCAGTGTGACGGGATCGTACGCCTCCGAAAAGGCGACGCCGGACGGCTTCTGATCGAGCAGCGGTTCATATTTCGCAACCGCCCGCCTGACGATCTCATCGATCTGCTCCCGGCTCAACCCGGCAGCGGCGCGGGCCACCTCTCCATTAAAGCGAGCCTCCAGCCCCGTGCAGTGATTCTCGACCACACCCACGCCCGACCGCACCCCCAGCACGCGCGACGCCCCACACGCCGAGGCCACCGCCGCCATGCCAACACACTCGTAGAGCAGCGTGTCAGTGCAGGGGCCACCGACCGGGGATGTCATGAACTCGGTCAGGAGGTCGGTGTTGCGGTTGAGCGCCGTGCAGGCCGCGCTGACCGCCCGCAGCAGTTCGGGATGGGTGGAGTTGAACTGGAAGGGGTGCGTGGGGCACGACTCGACGCTGGCGGGCATGTAGATCACGTGCATGGCGAGGAAGCCAGCCACGATCAGCAGGGCAACCCCCTCCGCCGGGCCTGCCAGCCCGCCGAGGATGGGGTTGTAGAAGCCCAGAATGACCCCATCCTGCTGGATGGAATGGGCGATCTTGTTCAGCAGGTCGTTGCCGGTCTTCATCTCGCCGATCATGGCGACGACGTGGACATCCGTGGGCCGGAAACCACCCCGGCTGATCGACGAAAGGTGCCCGATATCGCTGATCGCCATCTCGACACACATCGCCGGTGTGCCGGGACGCCCGGCGCGGCGGGCCGCCTCCCTGACGTACGACGCCTCCTGCCACGCAGCTACGATCTCCAGCGGGGACCGGGATCGCACCTCGCGGCCATACGAGGTCGCCAGCGTGCCGGGCACGACGAGGTCGATGATCGGCTCCTGCCAGTAGGTCTGCATGATGGGCACCCACTGGTCCTCCGAGAGCGGCGTGCCAATCGGCCCCCCACTCACCTGCGGCGGCGTCGGGTCCTCGACGCCCCGCGTGCGGTAGACGCGTGCATCCCGCCCTTCTCCGATGGTGACTTCAGTCGGCGCCCATTTCAGCGCTTCCTCGATCTCATTCCTTGTGAAGGTCAACAACCGCTGTGTGCTGGTGTTGTAGACCCCACTGCCGACGAGGAAATCGACGGCAGCGGCAAACAGGCGATCGTTGAGATCGTCGTCGGTTTGCAGGATGCGGTCGCGGTCG
>CAZWUX010000394.1:0-4105 GCA_964637665.1 uncultured Anaerolineae bacterium
CACGAGGGGCGGCCCATCCTCAACCCGGACGGCGCGCGGGTCGGCGGCTGGCGGGCGCGCGGCCGCGCCGTCGATATCCACACGGTGGGCCGGGGCGGCGACAGCCTCGTGACGTTCGACGGGCGCGCGCTGAGCGTCGGCCCGCGCCGCGTCGTGCCGCTGTGCACCCTCGCCGCCGAGCATCCTGCCGTCCTCGACGCCCTGCGCGATCCGCCGGATACGTCCGTCTCGCTGGCGGGCCAGTTCGCCTACCTGCTCTCGCCGCCCACCGCCCGGCAGATGGCCGGGCTGGACGATCTGGACGCCGCCATCGTGAATCTGCTGGGCGGCGGCCCGCGCCCGGTGACGCGGCTGGCGGACGAACTGCGCTACCGGACGCTGCTCGAACGGCGGCTGGCCGATCTGGCCGCCCGGCGGCTCGTCATGCTGGCGGGCTTCACGCCGACCGACGCCCTGCACGCGCTGGGGCGCTTCACCCGCTGGAGCACAGAAGCGGCCTCGCTCGGCGCGGCGTGGCTGGCCGGGGCCAGATTACCGGCGGAGACGCTCTGCGCGCGCGTCGCGGGGGCGGTTTCCGATCGGATCGCAACCGAACTCGTCACGAAGGCGCTGTCCGACGAGGGCCCGTCGCCCGACTGGGACGGCGAGCCGACGGCCCGCGCGCTGCTGAGCCGGGCGCTCGGAGGGGCGGGGGAGTCGAACGTGGGGTGCGCGCTGACGCTCCACCGACCGATCATCGCCATCGGCGCACCCGCCGGGGCTTACGTCCCGGCAGCGGCGGATAAGCTGAACGCCGACCTCGCGATTCCTCCACACGCCGGGGTCGCCAACGCGGTCGGAGCGGCAGTCGGCACGGTTTTACAGGAGATGCGGGCCGAGATTCGTCCGGTGAACGGCGGCGAGAGCTTCCGCATCCACCTGCCGGGCGGTGTGGTCGACGTATCGACCGTCGAGGAGGGAGTCCGCCATGCGCGGAACGTCGTGACGCCGCAGCTTGAAGCGCTGGCCCACGAGGCCGGGGCCGAGCAGGTCGAGATCACCATGACGCGGCGCGACCACGAGGCCGCTCTCAACCCGACGTGGGGCGACACCATCTACCTCAGCACCGAATTGACGTTCACCGCCGCCGGGCGGCCCAGCCCGGCGCGCGCGCTCTAGCCGCTGTTTACGATTATCCAAAGCACGTCACATGGGAGGTATCCGGTGACAGCACCACAACCGATTGAGACGCTTACCCCGAAGATACGGATGCTCTCCGACGAGCAGATCGGGGCCATCCATCGCACCAGTCTGGATATTCTGTCGGGCACGGGCATCGACATGAAGCACGCCGGGGCGCGCGATCTGCTGCTGGAGGCCGGGGCGTGGGAATCCGGCGGGCGGATTCGCATCCCCGAAGTGATGGTGATGGATGCGCTCGCCAGCGCGCCGTCGCGCATCCCGATGCATAACCGTCTCGGCGAGCTGACGATGCCGCTCGAAGGCGATAACGTGTTCTACGGGCCGGGGTCCGACTGTATCTTCACCATCGACGTGGAGACTGGCGAGCGCCGCTTTGGCACCGCCGACGATGTGGAGCGCATCGCCCGGCTGTGCGACGCGCTGAGCGAGATCGATTTTGTCATGTCGATGGCGACGCCGTCCGACGTGCCCCCCTACGACCATTACCTGCACAGCTTCATCCGCATGGTGCGCGGCTCCGTCAAGCCGATCGTCTACACGGCCCGCGACCGCGCCGACATGGAGGCCATCCACGCCATCGCCGCGGCCATCGCCGGGGGCGAGGAGGCGCTGCGCGAGAAGCCCTCCCTGCTGCTCTACGCCGAGCCGATCTCCCCACTGCTGTTCAACAAAGAATCGGTCGACAACCTGCTGTTCTGCGCCGAGAAGGGCATCCCCGTCACCTACCCACCCTCCCCCAACACGGGCGGCGGCGGGCCGATCACGCTGGCGGGGGCGATCGCGCTGGGCAACGCCGAGACGCTCGTCGGCCTGATCCTCACCCAGCTCATCCGGCGCGGGTCGCCTTTCCTGTACGGGTTCAACACCGCCGCGCTCGACATGAAGACGACCATCGTCAGCTACGGCAGCCCGGAGTGGTCGATGGGCATGGTCGCCTGCACGGACCTCGCCCGCCATTATGGCCTGCCTGCGTGGGGGTTCGGCGGCGCGACGGACAGCAAGGTCGTCGACGCTCAGGCTGCCGCCGAGGCGACCGCCTCGATCATGATGGCGGCCCTGTCACGCTGCAACCTGAACCACGATGTCGGCTACATCGAATACGGCAGCACCTCGTCGATGGCGATGCTCGTCGTCGCCAACGAGATCATCCGCGAGGTGCGCTACATGCTGGGCGGCATCGAGGTCAGCCCGCTGACGCTCGCCCGCGAGGCCATCCACCGCGCGGAGCCGGGCGGCGGCTTCCTCGCGAGCGACCACACGCTCGATCACTGGGATGGCGCGCAGTGGAAGCCCAACCTCATCGACCGCCGCCGCCACGACGAGTGGCAGGCGCAGGGTGCGAAGGACATGACCGCCCGCGCCAACGAGCGCGCCCGCGCGATTCTGGAGGCGCACACCGTCCCACCGCTGCCGGATGAGGCGGAGCGCGTCATTGCGGCGATTCTCGACGAGCGCGCCTCACAGTCCGAAGCAGGCTAGCGCAAAGCCGCCCGTCAGGCGGGTGGAGGCCGCCGCCACCGCAGAGGAAACCGCCATGCTGGTGCAGGATATCATGACCCACCCCCCGCTGGTGGCCGGGCCTCAGATGAGCATCCTTGAGGCGCGGGACACCATGGCCGAGCAGGACATCCGCCACCTGCCCATCGTCGACGACGGCGGGCGGCTGCTGGGGCTGATCACCCGGCAAAGCCTGCTCGTCGAGCCGGAGCGGGCGGGCCGCCTCACCGCGTGGGAGCGGAGGCGCTACCTGTCCACGCTGACGGTCGGCGACGTGATGATCGACGCGGCGGACGTGGCTACCATCAGCCCGGAGGCCCCCCTCGAAGACGCGGCCCGCATCATGGTCGAGCGCCACGTCGGGTGTCTGCCGGTCATCGGGGGCGGCGGCGTCTCCGGGCTGATCACCGAAACGGATCTGCTCCTCCAGCTTGCGGAGATGATGGCGGCCAGCCGCCCCGGCGTCCGCGTGACGGTCCACATGCCCAACCGGCCCGGCGCGCTTGCCCGGCTCGCCGCCGCCATCGCCGCGCAGGGCTGGCCCATCATGGCCCTCGGCGGCGCGCCCATATCGAAAGACCCGGACCGCTGGGCCGCCGTCGTCAAGCTCGACGGCGACCGGCAGGCCATCATTGACGCGCTGAGCCGCGTGCCCGCCCAGCAGATCGTCGACGTGCGCGAGACGTGATCAATGTTCAGGCCAGGCTGGCCGCCGGGATCATGCTCGCTTTTTTAGGGAATGAAAAGCGCAGGTCGGCTATCACGCGGGTCGACTGTTTCCCGACCATCGCCGGGGCCGGGGTTGCGATGCGTCTCATCGGCGAGGCCGCTGCCCCGGCGCACCAGGCGTGCGGGGGGGCAGGCTAATGCCGTTCCAGCCAGCGCCGGGGAGCGCCGGAGAGAATATGGATACGAACTACCACGCACACCAGACCCCGCAGTTCCGCGTGCTGAGCGACCGCCAGATCGAGAAGCTGGTCGACGCGGCGCTGCACGTCCTTCAGGCGACAGGCATCGACCTGCGGCACGCGGGCGCGCGCGATCTGCTGGCCGGGGCGGGCGCGGAAGTCGACGGCACGCGGGTCCGCATCCCGCCATACATCGTCGAGCGGGCCGTGCGCGACGCACCGCCCGTCTTTTCGCTGTGGCGGCGCGACGGCGCGCGTGCGTTCGCGGTCGGACCTGACCGCGTGACGTTCGGCCCCGGCCCGACCTGCACCCACGTGCTCGATCCGCGCACCGGCGAGCGGCGTCTGGCGCAGCGCGGCGATCCGGCGGACGTGGCCCGCGTGGTCGACGCCCTGCCCAACCTCGACTACGCGATGGGGCTGGGCCTGATCTCGGACGTTCCGCCCGATCTCGCCCCCCTGCACGAGTTCGCCGAGATGGTGCGCAACACCATCAAGCCGATCCTGATCTGGTCCTT
>CAZWUX010000395.1:0-4085 GCA_964637665.1 uncultured Anaerolineae bacterium
GAACCCCAACCACCAGCTTGTCTCGTTCAACGTGCGGGATGAGATGGCCTTCGGGCTGAAGGCCCACAACGTCCCTGAGGAGGAGATGGAGCAGCGCACCCGTGAGGCGCTTGAGTTCGTCGACATGCTGGACTACATCGACGCGGAGGTGTTCGATCTCGGCAAGGGGCAGAAACAACGTCTGGCGCTGGCCTCGGTGCTGGCGCTCAACCCGCGCGTGCTGATCATCGACGAGCCGACCACCGGGCAGGACCCCCACATGACGGCGGAGATCTTCGAGATCATCGAGCGGCTCAACGAGATGGGCACGACCGTGTTGATGATCACCCATAAGGTCGACTACGCCGCCACCTACGCGGAGCGGGCCATCGTCATGCAGCGGGGCAGGGTGGCGTACGACGGGCCGATGGACGGCCTGCTCGTCGATGTCGACTTGATGCAGACCAACTCGCTCGACCTGCCGGATACGACCAAGCTGGCGCTGCGGCTGGGCGATTACGGCGTCCCGCCCTGGCTGGTGACGCCCGACGATCTGGCGCTGGCCCTCGATCAGATTGTGGAGGCATAGCCGTGTCCGTCACCTACATCAAAGGCAACTCGACCCTGCACCGGCTCGACGCCCGCACCAAGATTCTCATGTTCGCCATGCTGACCGTGCTGGCCGTCACGATTATCGAGCCGCTGCTCATCGCGGCGCTGTTCATCATCCTCTACCTGTTCGGGGCCGCCGCCATCGACCGCAACGTGCTGAACAAAAACCTGCGCGTGCTGGTCGTCATCTTCCTGACGTTCTCGGCCTTTCAGGTGTTGTTCTTCACCCCGGACGACGCCCGCTTCCTGTTTTACCTCGTGCCGGGCGTCGACTGGGTCCCCGTCACCGTGCAGGGATTGGTGCGCGGCGTGGCGGTGTTTTTCCGCTTTTTCATCGTCGTGCTGGCCGTCCACCTGATGCTCTACACGACGCCGCCCGTCAACCTCGTGCTCGCGCTGACGCGCCGCGAGAAGCAGCGCAGCGCGGGGGCCGACCTGACCACGACGCTGATCGTCGGGGCGGTCATCTTCGCCGTCGCCTACCTCACCATGAACGAGCAGGTGACGCGCATCCCGCTCGGCCCGCTGCCCCGCGCGGCGATTGTCGCGGTCGGGGCGCTGGTGGCCGGATACCTGCTCCACCGGGTCGCGAGCCACGGTCTGCCCCCGGAAATGGGCATGGCCCTCAGCATCGGGTTCGCCACGGTCGGCATCCTCTCTCAACAAACGCAGAAGATCACCGACGCGCAGAAAGCACGCGGATACGACGTGCAGCCCAAGAACCTGATCCGGCGCGTGCAGGTGCTCACGGCGCTGCTGATGCCGATCTTCCTCGCGACGCTCGAACGCTCGCAGGATATCTCCATCGCGATCCTTGCCCGCGCGTTCGACTACGACATCAACAACCGCACCTACCGGCGGGAACTCGTCTTTCACACGCCGGACTACATCGTGATCGGCATCCTCGTCGGGCTGTTGATTCTGAGCATGGCCCTCAATTACTATGGAATTGGCAATCCGAGCGAGCAGCTTATACTGAGGCTGCTCCGCTAACCATACACATCAGCATAAGAAAGGAAGCCGCAAATCATGGCCGAATATCACCTCGATGGCAGCGTGACGCAGCCTTTCTGGGATAACTCGATCGAGCCGCGACTCGAGATCGAGCCGGGTGATGTCGTCGTCTTCGACTGCCCGGAGCCGTGCGGGCAGGTCACGCCCGACTGGACGGACGACGATCTGGCGACCATCGACTTCGACCCGATCCACGCGCTGGTCGGGTCGGTCTACGTCAAGGGGGCCGAGCCGGGCGACGCGCTGGCGGTCGAGATGCTGGAGATGGCGCATAAAGGCTGGGGCTGGAGCGGGCACCTGAAGGGGTTTGGCCTGCTCGCCGATGACTTCGACTTCGCATACATCCATCACTGGGAGCTTGACGGCGATGCGTGCCGCTTCGGCGTGGGGGGCATCGTGCTGCCCTACGAGCCGTTCTGCGGGACGATGGGCGTGGCCCCCGCCGAACCGGGCCGGGTCGACACGATCCCGCCCCGCGCCAACGGCGGCAACGTGGACATCCGTGACCTGGGCGTCGGCTCGACGGTCTACATGCCGGTGCTGGTCGAGGGCGCGCTGCTCGCGCTGGGCGACTGCCACGCCACGCAGGGCAACGGCGAGGTGAGCGGCACCGGCGTCGAGACGCCGATGACCGTCACCGCGCGCATCGGGCTGATGAAAGATGCCGGGATCAGGGAGCTTCAGTTCCGCACGCCCAGCCCGCTCACCCGGACGGACAGCGCGGGCTACTACGTCACGACCGCGCACGGCTCCGACCTGTACCTCAACGCCCAGAACGCGATCCGCTCGATGATCGAGTGGCTGACGGCGAACTACGACATGACGCCCAGCCAGGCGTACGTGCTGTGCAGCACCGCCGTCGACCTGAAGATCAGCGAGATCGTCGACGCGCCGAACTGGATCGTCTCGGCTTACGTGCCGCTGTCGATCTTCCCGGCCTGATCGAATCCGGCGAACCGGACACAATACGGGGCGCGCCTGCACAGGTGCGTCCCGCTCGCTTTTTAAGACAGGCCCGCTGCCGGAGCGGCTATCCTGCGGAAAAGGGAGGAAAACTACGTAAAACCCTTGCATCTCATCCGGCTGGTCCGTCATAATGAAGGTAGTGTTTATATTTATTCAAGCCCTTATCTCAAAAGTGGCACATCTTATGCCTACTGTGCTGATTGTCGAAGACAAGAAGAATATCCGCACGCTGATCTCCGTCAATCTCAAGGCGCGCGGATACAATACACTCGAATCTGAGACCGCCGAAGGGGCGCTTCCCCTCCTGCGCGATCAGGCGCCCGACGTGATGCTGCTCGACATCTCGCTGCCGGGCATGGACGGCTGGGAGCTTCTCAAGATCGTAGCGGAGGATGAAAACGGCATGTCGTCTCCGCCCGTCGCGATCATCACCGGGACGCCGCCCTCCGCCAAAACGGTCGCCTCCTACTACGACAACATCGTGGACATCGTCGTCAAGCCGCTGCGGGTGCAGCAGCTTATGGAGGTCGTCGAGAAGGCGCTGGCGCGCATTTAGAGTCACGCGCCAGCGCGCCGCGTAGATGGCGGTGATTAGCTGCTTCCGTCTGAAGGAAGCTGCGGGATCAACCACGCTAAGAAAGCGTCCTGCGAGCGCGTCTGCATCAGGACGCGCCCCGGCCCGCGCAGATCGACGACCAGCCCTTCCCCGCTGAACAGCGTCGACTTCATGCCGCCGATCGACCGCACGTTGAAGCCGATGCCCTCGCTGAAGGCGACGAGGTGCCCGGTGTCGATGGTCAGCATCTCCCCGCTCTCCAGCGACACGTCGTCGATGGCCCCGTAGCTCGACAGGATCAGCGGGCCGCTGCCCGATGCGTGCAGCAGCACCAGCCCCTCCGAGGCGAAGAACGTTTTGCCGCCGCCCCAGCGCGTGTCGACCTCGACGGAGCCGCTCGACGCGACGTAGGAGCCGGACTGAACGAGCAGGCTGTCGCCGCTCAGGTCGAGCACGAACATGTCACCCGGCAGCGCCGGGGCGAGCGTCATCGTGCCGCCGCCGCCCGCCGCGCGGTAGGTGTTGATGAAGAACGACTCGCCGCCCAGCATCGACCGCGCCAGCGACTTGATCAGCCCGCCCCGCGCCTGCGTCTCGACGGCGATGTCCGACGACATGCTGACCATCGCCCCGGCCTCGACCTGGATTTCCTCGTTCGGGTCGAGGTGAACACGCGCCATCGCGTAGGCCGGGCGGTAAAGAATCTCGGTTTGCATCGCGCTCTCTCCTTTGTTTGTCGGGTGGATTTGGTCCGCGCCTGAGCGCGAACGCGCCCTCCGCACAGGGAGGACAGCTTCTTAATTATGCACGGGCGCGGGCGGCGCTGCACCCTCTCTGTGTGGGGAACACGAGCGGGCGCAAAAAAGCCCGGCGCGTGGAGCGCCGGGCTGGTCAAGCGTCTGGCCGTCACCCGCCGGGCGGCGGGAGCCGATTTACATCCCCGTCAACTTTTTGGCGA
>CAZWUX010000396.1:0-4084 GCA_964637665.1 uncultured Anaerolineae bacterium
AGAGCGCGGACGACCCGGCGCTCTACTGGATCGAGCCGCAGCACCGCGGCATCCTTCCACTCGATGGCGTGCACGTGCCGCGGCGGCTGGCGCGCACGCTGCGCACCACCGATCTGAGTGTTCGCATTGACACCGACATCGAGGGCGTGATCGACGGCTGCGCGGCCTCGCGCCCAGGACGGCGTTCCACCTGGATCAACGAGCGCATCCGCTCACTCTACCGCGACCTGTTCGATCTCGGACACTGCCACACGGTCGAGGTGTGGGATGCAGACCACCTCGTGGGCGGTTTGTATGGCGTTGCGCTCAGCGGCGCCTTCTTCGGCGAGAGCATGTTCTCTTACGCGCGCGATGCCTCCAAGATCGCGCTCGTGCATCTGGCGGCGCGCCTCGCCTACGGCGGCTTCAAGCTGCTCGATACGCAGTTTGTCACCGACCACCTGCGCCAGTTCGGCACCATCGAGTTGAACCGCGAGGAGTTCCACCGGCTCTTGGAGAAGGCGCTCGACGTCGAGGCCGACTTCAAGCGTCTGCCGCTCAATGCCGACGTGGACGCGATCCTTGAGATCCTTAAGCCAACCGAGCCCCCGCTCGACTGACCGCCGATGCGCTTAAGCGGCTTGTCGTTGCATTCATCCTGTTCGTTTATGTGGTGTTGCAGCGGCTGCGGGAGGCTGGCGCAAACCTGCCTGAGGAGGAGCGCGTGATCGGACAACTGGTGCTGGGCGCGATGATGATCCTCGTGACCACCTCGATACAGGGCGGCTTTACGGTCGCAGCCGTCGTGACGTTGCGACGACATCTTACGGGTCGCACCGTTGAGACGAATTTGCATGCCACCTTGGTGCTGACCGTTTTCGTGCTGTGGCTGTTTCTTACGATGTTCGTAGAGATCGCGGCCTGGGCCGTCCTCTACGCATCGCTCGATGTTCTGCCGACGCTCGAGGCGTCGCTTTATTTTTCGACCGTGACCTTCACGACGCTCGGCACGGGCGACGTCCTGACAGCCGCCGAATGGCGTCTTCTTGCCTCGTCCGAGGCGGTCAACGGGCTCCTCTTGTTCGGCTGGTCGGCGGCCCTGGTCTTTGCCGTCGTACAATGGGTCTATCGGCACCAGCCGCTGGGCCCGCCGCCCTGAACGAAACCGCTTTCATCTCCGGCACGCCAGAGCGTGTTCCGTCGGGAACAGCCGCGCGGCCTCCGTATCTCTACTGACATCTCCTCGAGCGCGGACGGCCCTGACCGGCCCCGCCTCGCCCCAAGACGCGCCGCCCCCAAAGCGGCGCGTCCTTTCACAACAGGAGACCGTCCTATGTCATCCAACCTCAAGACCGCGCTGGTCGCGGGCACCATCGCACTGGCCGTCACGATCTTTGCGGTCGGGACAGCGCAGGCCGGCGGCCTTCGCCACATCCCCTTCGCCCCGTATGGCGCCTATCTGCCCGGCGCCTATGACGACGACGGCGACTATGACTCTTACGGCTGCGAGGACTGCGACTACAGCTACGGCAGCCACGAGGATAGCGCGCTGTCCGCCGCAACCCGCGTGACGCGCGACGTGCTGGGCGTGGATGTCGGGGAAGTCCTCGACGACGTCACCGACTAGGCCTTTTCCGACCCTGTTCCCTGGGGAACAGCGTGCTTGCCGCTAAGGCCCTAGACAGGGATCACACACGAACCACGCACCATCGAATCAAGGAGACCTGACCCACCACTTCCACGCACCCCTGGTTTCCGGCCGGATGCCTCCTCGTCCCCCCGTCCCGTCCCCCCGGGACCCCGGCCGGCGCCTCGCCCTCCAGCCCCCTAAGGCTGGGGGGCACTTTTTTTGCGGGACGTGTCGCGCCTCAAAGTGTGTCGGCCTCGCTGACCTCCATGAGGATCGGCGCCTTGTGATGCTGGGTATGGGCGCCCATGAACCGACCTCGCAGGTGCACGTCTTGCCCGACGAGCTTGACGATGGCGCCGTGCACGGCATCGTTCGCCCCGAACACGTGCAGCTCCGTCGTTTCCTCGACGTTGTCGAGTTCGTCCTCGCCCTTGAGGCAGAGGCCCTGCGGCATCTGCAGGATGAGAGCATCGTCGCGGACGATCAGATGCCCTTCAGCGATCGCGCCGTCCTGGTTGGCGCTTGCACATTCGCCGGCCACGGCCGGCTCGGCCGCCAAGGCCATAGCGAGCGCCACTGCCAGCAATTTTCCGATCATCATCCGTCTCCGTTGCCCTGGGACCCGGCACTTTCTGGGAGGGACTTAGAAAATGCAATGCCCTGTGCCGTCGGGAACAGCGGGGCGGGAGGCGGGCAGGCATAGTCCCCCCATCGAATTCAACTGCCTCCTGCACTTGCCGCTTGCACACGCCTCCACTGCCTCCACTCCCGCACCTAAAAGCCCCGCTCGCCAGCGGGGCTTTTTTTTGGGGGAAGGAAGCCGTGAGGATTAGGCCTGCTGTGCGCGCCAGCCCTGCAGCAGCCGGTCGAGCGAGACCGGGCCGGGGCCCGCCACCGCCAGCCACCCGAACAGCGCCATGTAGGCGAGCTCCTCGAAGCCGAGCAGCGTCTCAAGTGAATCGACCTGTCCCAACTTGGCGCTGATCACCGCCACGATCATGACGATGACGAGCGGCACCGCGGCGATGCGCGTGAACAGACCCACCAGCAGCAGAATGCCGCCGATGAACTCCACGCCCGACACAAAGGGGGTGAGAATGTGCGGGGCGGGAATGCCCCACGAGACGAAGGCATCCGTGATGCGGTCGAGGTTGTTGAGCTTGGTCCAGCCGGTCCCCATGAACACCCAGCCGACGACGAAGCGGGCAAACAGCGGCGGCAGCCAGGCGAAAACGGCGGACAGCCGCTCCGGCCCGTTAATCAGGAAATCGATGAGGAATTTCATGGGGCCTCGCGCGATGCGGTGAAGGGGTTCACCGCATCATTCGCGCGCGGGCGGCCTTTCGTTACGGGGACGGTGCAGTCACCTGAGCGGCTTGTGCGCGCACGAGGTCAGACGACGGGGTTTTCTTTCTTCACCAGTGGCGCCGGCGCTGACGGCTCCCGGCTGCACCCGGATGGGCTGCCGGGCCAGTGCTTGGGCGGCTGGAGGCCAGCTTCAGCCACGGCGCCAGATGGAAGGCGCTCATCAGCAGATACATCAGTGTCATGCCACCGAGCGGTGAGCCACTCTGGGGCCCCGTGCAGAGGATGTCCGACTGACTGCCGAAAACACCTGTCCACAGCGCCATGGCCGCAAAAGTCGGCGCAGCGGCGAGGCTGAGCAAACCGGCCGCGCCGGGAGCGGCGGCATCGCCGCTCCCTTCACGTCCGCCGATCCGGGCCTCATTCACGATGTGAGCGTTGCTCATGATCAGCTACCTTACGCGTGCGCCTTGCAGCACGACGCGTCGGCCGACACAGCCTTCGCGACCGGTTCGGGTTCATAGCGGTCGTGATGGCGTACCCATTCCATCTTGTGGGGCACGTCCCGCTCCGCACGTCCCTTGGGCGTGAGGTCGAGCATGCGGTACGTTCCCATCATGACCTCCACGCCGCGGCCATAGGTCGAGTAGGTGTGAAAGACATCGCCCGCGTCGTCCTTGTAGAAGGCGCTGACGCCGGGCCATTCCTCGCCCGTCATCGACCACTTGCCGTAGTTGTAATTGATCCGGCCCTTGGCCACTTGTTCCGGCGTGAAGCTGACGCCGAAGTCGTAGTTGAAGTCGGTGCCGTACGAGGACACCCACTTGAACTGCCAGCCCATGCGCTGGCGAAAGCGCTCGATCTCGGCGAGCGGCGCGCGTGATATGGCCACGAACGTGACGTCACGATGTACCAGGTGAGCGATCATGCCGTCGGTATGGTCGGCCATGTAGGAGCAGCTCGGGCAACCCTCCTCCCACCCCGGCGCGAGCATGAAATGCTGCACCAGGAGCTGGTGGCGGCCGTCGAACAGATCGGCAAGCGTCTGCCGACCGTCGGGCCCATCGAAGGTGTACGTCTTGTCGATGCGGACCCAGGGCAGCTGCCGGCGCAACTGCGCGACCTGATCGCTGCGCCGGGTCAGATCCTTCTCGGCGGCGAGCAGATCGC
>CAZWUX010000397.1:0-4052 GCA_964637665.1 uncultured Anaerolineae bacterium
GTGCGCGCCTACCTGAACGTCAACGAGATTCTGACCACGCTCATGCTGAACTTCGTCGCGATTCTGTGGGCCAACCACTTCGCGATCGGCCCCTGGCGCGACCGGGGGGTGGGCGTGCTGACCGCCACGTACCGTATCCCCTACGAGCTTCCCACCCTCTCCGGGCAGCTTCACGTCGGCATCCTGGTGGCAATCGTGCTGGCCGTTCTGTTGTGGCTGGCGCTGGGTAACACCCGCTGGGGCTACCAGATCACGACCATCGGAGGGAACCGCCGGGCCGCCGAGTTCGCGGGCATCCCCGTGACGAAAAACATCATCACCGTGATGCTCATCTCCGGGGCGATTGCGGGCATCGCCGGGATGATCGAGGTGACGGGCACGGCGCACCGCCTGTCCGGCACCATTTCCAACGAGTACGGCTATACGGGTATCATCGCCGCCGCCCTCGCGAACGCGTCGCCCATCGCCACCATCGTGACCGGCTACCTGCTGGCCGTGCTGCTGAACGCCGGGATCGCCCTGCAAACGGAGGGCCTATCGGTGAACGCCGTTATCGCCATCAACGGCCTGATCCTCATGTTTGCCGCCATCGGCGAGGTGGTGGCGCAGTACCGCATCGTGCGGACAGATTTCACCGGGCCGGACGTGGCCCCCGACGCCGTCGAACCGGGCGCTCAGGCCGCTCCCCCGGACACGCCTGCGCCTGAGCGTCTGCCCCGCTGACGGGCGGAAACAGGAGATACGGAATGCAAGAAATCATCACAGGCATCATCGGCACCGCCATCGCCTCCGGCACGGTCATCGTGCTGGCGGCGCTGGGCGAGCTTCTGGCCGAGCGCACGGGCGTGCTGAACCTCGGACTGGAGGGCATCATGGCGATGGGGGCCATCACGGCGATCATCACGGTGAACCAGTTCGTTCCGAACCCGTACGCCGGGCTGCTGGCGGCGATTCTCGTCGGCCTGCTGTTCGGCGCGGTGTTCGCCGTCGCCACCGTCGTCTTCAAGGCCAACCAGGTTTTGAGCGGTCTGGCGCTCTCGTTTCTGGGGACCGGGTTAGCGGGCCGGATCGGCGCGCCTTTTGCCGGGCAGCCCGCGCAGGCGCGCTTCGCCCGCATCTACATTCCGGGGCTGAGCGATATACCGGTGCTGGGCAAGGCCATCTTCAATCACAACATCCTGACCTATCTCGCCTACATCGTCTTCCCGGTGCTGATCGCCTACCTGCTGTACCGGACGCGTCACGGCATGAACGTGCGCGCCGTCGGCGAGAACCCATCCGCCGCCGACGCGACGGGCATCCCCGTTAACCGGCTGCGCTTTATCTACACCTGTATCGGCGGCGCGTTCTCCGCGATGGGCGGGGCTTACCTCACGCTGTTCTTCACGCCTGCCTGGTCCGAGGGGGTGACCGGCGGGCGGGGCTGGATCGCCATCGCGCTCGTCATTTTCGCGGGGTGGCGGCCCTTCCTGATCGTGCTGGGCGCGCTGCTGTTCGGGGCCGTCACGTCGCTGGGCTTCGTCGCTCAGACGCAGGACTGGGGAATCCCGGCGGCGTTCCTGTCGATGCTGCCCTACCTCAGCACGATCATCCTGATGGTGCTGCCCATCCTGTTCCGGGATCGCTCGCACCGCAAGCTGACCGCCGCGCCGGAGGCGCTGGGGCTGCCCTACTTGAGGGAGGGGGCTTGATGCTTATGGGGCCGGATTCGTAAGCGATGAGTTAGAGGGGAACTGGTGATGTCTGCACTCGAACTGCCGGGGGATAACACGTTCGCCGAGGGCGACTGGCGGGTTCTGGCAAGCTGCTGGCACCCGGTCGCCTTCAGCCGGGACGTGGCGGGGGAGCCAGCCACCGCGCGGCTGCTGGACGTTCCGCTGGTCGTGTACCGCACGTCGGAGGGCGTCGTCGTGGCGAAGGACCTGTGTTTGCACCGGGGTTCAGCGCTGAGCCTCGGACGGATGGAGGGGGATGAGATCGTATGCCCCTATCACGGCTTCCGCTACAGCCACGATGGGCAGTGTACGCTGATCCCCGCGCACCCCAACCGGCCTGTCCCGAAAAGGATCCGTCTGATGACGTACCCGGCGGTGGAACGCTACGGCCTGATCTGGACCTGCCTCTCCGGCGAACCGGCGACCGATCTGCCGGAGTGGCCCGAAGCCGAAGACCCAACATTCCGCTGGCTGAACCTCGACCCGCTGGACTGGGATGCATCGGCGGCGCGGCAGGTCGAGAATTTCCTCGACGTGTCTCACTTTTCCTTCGTCCACGTCGGGACGTTCGGCAACCCCGATAGGCCGGAAGTGCCTGATTACGAGGTCGAGCCGGTTCCGGGCGGCCTGCACATGGAATACCCGTACCTCGCCAGCAACCCGGATCACTCGTCCGTGAGCGGCGAGCAGACCATCAAACGGTGGATGATCTACGACGTGACGCTGCCCTTCGCGGTGCGCCTGATCGTCGATTATCCGGGCGGGCGGCGGCACGCCATCTTCGACATCGCCGCGCCGGTCTCGGCCCGGAAGGTCCGCATCTTTTTCTTCATCGCCCGCAACTTCGACCACGACAAACCCGCCGCCGAGATCATGGACTGGGAGCGGCGGATTCTGAACGAGGACCGCCCCATCGTCGAGTCCCAGATGCCCGAAGAGCTTCCGCTCGATCTGGGCGAGGAATTCCACATCAAGGCGGATAGAACGTCGATAGCCTACCGGCAGGCGCTCGCCGGGCTGGGCCTCGGCCAGCCGATGACATCCTGAGCGCCGGGCTGGCAGAGCGCGTGATAGATCGGACCGCTATCCGTGAATCGTGAACAGTGAGTGGGCAAAGACGCACCCCATGACCGACGCACCGACCCGCATCATCGGGAGATCGATCCCCCGCACGGACGCCTACGAGAAAGTCACCGGGCAGGCCGTGTACCCCGGCGATCTGTCGCGCCCCGGTATGCTGCACATGAAAATCCTGTTCGCGGGGCGGCCCCACGCCCGGATCGTCGCGCTGGACAGCCGCCGGGCGCGGGCCGTTCCCGGCGTGGTCGCCGTGCTGACGGCGGAGGATGTCCCCGTCAACTCCTACGGGCTGGCGCAGGCCGATCAGCCGGTGCTGTGCGGGGATGTCGTGCGCTTCGAGGGCGATCAGGTGGCCGCCGTCATCGCGGAGACGGAGGACGCCGCCGCACGGGCGCGCGACCTGATCGAGGTCGTCTACGAAGACCTGCCGGTCATCAGCGATCCGCGCGAGGCGATGCGTCCCGGCAGCCCCGCGCTCCACGCCGATCACCCGGACAACGTGCTCCAGTATTTCCCGGTCCGCAAGGGGGATATCGCGCAGGGATTCGCCCGCGCGGACGCCGTCGTGTCGGGGACCTACTACCTCCCGATGCAGGAGCACGCCTATCTCCAGCCGGAAGCGGGCCTCGCCTACACAGACGGCGATCAGGTCGTCATCGAAACAGCGGGCCAGTGGGCGCATCACGACCAGAGACAAATAGCCCGCGCCCTGGGCCTCGATCCCCATAAAACCCGCGTGATCTACCGGGCCATCGGCGGGGCGTTCGGGGGCCGTGAGGACCTATCCGTCCAGATCGTGCTCGCGCTGGCGGCGCTCAAGACGGGGCGGCCCGTCAAGATCGTGTGGAGCCGCGAGGAGTCGATCCGGGGGCACTGCAAGCGCCACCAGATGCACGTCCGGGCGCGCTGGGGGGCGACCCGCGAGGGCAAGCTGACCGCCGCCGAGGTGGAGCTGATCGGGGATGCGGGGGCCTACACCTACACCTCGACGATGGTGCTGGGGCAGGCCGTGCTGACCTGCACGGGCGTTTACGAGATTCCCAGCGTGCACGTCGACGCGTACATGATCTACACCAACAACGTGCCGGGCGGAGCGTTCCGGGGGTTCGGCAGCCCGCAGGGCTTGTTCGCCGCCGAGGGGCAGATCGAGAAGCTGGGCGAGCGGCTGGGCATCGACCCGATCACGATGCGCGAGCGCAACCTGCTGACCCCGGACAGCCTGCTCGCGGTCGGGACGCGGCTTCCCGCCGATCTCCA
>CAZWUX010000398.1:0-4044 GCA_964637665.1 uncultured Anaerolineae bacterium
AGTGGATCATCGGGATGGGCGCGCCCCAGTAGCGCTGGCGGCTGATCAACCAGTCGCGCAGCCGGTAATTGACCGCTTCCGTCCCGGTGCCCTGCTCCTCCAACCAATCGATCACGGCGCTGATGCCAGGGTTGGCCCGGCCTTTCTGGTCGGTGACGAACGTGCCATCGAACGGGCCGGACTTCACCATCACGCCCTGCCCGGCGTAGGCGACCCCGGTGTGCGCGTTCAGCCAGTCGATGTCGACGGTTTCCTCCCCCTCGACCTCGATCACGGCGTTGTCCTTTCGCGCCGCCTCGAACGTTTCTTCAACGTCCATGCCCTGCTCACTCAGATAGCCCAGCAGCCCCGCGCGGTCCGGCTGGATCACGCCGGGGATGGGCAGGTCGAACTTGCGCGCGAACTCAAAGTCACGCTGGTCGTGGGCAGGCACGGCCATGATCGCGCCCGATCCATACGTCATCAGCACGTAATCGGCTACCCAGATCGGGATGCGCTCCCCATTCACCGGGTTGATCGCATATGCCCCGGTGAAGACGCCCGTTTTTTCGCGGTCGGCGGCCTCGCGCTCGATGTCGCTCGCGCGGGCGGCCTGCTCCACGTAGGCGTCGACCGCCTCCCGCTGCTCGTCCGTCGTCAGTTCGTCGACCAGCGGGTGCTCCGGGGCCATGACCATGAACGTCGCACCCCACAGCGTGTCAGGCCGCGTCGTGAACACCGGCAGCTCGTCGCCGCGCTCGGTCGTGAAGACGACCTGCGCGCCCTCGCTGCGCCCGATCCAGTTTTTCTGCATTGTCACGACGCGCTCCGGCCAATCGATGGCGCTGAAGTCCAGCAGCTCGTCGGCGTAGTTCGTGATGCGGAAGAACCACTGGTTCAGATTCTTCTTGATGACGGGCGTGCCACAGCGCTCGCACACGCGGTCCTCGCCCCACACCTGCTCGCGGGCCAGCGTCGTGTTGCAGTGCGGGCAGAAGTCGACGGGCGATTCCTTCTTGTACGCCAGCCCATGCTTGAAGAACTGGATGAAGAACCACTCCGTCCACTTGTAGTACGACGGGTCGCTGGAGATCGCCTCCCGCTCCCAGTCGAACATCGCGCCCATCGAGCGGAGCTGCCGCCTCATCGTGTCGATGTTGGCGTAAGTCCACTTTTTCGGGTGGATGCCGCGCTTGATCGCGGCGTTCTCGGCGGGCAGGCCGAAGGCGTCGAACCCCATCGGGAACATGACGTTGTAGCCACGCATCCGCTTCCAGCGGGCGCGCGCGTCCGACGGGGCCATTGCATACCAGTGTCCGATGTGCAGGTTGCCCGACGGGTAGGGCAGCATCGTCAGCGCATAGAACTTCGGCTGGTCGGGGTCGACCTCGGCGCGGTACAGATCGTCCTCCGCCCAGCGCGCCTGCCACTTCTTTTCAATCTCCTGCGGATTGTATTCATCACTCATGTCGAACTCGTCTTCTCCTGAAGTCGCTTGCTGGTGATTGACGGCGAGGGCCTGCGCCCTCACCCCTGTATTCCGGTCGGATTCCCCTCACGGGGGAGGCGCGCGAGAAGGCAGCCCATCATCCTCCGTCGACACGGTTGGCCTGTATAGCTGATCATCTCGTCTACCTCCTTCCCCTTTTCAGCCCGTCGATTTCAGTCCGTTCTATACGTAGTCCTCGCGCGGCGGCGAGAAGATGTCGACCACGATGCTGGCGACCGGGAACATGGCGCTGTGCTCCACCCCACCGGGGATGGCCCAGCTGTCCCCCGGCTTGCAGAGCGTGTCCTGCCCGTCGATGGTCATCACGACCTCTCCGCTCACGCAGTACCCCACCTGCTCGTGCGGATGGCTGTGCGCGGGCAGCTTGACGCCCTCCTCGGCCCGCCACTCGACCACCATCATGCTGTCTGTCGTGCCCAGCGTGCGGCGTGTCAATCCCGGCACGGCCTCGACCGGCCCTGCGTCCCCCCAGCGTGCAATCGAATCGTAGTCGGCCATTGTGCTCCTCTTGAACGTGCTTATGGATACGGTTCGGCTAAAAGCTGCTGAATCGCGTTTTCAGTTTCCTCGTACCGGCCTTCTCCATAATGCACATACCGGATGTGCCCGCGCTTGTCGATCAGATACAGAGTCGGCCAGTAGCGATTATGATATGCGCCCCACGTTTTGCGGTCATTGTCCTGCGCGACGGCGTACGTGATGCCATATTCCTTGACCGCCTCTTTCAGGTTGTCGAGATCGCGCTCATAGTTGAACTCCGGGTAATGATTCCCGATGACGACCAACCCCTCCGGCGCGTACGTCTCATGCCATTCCCTCAACGAGGGAATCACGTGCTGGCAGTTAATTCAACCGAAGGTCCACATGTCCAGCAGCACGACCTTCCCGCGCAGGTCGGCCAGCCTCAGCGGCGCGTCGACGTTCAACCAGACCTCGTTCTCAAGCTCCGGCGCTTCACCCAGATCGGGCAGCGGCGCGGCGGTCGGCTCCGCCGCCGTCGGCTCTGCCTGCTCGACCTGCTCCGCCTGCGTCGGCACGGCCTGCTCCGCCGGGCCGTCGGTGAGCGCATCGCCCGCCGGTTCCGCCGACGCAGAGGTCGTCGGCGCCGAGGCCGTCTCCCCCGCATCGAGCGGTTCATTCCCTGTCCCTGCTGCGGCTGCACAGCCCGCGAGCGCCAGCCCGGCCAGTCCTATGAGCGTGAAGAAGGCGAAAGCCTTCTTCTTAAGTGAAACGCAAAGCGTTTCACTCGTCCACCATGAGCGCATGATACCCTTCCTCTCACCCATTACGTTTCGAGCTTCAGCGCAGAATGAAAAAGCCCCTTCGCCAACTGTAGGGACGAAAGGACTTCGCGGTACCACCCTGCTTGGTAATGACGCGCCGTCAGGACGCGATCTTACCCGCTCGATGCGCGTAACGTGCGCGGCCCGCCGGATGCTACTCGTGGTTCACATCCGGGGCTTCCGGACGAGGTGGGCCACCTGTGCTCGTTGGGGCACGGGATCGACTTTCGCCGGTCCTGCCGGGCTTACACTATCCCCGGCTCGCTGCAACGATGGCTTATCACTTCCGCTCACAGCCTGTCTGGTATGCGGTTGCGCTGATTCTAGCCGCCCCGCCCCCCCGCGTCAACCGGCGCTTCCTGCGGGGCCGGGCCTGTGGATTCTGGTGAATGAACCGCTCTGGGCCGGGCACAGAGGCTGGCGGCATCTGTCACGGTCGTGTCCCCAGGTTGCGATGTTCTCAACGCGGCGCGTTTTGATCACTCTACTCAGGCGGCGGGGCTTCCATCCTGTAAATGCGCCGCGTCACGCCATCCGAGCGCAGCGCGTCCTTCTCATAGCGCATCCCAACCTTGACCGCCACCCGCTGCGAGCCTGTGTTCTCGTGGTCGATCACGGCGACGAGCCGCGCCAACCCCAGCCGGGCGAAGGCATAATCCCGCAGCGCGGTCGCGATCTCCGTCGCATAACCCCGCCCCCACGCCGATCGTGCGAACACGTACGTCAGATCGACCTCATCCCGCCCATCAACCTCCTTTTCGAGCAACCCACAGTGCCCGACGATCCGCCCCGTCGCTTTCTCGATCACCGGCCACAGGCTGAACGGATTGGGCGGATCGACGGGCAGGTCCTCCGCCAGCATGTCGCGGATGCGCGCCGGGTCGCGCGGGCCGCCCATATAATGCGTCACGTCCGGGTCGGTCCACAGCGCGGCCAGCGCGTCGAGGTCATCCTCACGCAGATCGCGCAGCAGCAGGCGGTCAGTTTCGATGCGCATGGGGGTTCTCCGTGATCGTGTCGCATGTTTTGCCGTAATCTCTGCCAGCATTCAGCCATCTCTCTGGCTTTTAGTTTCGGGTTCCCAGTTTCGAGTTTCCAGTTTTTAGTCTATCAGCCTTCTCTACCTGAAAATGGCCGAGTTTTAGAGGGCGTGTGCCCGGTAAATTTCTCCCCCTTTGCTAAGGGGGAGGTGGCGATGCGCAGCATCGGCGGAGGGGGTTCGGGCTGAAAAACGACTAACAACCTGAAAATTGTCACGTCGTTCGCTTCTGA
>CAZWUX010000399.1:0-1477 GCA_964637665.1 uncultured Anaerolineae bacterium
CTGCGGCCCGGAGCTTTTCATCAGCAAAAACGAAAAGCCCGCGAAGCGGGCCACTGACCGACTGACCGACTGAGAGACTGATCGACTAAAACTGGAAACTGGGAACTGGGAACTGGCTACTCAACCAGCGGCAGCGCCACCACCAGCCCGCCGAGCACCATCACGAACCCGGACACGCCGACGAACACGCGGGTTCCGGCCCGGCCCAGATATGTGTACATGAGCTGCCCGACCGTGCCGTGCCATTCCCAGTCGAACAGGCTCCCGGCGAGCATGAGAAAGCCCGCCGCGATGAACACGAGCGCGGTCAGGGCGGTAAACGCGATGGATTCGGCGAGTGGGGCCATGCGGGGCCTCCGGCGGCGGAGTCAACGGACACCTGCCACCATTATAGCGGTCGATTATTAACAGAATGTGATCACAGTGCCGAGTGGAAAGTGCCAGGTGCCAAGTAGAAGGCCGCTGTGATCAAGAGCGATGGTCTTTTCCGGGTTGGCTGATTAGCAGGCACGGCACACACCATAGTGAACACGAAAGGACGGACACATGGCCGCACGCGAGGGCATGGCAAACCTGATCCGCAGGCTGCGGGGGATGACGCAGGCCGACGCGGACGAATACGAGGTGAACGGCGCGTCGTGGTGGTCCGATGACCAGCTACAGGAGGCGCTCGACGCCCACCGGGTCGACATGAACCGCGTCCCGCTGATGGCTATCGCGGAGGTCGAGGGCGGCGAGACGGTCACGCACGACTACTACGCGCCGCGCGGCGACCTCGAAGAAGCGGCCAGCGGCGCAGAGGCGTGGTCGGTGGAGGATGCGGATGGCGACGCCGCCGACCCCGGCGGCTACACGGCGGACTACGTGCGCGGGTCGGTGCGCTTCACCGCCGATCAGGATGGCGCGGCGTACTACCTGCGGGCGCGCAGCTACAACCTCGCCGCCGCCGCCGCGCAGGTGTGGCGCGAGCGGGCGGGCTGGCGGGCCGCCTTCGTGACGTTCCGCGCGGACGACCAGCAGATGAACCAGAGCGAGTGGTTCGAGCACTGCATGGCGATGGCGGCGGCCTACGAGAAACAGGCCGGGCCGGTGTTCAGGCAGATTGAGCGGGGGGACCTCGTATGAGTGACGTAACACCCGCCCAGCTTACCGAAATGCGCCGTCAGGCCGAGGCGCTCATGGGGCAGACCTGCACCATCACCCGACCTACCCCAACGCCGGACGGACAGGGTGGCTGGTCGGAGAGCACGTCGACCGTCGCGACTGGCGTCGCGTGCCGACTCGCCGTGACGGGGTCGGGCCTTCGCGACACGGGCCTGCGCGTCTCGGCGGAGCGGATGGTCGGGCTGGCGGCCTACGATCTCAAAATCCCCCATGACACGGACCTCGCGGTGGGCGACCTCGTGACGGTCGACGGCGAGACGTTCCGGGTGGAGGAGGTCCGCGCCGCGCACCAGTGGGCCACCGTGAAGCGGGC
>CAZWUX010000399.1:1577-4041 GCA_964637665.1 uncultured Anaerolineae bacterium
CCCCTGCCCCGTGTCGTGTTCCAGTGGCAGGGCGGCGGAGACGAGCACCGGACGCCCACCCGCGCCCGGAACGTGGTCTACACGGTCAAGGCCATCGCCGGAACTCTGGCAGAGGCAGCGGCGGTCGATGCGCGGCTCGACGCGCTGCTCCATCACGGGGAGTTGAGCGCGGCGGGCTGGGCGACTTTCTGGCTGGCCCGCGAGGCCGACGTGGCCTACGCCGAGGTCGACGCGGCGGGCGGGGTCGTGTGGCACACCGGCGGGCAGTATCGCATCCGAATCAGCGAGGAAGGATAGGAGAACATGGGCGAAATCACCGGGCAAAACCTGTACGTGGCGTTCGGGGGCACGGAGCTTCAGGCGGATTTTCGCAGCCTGGAACTGGCGACGGAGGTCGGGCTGGTCGACGCATCGGCGGGGGCGGACGCCAACCGCACCTACCTGCCGACCCTGAAAGACGGCTCGGCGGAACTCACGCTGGTGGCGCAGGCGGACGGCGTGGGGGCGACCGCGCCGCGCCAGCTCTGCGCGGAGGGCGAGTCGGGCACGCTGGAATGGGGGCCGGAGGGGGACGCGGCGGGCAAACCGCGCCGCACCGTGAACGCCATCGTGTCGGCGTTCGAGGAGCGCGTGCCGTACGACGATCTCATCGAATTCAGGATCACGTTTCAATTTAGTGGTGAGTTGACAAACACGGTCTGGGAATAAATGCCGAGTGCCTAGTGCCAAGTGCAGAGTGCCAAGTATCGGCATGAAGGGGATGGGATACATATTTCCCGCTTGGCGGACTGACCAGCACATCACGACCTGTTCGACACCTGACATCCCGCCGTTTGCGGCGCGGAGCGGCGCAAACCTACGGGGGTCAAGGGGTTTCCAACCCCTTGTGGGGGCGCGGGGGCAAAGCCCCCGGCAAAGAGAACAAACAGGAGTAGCCACACATGGCAGAAGACCCGAAGCTGTTCAAGCTCGCGGACGGGCGCGAGCTGACCATCAACCTGTACCGGCTGCGGCGCGCGGATCAGCTCGCGCTGCGCGAGGGCCGGATGAGCTACGACGCCTTCCTCGCGAAGGCGACCGGCCTGACCGAGACCGAGGTCGGGCGGCTGTCGCTGCCGGAGTTCCGGCGGCTGGACGCGCGGCTGGGGTCGCTGCTGAGCGCGGGCGTGGAGGCCGACCCTTCCTGAGCAAGGCGGTCTACCTCGCGCTGACGGTCGGCGCGACGCTGACCCCCGCGCAGTGGTGGGCCGCCAAACGCTGGGAGATCGCCGAGGTGACGGGCTGGACGCTCGCGGAAATCGAGGAACTGTCGCTGGGCGACGTGTGGGAGTTCGACAGCGTGCGCGATGCGCGAACGAAAGCAATGAGGGCGGCGGGTAAACGGCGGTGACGGAGTTGCGAGTTACGAGTTGCGAGTTGCCAGTTTTTTAGTCGCTCAGTCTGTCAGTCTATCAGTCGGTCAGTGGCTCGCTGCGCTCGCTTTTAGTTTTCAGTCGGTTGGCCTGTTACTTGGCACTTGGCACTTTTAACTTGGCACTCGCGACCGGCGCGCACACGTGCCGGATTTCCGGCCAACACTATCGGAGGACACAATGCCGATTCGCATTACAGTTGACCGCCGGGCGCTCCGCGCCCTCATCGCCGCGCTTCCGGCGCGCGTGGACGCCATCGCCCGGCGCGGGGCGGAGCAGACCGCGAAATCCGCGCGGGCGCTCGTTCCCGTGCGGACTGGCGCGCTGCGGGCGTCGATCCGGGCCGGGCGGACCCCCGGCGGCTACGCGGTGCGGGCGGGCGGGGGCGCGGTCGATTACGCCGCTTACGTCGAGTTCGGAACCCGGCGCACCGCCGCGCAGCCGTATCTGCGCCCGGCGCTGGAGTCGGTCCGGTGGGAGAACATCGCCCGCTCTGCATTGAGCGGCGGGCAGGAGGATGACGCATGACGACGGTCGCGACGGCCAACATCGAGGTCACGGCAGGCGGCGCGGAGAGCGTCGCGCTGAAATTGCTGAACGTCGACAGGGCGCTGGGGGGCATCATCGGCACGGGCGCGGACGCGGCCTCGGCGCTGGCCCCGGTGGCGGGCCGCGTGGCGGCGGTCGACGCGGGATTTCTCGCGGTGCTGGCGGATGCGCCCGCCGCGCTCGGCGCGATGGGCGAGGCGGCAGCCGCCAACCTGGGCGCGCTGTCGGCGGTGGCGGGGGTCGTGTCGAGCCTGCGGAGCGCGTGGGCGTGGTTGTTGGAGCATCCGCGCGTGGGGCTGGCCGCGTCGGTCTCGGTGAGCGGCGGGGGCGGTGACGGCGGATCGGGCGTGCTGCCCCGCCCACAGGTCGGGCGGCAGTTCTTTCAGGGCGGCCACGCACTCGTCGGCGAGACGGGGCCGGAACTCGTCAGTCTGCCGCGCGGCAGCCGGATCCACCCGGCGGGCGATACGCGGGATGCGCTCGGCGGCAGGGCGGGAGGGACG
>CAZWUX010000400.1:0-4035 GCA_964637665.1 uncultured Anaerolineae bacterium
ACGCTCAGACCTGTCCCCCTTTGCAAAGGGGGACGGATGGGCCGCAGGCCCACAGGGGGTTTTGGCAAGATAGCAACAGACCATTGGTCTCAGCAGTTATCCGGCTATTTTGTAAATTTCCAACAAAGGGGTAGAAAGACCGAGCGTTAGCGAGGTCAGAGGGAGTTCTCGCTAGAGAACGAGTTGTCGGATTATCCGGGTAGAGTCAAGTAGATCGCGCCGCGTGTTCTATCCGCCCCGCCGCCGGATTTTGCCATCTGCGTAAACGTGCGTCTCGTGCGATTTGGCATCATTCTTGTCGATGACGGCGTACACCTGCTCGACCAGCGTCGCCGGGTCGACGCCCGCCGCCTCGCACACGCCGATGACCGTCACCATCACATCTGCCGCTTCCTCTGCGATGTGAGCGCGGTCCGCGCCGTCCTTGGCGGCCTCGATCAGCTCGCCCACTTCCTCCCGTAGATTCTGGACCCCCTCGCCGACGGCGATCTGGACGCCGAACCGGGCGAAGAACGCCCGCGTCGAGGCGATCAGGTCGCGCAGCGGGTCGCCGGAGTACGAATTCGGAGTGATTGGCATATCGCTACCTCGGAACACGACCGTAGAAGTCGCCCAGCGCGCGGAACACCATCGGGTGCCGCACTAATCCAAGATGATCGGTGTGAGGCACGATCAGCGCCTCGCCGTTGGGCATCGTCTGGGCCAGCCGCAGCACGTCGACCGGGTCGACGAACTCGTCGCGATCCCCGCAGATGGCGAGCGTCGGCACGCCCACGCTCTCGAAATCACCAAGCGGGCGATCCCATCCCACGACGACGCCCGTCTCCGCGTCGAACACGCGCCGCTCATCCTCCGCGCGCTCCTCCGGCGGACCGACCGCCTTCAACAGCCGTTCCGGCGTGGGCGCGCAGTAGCTCGTGCCGAGCAGCACCAGCGAACGGAACATATCGGGCTGCTGGCGGGCGGCATACAGGATCACGCCGCCGCCCAGCGAGTAGCCCAGCCCGTGAACGGGCGCGCGCCCCAGCAGGTAGAGGAACTCCAGTATGTCGTCCACGAGGCGCGGCAGGTGCAGGTCGCCCGCCGGGTTGGGCGTCTCGCCGTGGCCGCGCAGGTCGGGCGTCACGACGTTGAACCCCTCGTGCACGACCGCGCGCGTCAGCCAGCCAAGCTGCACGCTGCTGACCGTGGCCGCGTGAAGCGCGACGACGGTCGGGCCGTCGCCGCGCTCCGTGTAATGGATGGGGATGCCGTTGGCTTTCAGTGTCGCCAAAGAATGCCTCGCCTACTCGACGACTTCATCCGCCGGATCGAAGATCGCGTCGATCTCGGCGATCAGGCCGTCTGTCAGGTCGACTTCCGCCGCCTTCAGGTTGCTTTCGAGCTGGCTCCGCTTCGTCGCGCCCGTGATGACGCTGCTCACCGCTTCCTGCCGCAGAATCCACGCGATGGCGAGCTGCGCCCGGCTCACGCCGAGGTCGTCCGCGATGGGCTTGAGCTGCCGCACCTTCTCGACGGCGGCATCGGTCTGCTCGTTGATCAGCCACTTCTCCTGCGCCAGCCGCGAGCCTTCGGGGATGCCGTCGTCGTACTTGCCCGTCAGCACACCGCTGGCGAGCGGGCTCCACGTCACGAGGCCCATCCCGTTGCGCTCCGCCGCGGGCATGATCGAGCCCTCGAACGCGCTGCGCACCAGCAGACTATACTGCGGCTGCTCCACCTGCGGGGGATACAATCCGTACTGCTCCGCGAGGTCGTTCGCCCGCTGGATTTGCTGGGCGGACCACTCGCTGGTGCCCCAGTACAGGATTTTACCCTGGCGGATCAGGTCGTCCATCGCCCGCATCGTTTCGAGCAGCGGCGTGTCCTCATCCCAGCGGTGGCAGAAGTAGATGTCGAGGTAATCCGTGCCGACGCGCTGAAGCGACTTGTCGATAGATTCCATGACGTGCTTCCGCGAGAGGCCCCTGTCGTTCGGGTCATCGCTCATCGGCCAGAATAGCTTGGACGAGATCACGAGTGTATGGCGCGGGTACTGCTTCAGCACCTCGCCCATCATTTTTTCAGATTCGCCGTGAGCGTAGATGTCGGCGATGTCGAAGAAGTTGACGCCGCCCTCATATGCGGCCTCGATGATCTCACGCGCGGTCTGCGCTTCTTTGACGCTGTTGCCGAACGTCAGCCAACCGCCCAGGCTGATTTCACTGACCTTCAGGCCGGAGTCGCCAAGACTGCGGTATTCCATTAAAGGGTGCTCCTTACGCTGTGTGGGGAATTGGTGTCGACGAGTTGGATTATAGCACGCCCGGCCCTCGACTTTCAGATTCACGTCAGTTCGCCCGAACGGGCGGGGATGATACAATAAGCGGCGTCTATCACGAGGCAGGGAGATCAATGACCGACCGCACAAACGAGGAATGGCTCGCCCAGCTCCGGCCCGGCCATCCACAGCGCGCAGCGGCGCTCGAAGACCTGCGCGCCCGACTGGAACGAGGCACCTTCTTCTATCTGCGGACCGACCGCAGCGACTTGCGCAATCGCACGGACGAAGAGATCAGGCGGATGGCCGAGGATTTTGCTCAGGATGCGCTGCTGAAGATTCTCGATAATCTGGACACCTTTCGGGGCGAGAGCAAGTTCATGACGTGGGCCTCCAAGATCGCGATGCGGGTGGCGATCAGCGAGCTGCGCCGCGTGCGCTGGAAGAACTACTCGCTCGACTACCTGACCGCGAGCGGCGAGATCATGCCGGATATCACCGATCTCGCCGTCACGCCGGAGGACAACCCACCCCCGGAGAACATCGCCGAGCGGCAGGACGTGCTGCGCATTATCGACCGGGCATTCCGCAGTGCCCTCACCGAGCGCCAGCGCGCCGCGCTGACGGCCTACGTCATCGACGGCGTGACATCCGAGGAGATCGCCCGTCGCATGAACACGAATCGCAACGCGCTCTATAAACTGATCCACGATGCCCGCAAAAACCTCAAGGAGTACATGGAGCAGCAGGGACTCTCGCTCGACTATATCCTTAGACTGTGGGAGGAGTGATCGACTGGCAGTGAAGAGACCGGTTTCAAGGTAAGAACACGTCGGCCCGGCACGTCAACTAGGCAGGGAGAGTGAGAGTAAGCTGGAGGCACCCGTTGGGCAACATCACGAGGCAAAAACGCTTCACCAATATTATGCGGTTGATTTTCAACACCGCCGAGGAAGATATTACGTGCGACGAGTGTTATGATCAGATCGATCAATATGTCGACCTGCTTCGTGCGGGACAGGACCCCGGCGAGGTGCTGCCGAGGGTAAAGAACCATCTGGAGCAGTGTCGCTGTTGTGAGGCGGAGTTCAGCGCTCTGATCACCATCCTGGAGGGCCAATCAGCCTCCGAAGGTGAAACCTGAACCGCCGGACGCGCATCAGATAACTGGTGAGGCCGCTCCGGGGCGGCGCGGCGTCCCAAACTCAAGCATACCGTCAACCGCCGGTTCTCAACCGCCGGTTGCTTCACACTATATATAAACTGCACGGGAGGTATTGGAATGCAGATAGAGAACGTCATCATCCTGGGGTCCGGCCCGGCGGGCCTGACTTCCGCGATTTATACGGCGCGGGCAAACCTGAATCCGCTCGTCATCGCCGGGGATCAGATCGGCGGGCAGATCGCCATCACGAGCGAGGTCGAGAACTACCCCGGCTTTCCCGAAGGGCTGACCGGCCCGGAGCTGGTCGAGCGCTTCCTCGATCAGGCCAAGCATTTCGGCGCGCGGATTGAGTACGACCTCGTCACGGAGGTCGACTTCACACAGGGGCCGCCCTACACGGTGAAGACCCAGTCGGGCACCTATCAGGCGTGGTCCGTCATCATCACGATGGGCGCGTCGCCCAAGCGGCTGGGGGTACCGGGTGAGGAGGAGTACATCGGGCGCGGGGTGAGCTACTGCGGCACCTGCGACGGCTTTTTCTTCCGCGAGAAGGACCTCGTCGTCGTGGGCGGCGGCGACAGCGCGCTGGAGGAGGGTCTGTTCCTGACCA
>CAZWUX010000401.1:0-4024 GCA_964637665.1 uncultured Anaerolineae bacterium
AGAACGCCTTCGAGGCCATTATCGAGTACCTGTACGATCTGGTCCATCAGGTGGTCGGCGCGAAATGGGTGACGGCGGTGCTGCCGCTCATCGCGACGATCTTCCTGCTCGTGTTGACCGCAAACTGGCTGCACTTCGTCCCCGGTGTGGATAGCGTGGGCGTGATCCACTGTGCTGAGCCTGAAAGGGGCGTCAAGGGGTTCGACGTAGCCAAAATGGGTGCGGGCATCTACCGGCTCGACTTCAACGGCGGCGCGATCAGCCGCATCGGTGAGGTGTCGACGGATGAATGCCCGGAGCATCATGCAGGAGGCGCGGCGGAGGAAGGCGCGGAGGGAGCCGGGGGTGATGGCCTGCGGTTCGTCGTGACGCCGTTCCTGCGTACGGCGACGACCGATCTCAACCTGACGCTGGCTATCGCGCTCGTGACGATGGTGATGGTGCAGGTGTTCGGCGTTCGGGAGCTTGGCGCCGGGTACTTCACCAAGTTCATCAACCTACCGGCGCTCGATCAAGGGCCGCTGGGCTACATCTTCTTTGGGGCGGGCTTCATCGAGATCATCTCCGAGCTGGCGAAGATCATCTCGTTCAGTTTGCGTCTTTTCGGCAACCTATTCGCAGGGACGATCCTGCTGTTCGTGATGACGTTCCTGATCCCGGTGGGCGTACCCATCGTCTTCTACCTGCTGGAAGTCTTTGTGGGCCTGATTCAGGCCTTCGTGTTTGCTATGCTGGCGCTCGTCTTCATCGGCCTCGCAATGGCCGGACACGGCGACGAGCACTAAGTGCAATCACAGAAGTCGTGACAGATGTCACTCCTCTGTGATTGCCTGTAAGTGCAGCTTTTTCCATACAAGGTTAATGTGGCTGCACTTAGGTTCACGCTATCCGCACTGAAACCGACCGCTGAGGAGGAATCATGCAGTTATCAGTCGAAGCCGCACGCGCACTAGCCGCTGGTCTGGCAATGGGGCTTGGCGCCATCGGGCCGGGCATCGGGATCGGCCTGCTGGCGCTCGGCGCCTTGCAGTCCATTGGCCGCAACCCAGAAGCCAGCAACCTGATTCAGGTTAACATGATTCTGGCTATCGCGTTTGCTGAGGCTATCGCCATCTATGCGCTGGTCGTGGCGCTGGTCGTCATCTTCGTCGGCGTTGCATAGCCGGGAAGCCTGCGCCGCTCGGCGGCGTCGACGTTGCCATGCTGCACGGGCACTAGTCAAGGAGAGACAGCATTGGAAGCACTTGGCCAACTAGGTATTAACCTGGGGTATTTGATTACCCAGATCGTCAACCTCGTATTGATGATCGTGCTGCTGCGGATGATCGCGTATGAGCCGATCGTCGAGATGCTGCGCAGCCGCCGAGAGCGCATCGCCGAGGGTGTAAACGATGCCCGCAAGGCTGAGGAGGCGCTCGCAAGCGCCGAATCAGACAAGCAGGCGATGCTCGAAGAGGCGCGCGTCGAGGCGCAGCGTATCGCAAGCGAGGCACGTGGCCGCGCAGAAGAAGCCGCCAATCAGATCAAGGCTGAGGCGCGGGAGGAGGCGCAGAACATCCTCGCCGACGCCCGGCGCGACGCCGAGTCGGAGAAAGAGCTTCTGCTGGCCGATATGCGCGATCAGATCGTGTCGCTGAGCATCGCGGCGGCCAACCACCTGATCGCCACCGAATTGAGTGAGAGCCGCCAGCGCGATGTCGTGGATGAGTTCTTCACGGCTATCCCGGATGAGGCGAAAGAATTGGTCGGTTCGCTTGAGGTCGTGACGGCTGTTCCGCTGACGGATAAGGAACAGGCGCGGTTCAAGGACGTTCTGGGCAGCGACGACATGACGTTCACGACCAACCCCGGTATTCTGGGCGGCGTGATCGTCCGGGCTGAGGGCGAGCAGGTCGATGCGAGCTTCGCCAGCCAGCTAAGCGAAATGCGGGTGGCGCTGGCCTAGTCGTTTCGGCTCGACATGGATACCCTTTCCGCACGCTTCGCCGTGATCAACATGGCGATCTGTGCCGAGATCACCCCTTGCCGTCAAGACCTTGAGCGTTCAAGGTCTTCGGCGTTTAAGGGGTCTTTTTGGTGGTTGGTTCGCCGGATGGATTGAGCTTGAGGTCATGCAGATATGATGCGCTTTTCGCGGCTGTTGGCTGCCGTCCCCAACCTGATCGCTGCCCCTGACACTGATCCGAGCATTGCGGCGCCGGTCGTGGAGGACAGCCGTGCGGTGGCGCCGGGCGGCGTGTTCGTCGCGCGGGAGGGGCTGGCGGTGGATGGGCACGCTTACATCCGGGCGGCGGTGGAGCGTGGTGCGGCTGCCGTCGTGGGAGAGCGCGCACGGGATCGGGTGGATTGCCCGGCCCCGTATGCGCAGGTTCAGGACGCAGGGCTGGCGCTGGCGCACCTCGCCGCTGCGTATCACGGGTTTCCGACCCGGCGGCTCGTCATGATCGGCGTGACGGGCACCGACGGCAAGACGACGACGGCCAACCTGATCCACAGCATACTGACGGCGGCGGGGGTGCGGGCCGGGTTGATCAGCACGATCAACGCGGTGATCGGCGGTGAGGTGCTGGATACCGGGCTGCACGTCACGACGCCGACCGCGCCGCAGGTGCAGGGTTACCTCGCGGCGATGGTCGATGCGGGGTTGACTCACTGCGTGCTCGAGACCACATCGCATGGGCTGGCGCAGCACCGCGTCGCGGCCTGTGATTTCGACGTGGCCGTCGTGACGAACGTTCAGCACGAGCACCTCGACTTTCATGGGAGTTGGGAGGCTTACCTCGATGCAAAAGCCACCCTGTTTCGCTATCTATCAGAGGGGGTGGAAAAGCCCGGTGTCACCAAGACTGCCGTGATCAACCTCGACGACGAAGCGAGCGCCGGTAAGCTGCTCGGAATTTTGGCGGAGCGCCAGCTAACGTACGCGATCGCGAATCCCTCGGCTGACGTACGGGCGGGCGACATTACCTATCAGCCGGACTCGATGGCGTTCGACGTGAGGCTGCCCGGTGGGACCGCGATCGCGATCCGCACGGCGCTGGTGGGTGCGTTCAACGTGAGTAACGTGCTCGCGGCGGTGGCAGCCGCACATGGGCTGAATATGCCGGCTGAGATGATCCGGGAGGGGGTGAGGGGGGTCGAGGCGATTCCGGGCCGGATGGAGCGCATCAACGAAAATCAGGATTTTTTAGCGGTGGTGGACTTCGCGCACACGCCGAACGCGCTGCGTCGGGCGCTGGAGGCGGCGCGCACGATGATCCTGCCGGGGAAGCGCGTCGTCGCCGTGTTCGGCAGCGCGGGGCTGCGCGACCCGGCGAAGCGGGCCATGATGGGACGCATCGCCGCTGAGTTAGCCGACCGAGTGGTGATCACGGCGGAAGACCCGCGCACCGAGCCGCTGCACGTCATCATCAATGAGATCGCGGAGGCGGTCGAGGCGGCAGGGGGCGTTGAGGGGGAGACGTACTGGCGGGTGCCGGACCGGGGCGAGGCGATTCACTTTGGGACGGGGCTGGCGAGCAGGGGCGACATCGTGCTGGCCTTTGGCAAGGGGCACGAGCAGAGCATGTGCTTTGGCACGACGGAGTACCCCTGGGACGACCGGGTGGCGATGCGGTCCGCGCTGCGGGGGGAGCCGCTGCGGGGCCTGCCGACCGCCAGCGGCACAGAATAAAAAACGCGGGCTAAAAGCCCGCGCCATTTCTCGCCGGGGCTGGCATCAGACGCCGATGAAAATGGATACCAGCGCGATCAGGCTGAAGATGGTCAGCAGGACGAACGCGGCTGCCGCAATCAGCCCGCTTTGCCGGTCGCGATCCATTATTTCCGGGTCTTTCATGACACTGCTTCTTTCTACCAGTTCGCTGGCTACGCCGGATAAACGATCAGCACATCCTTCAAACTAGCTACCGGACACCTTTTGAAAACGAGGGACAAAAACGGAAGGCAAAGGGTCCGAAAAGAGTAATTGCCGTTCGACCCAGTCCCATCCGAGCCGAAAAATGCTCAAGTCTTGTCGACCGGC
>CAZWUX010000402.1:0-4014 GCA_964637665.1 uncultured Anaerolineae bacterium
GGAAGGCGACTGGTCGGCGGCCAGCGGCGAGGCGGGGATGCACGCCCTGCTCGACCGCGCCCCCGACCTCGAAGCCGTGTTTGCCAGCAACGACCAGATGGCGCTCGGCGCGCTTCAGGCCGCCCGGCAGGCGGGCCGCCGGGTCGGCATCGTCGGCTTCGACGATATCCCGGAGGCGGCCTACTTCTACCCACCGCTGACGACCGTCCGCCAGGACTTGCTTGAGGTCGGCACGCAGGCCGTCCGCCTGCTCCAGAAGGTGCTGGAGGCCCAGAAGAACGGCGACGGCTTCCAGCCTGAAGCCGTCTGGATTCAGCCTGAGCTGATCGTCCGCGAAAGCTCGGTCGCCGTCTAACCCTGCTTACCCTTCCCCACATCGAACGGAGCGCCGCCTTTTATTCCGGGGCGGCGCTCCTGTGATTCACGCCACGACCGCGATCAACTGCGCGCCTTTCCGCGATGGGTGTATACTGGAAATAGCTTATCGGGCAAGATTGCGGGGAAGGGAAGAACATGGAAGAGCGCGAATCCATCAGGGAAGCGAAAGAGCAGAATAAGGCCGAGATTCTATCCAAGCCGAATGTCGTCGGCGTCGGCGTCGGTTTCAAGGAGAAGAGCGGGAAGCTGACGGATGAGGTCGTCGTCGTGGCCCTCGTCCGGGACAAGGTGCCGAAAGCCGGCCTGAAACCCCGCGAGCTTGTCCCGCAGCGCGTGGACGGCATCCAGACCGACGTGATACAGGTGGGCGAGATCCGCGCCCAGCAGTCCCGCACCGACCGCTGGCGTCCCGCGCCGGGCGGGGTGAGTCTGGGGCACTATCAGGTCACAGCCGGGACCTTCGGGGCCGTCGTGCGCGACCGCACGACCGGCGACCGCCTCATCCTCTCGAACAACCACGTGCTCGCCAACAGCAACGACGCCGCCTTCGGCGACCCGATCCTCCAGCCGGGGGCCATCGACGGCGGGCAGGTCAGCACGGACACCATCGCCCATCTCGAACGCTTCTGCCCCATCGAGTACAGCTCCCAGCCGGGCACGTGCGGCACGGCGGACACCTACGCCCTGATCGGCAACGCGGTCGCGCGGCTGCTGGGGTCTTCGTCCCGCGTCGTGACGGTGCAGGTCAACCCGCAGGCCGCCAATCTGGTGGATGCCGCCGTCGCCCGCCCGGTGGACGACGACGTGATTCTGGATGAGATTCTGGAGATCGGGGAGGTGGCGGGCGCGCTGCCCGCCGGGCTGGGAATGGCCGTGCGTAAATCCGGGCGCACGACCGGACTGACGACGGGCACCATCACCGTGCTCGACGCGACGGTCGACGTGAGCTACGGCGCTGGCCGGACGGCCCGCTTCGAAAACCAGATCGTGACCTCGGCCATGTCGCAGGGCGGCGATTCGGGATCGCTGCTCGTCGCAGGGGCGTCCCAGCAGGCCGTCGGGCTGCTGTTCGCCGGGTCCGAGCAGACGACCATCCACAGCCCCATTCAGGCCGTGCTCGACTGCCTGAACGTGACGATTTAGCGGCGCGGTCAGGGCGCGCGATCTGATTGGGGATATGCCACTCCCGTGTCCGGGGTGCCGTTGCGGCAGGCTACGGAATACTGTCCAGGTATGTTTGCAGCGTGCGTATCCTGGCTTCCGACTTCTTAAGCTGGCCCTCGACGACATCCCGGATGGACACCAGCCCGATCAGCTCGCCGCCCTCGACGATCGGCAGGTGCCGGATGTGCTGCCCTGTCATGATGCCTGCGACGCGCTCGACCTCATCATCCAGCACGCCGACGATGGGGTCCTCCGTCATCGCATCCTCCACCGGGGTATCCTCGCACGCCCCGCCGTGCTGCGCGAGCTGGCGCACGATGTCCCGCTCAGAGAGGATGCCAACCGGCAGCCCATCGTCGTCCATCACGAGCAGCACGCCGATGTTATGCTCCTTCAGGCGGCGGCTGGCAGCCAGCAGCGTCTCATGCCGCCCGACGGTGATCAGCGTCTTTCCCTTTTCCTGAAGGATATCCCGAACGTTCATAGCAGCCTCCTCGGTAGCCATCTTGCCGGATCGCCACAGGCGCAGGGTGAATCCCATTGTATCATGACCGGGTCGGGCGGGGGATCGGGGTCGGTGTTCATCTGGCCGGGCGGCGTAAGCCCCGCCGTTCACGGCGTGCGCCATCCGGACGGCGGGTGTAAGATAAAATCGTAAACCCGAACCACTGGCCGGGAGGAACCCTCGCATGAAGACGAAACCCATCGCCTTGCAGCTTTACACGCTCCGCGCGCGCCTCGCCGCCGACTTCGACGGCACGCTGGAACGCCTCGCCGCGATCGGCTACGCCGGAGTCGAGCCGTTCGGCGTCCCCACCGATCTCGACGCGCAGGCCGCCCGCATCCACGCGCTGGGGCTGGCCGTGCCCAGCGTCCACATCCCTCCCCCTGTCGACGCCGCCTCGCAGGCAGCGGCCCTCCGTATCGCGGCGGCCTACGATACACAGCGTATCATATGCGGCATCTCGCCAGAAGGCTTCGCCATGCCCTACGGCATCGCCCGAACCTGCGACACGCTCAACAGGATGGCCCACTTTGCCGCCAACAACGGCCTGACGCTCGGCTATCACAACCACTGGTGGGAGTTCGAGCCTGTCGCGGGGCAAATTCCATTCGACGTGATGCGCCGCGAGCTTGACCCATCCATCATCTTCGAGGTCGACATCTACTGGGCGCAGGTGGGCGGGCGCGACCCCGCCGCCCTGCTCGCCGATCTCGGCGGGCGCGCCCCCCTGATCCACGTCAAGGACGGCCCCGCCGACACCCCGCAGAGCGCGATGGTCGCGCTGGGCGACGGCGCGATCGACGTGCCGGGCGCGCTCGCCGCAGGGGCCGCCGACTGGCTGATCGTCGAGCTGGACAAATGCGACGGCGACATGCTGGAGGCCGTCGAGCGCAGTTTTACCTATCTTACGGATAAGGGGCTGGGGCATGGACGCTAAACTGACCGTCGGCATCATCGGCTGCGGCAACATCGCCCCCCGCTACGCGACGTGGTGCCCCCGCTTCGACACGATCGATCTCACCGCCTGCGCCGATCTCGATCCCGCCCGCGCCGGGGCGCTGGCCGCAGAATACGGCCTGCGCGCCCTGTCCGTCGACGAGATGCTGTCCGACCCGGCGATCGACATCATCGTCAACCTGACGCCCCCCGCCGCCCACGCCGGAGTCAGCCTCGCGATTATCGCGGCGGGCAAGCACGTCTACAGCGAGAAGCCCCTCGCCCTGACCGTCTCCGACGGCGAGCGCATCCTCTCCGCTGCCGAGCGGGCCGGAGTCCGCGTCGGCTGCGCGCCCGACACGTTTCTGGGCGGCGGCCTGCAAACCTGCCGCGCCCTGATCGACGCCGGGGCCATCGGCAGGCCCGTCGCGGCGGCGGCCTTTCTCGCCGGGCACGGCCCCGAAAGCTGGCATCCCAACCCGCACTTTTTCTACCGGCGCGGTGCCGGGCCGCTCTACGACGTGGGGCCGTACTACCTCACGGCGCTGGTCAACCTGCTGGGGCCTGTTGAGCGCGTGTCAGGGCTGGCCCGCATCTCATTTGCGGAGCGGGTGGCGAACAGCGCCTACTGGCAGGACGAGCGCCTTCCGGTCGAGGTCCCGACCCACATCTCCGCCACGCTCGATTTCGCCTCCCGCGTCGTCGGCACGGCGATGTTCAGCTTCGATATCTGGGCGCACCACCTGCCGCGCATCGAGGTCTACGGCTCCGAGGGCACGCTCAACGCCCCCGACCCCAACTTTTTCAGCGGACCTGTGGAGCTTTACCGGGCGGACGAGGGCGCATGGCGCGAGGTTCCACTCACCCACAGCGAGGATGTCGAGCGCGGGCTGGGCGTGGCCGACATGGCCGGGGCGATCATGGCGGGGGAGCCGCACCGCGCCTCCGGGCGGCTGGCCCTGCACGTTCTGGAGGTGATGGAGGCCATCGGCGAGGCATCCAGCCGGGGCCAGATGGTCGACATCACGCAC
>CAZWUX010000403.1:0-3988 GCA_964637665.1 uncultured Anaerolineae bacterium
TGGGGCAGTTTTATCTCGGCGCGCTGGGAGCAGCGCTGGCGGGAATTTACCTGCCGCCGATGCCTGCCCCACTGCACATCCTGCTCACGCTGTTGTCCGGGTTCGTCTTCGGCGGGCTGTGGGCCGCGATTCCCGGCTATCTGCGTGTGAGACGCGGCGCGAACGAGATCGTGCTCACCATCATGATGAACTATCTGGCGACGTTCCTGATCAGCTTTCTGGTTGCTGGCCCGCTAAGGGACAATTCGCGGGTGATTCCTGTGCCCCAGACGGCCCACATCGCGGATTCTGCGGTCCTGCCCCGCCTGATCCCGCAGACGCGGGCGCACGCGGGCCTGATCGTGGCGATCGTAGCCGCCGCCATCGTCTGGTTCGTGCTGGAACGCACGGCGCTGGGGTATGCGATCAAGGCGACGGGTGAGAATCCTGACGCGGCGAGATACGGCGGGATCAACGTGGCCCTTGCCGGGACGCTGGCGATGGGTCTGAGCGGCGGTCTGGCCGGGATTGCGGGGATGGGCGAAGTCGCGGGCGTGCACCGCTACCTGCTGGAAGGCATCTCGCCGGGGTACGGGTATCTCGCGATCGCCGTCGCCCTATTCGGCGGGCTGAACCCGCCGGGCATCGTGTTCTCGGCGCTGTTCTTCGGCGCGCTGATGGTCGGCGCAGATGCCATGCAGCGCGCGGTGGGGGTTCCGGTCGCCACGATCTACCTGCTTCAGGGGCTGGTCGTGATCTTCGTGCTGGCGCGGCAAGTGCTGGTTCGCCGCCGCCGCACACCTGTCTGAGAGAGCGAGCACATCATGTTCTGGGAACGCGTGTTGACAATCGCCTTTCTGGGCGGCGTGCTGGGGGCCGGGATGCGTCTGGCGACCCCCCTGTTGTTTGCTGCGCTGGGCGAGCTTTTCGCGGAGCGTTCGGGCATTCTCAATATCGGCATCGAGGGGATGATGCTTTTCGGGGCGCTGTGCGGCTTTCTTGGCTCTTACTTCAGCGATAATCCCTGGGTCGGCCTGCTCACCGCCATGATCGGGGGCGGGCTGCTCAGCCTGATCCACGCTTACCTGAGCATCACGCTGGGGTCGGATCAGGTGGTGAGCGGCATCGCCATCAACCTGCTCGCGCTGGGACTCGTCACCTTCCTGAACCGGGCCATCTTCGGCCTGCCGACGCTGCCGCCCAGCGCCGCGCCCTTTACCAAGATCGACATCCCCGTGCTGAGCGGCATCCCGCTGCTGGGCCCGCTGCTGTTCTCGCATCACGCGCTGGTGTATGTGGCGCTCATCCTTGTGCCGCTGGTGTACGTGATTTTGTTCAAGACGACCTTTGGGCTGCGGGTCTCTGCCGTTGGTGAGGCGCCGCGCGGCGCGGAGGCGGTTGGGATCAACGTTGAGCGTATTCGCTACATCTGTGTGTTCATCGGCGGGATGCTGGCTGGCGCCGGTGGGGCAACGCTCTCGCTCGCGAACCTGAACCTGTTCAAAGAGTCGATTGTGGCGGGGCGAGGATATATCGCCATCGCGATCGTCATGTTCGCTCGCTGGAATCCGGTGACCACGCTGGGGGCCGCTCTGCTGTTTGGCATGGTCGATGCGCTGCAACTCCACATCCAATCGGTGGGCATCGCTGCCGTGCCGCCCCAGCTGCTGCTGAGTCTGCCCTATATCGTCACGGTTCTCTTCCTGGTCAGCCGAGCGGGCGCCTCAGCCGCGCCGTCGGCACTGTGCATCCCCTATCTACAAAAGCGGTGATGGATTATGTCTACCCTTCTGATCAAACACGGCTACATCATCACACTCGACGGAGCGGGCCGCCGTTTTTACGGCGATATCCTCGTCAGGAACGATCGCATCGAGCAGATCGCCCCCCAGATCGACGCGCAGGCCGACAGAATTATCGATGCCGCCGGGATGCTGGTGCTGCCGGGCTTCGTGCAGGCGCATCTTCACCTGTGCCAGACTCTGCTGCGCGGGCAGGCCGATGACATGGGCCTGATGGACTGGTTGAACACGATCACCGGGCTGGAGGCGCTGCACACGCCGGAGACGCTGTACGCGTCGGCGCGGCTGGGCCTGGCCGAGATGATCAAATCCGGCACGACCGCCGTCATCGACATGGGCACCCTGCATCATCAGGACAGCGTCTTCCGCGCCATTGAGGAATCCGGTATGCGTGCTCAGGCAGGCAAGGCGATGATGGACCTCACCGAAAACCTGCCCCCTGCCCTGCGCGAAACCACCGAGCAGTCGCTCAACGAGAGCATGGACCTGCTGCATCGCTGGCATGGCAAAGCCGGGGGCCGGATCAGGTACGGCTTCGCGCCACGCTGGCAGTTGTGGAACACCGAAGGGCTGCTCAAGGAGATCAAGCAGGAGGCCGACCGCACGCCCGGTGTGGGCATCCACGGGCACGCGGCGGAGATTAGAGAAGAAGTCGACCTGATGCTGGAACAGCGCGGGCTGCGCAACCTGAACTATCTGGCGAAGATCGGCGTCGTCGGCCCAAACGTGCAGATGGCACACTGCATCTGGCTCGACGATTCGGAGATGCAGGTCATGGCCGATACAGGCACGAGCGCCCTGCACTGCCCGTGCTGCAACACCAAGCTGAGTTCGGGCATCGCGAAAGTGCCGGAAATGCTGGCACGCGGCATCAACGTGGCGCTCGGCTCGGATGGCGCGCCCAGCAATAACAACCTGGATTTGTTCGTCGAAATGCGGATGGCCTCGGTCATCCACAAGTACCGGCTCGGCCCCGCGCACTTCCCGGCGGAGGACACGCTGCGCATGGCGACGAACGGCGGCGCACGGGCTATGATGCTGGGCGACGAAACAGGCTCTATCGAGGAAGGTAAAAAGGCCGACCTGATCGTGCTCGACGACGGGGGCCTGCACGCCGCGCCAATGGCCGATTATGAGGATGATGACCCGGTCAAGCGCATCGTTTCGGCCTTCCAGTCGGACTCTGTGCGTCACAGCGTCATCGATGGCCGGTTGGTCATGGAAGATCGCGAGCTGCTCACGATGGACGAGGCTGAAATCATGGAAGACGCGCGAAAAGCGTGGCGCTTCATCCGCAGTCAGGCGCCTGGGTGACCGTCTGTTTCCACTTCGAGTTGTATAGAAAGGAGCTGGCGACCGGGCGCTTAAGCTGCCCTCGCCACGAGAACCATGAACAACGAAGCTTTACAGTCATTGTTTGACGCAATCGTCGACGGCGACGATATCGACGCCCAGCAGGCCGCCGAGTTGGCGCTGGCTGGCGGAGCAGCGCCGGATGACGTGCTCGACACGGTCAACGCGGCGTCGGACGAACTGGGTCGCCTGTACGAGAACGGCGACTGCTTTCTGCCGGAGCTTTTTGCGGGCGCGGAGGCGATGACCGCCGCCGTCGACATCGTGATCCCTGAGATCGAGAAAGCAGGGGTCGAGCCTGCGGGCAAGATCGTGATCGCCTCCGTCGAAGGGGACGTTCACGAGATCGGCAAACGCATCGTGGGCGCGATGCTCTCCGGGGCCGGGTTCCGGGTGTTCGACCTGGGCGCGGACGTTCCGACCAGTGAGATTATCGGCAAAGCGCTGGAGGTACGCCCCGACATCGTGGCCGCCTCTGCGTACATCACGACCACGACCCAACGACTGCCGGAGATCGGCGAGGCGCTGGAAGAAGCCGGGTTGAGAGGTGATATCAGCTACCTGATCGGGGGCGCTTCTGTAGGCGAGGGCATGGTGCCGTGGGCACATGCCGATGCGTATGCCGCTAATGCGGTGGAGGCCGTCAGGGTGGCGAGGGAGCTGGTCAGAGCGGCGAAGGGGGTGCAGTGATGATAACCGACTCCGAGTTTGAGCGGCGGATCGACGAGCTTGTAGAGAAGATGAGGGAGAAAGTATCCGGTGAGGCAATGTCGCCGCTGGAACGCTCCTTCAAAATCTGGGGATTTGAGGAGCCGGACAGGCTCCAGGGCAGCTTTGCGATCTTCAGCCCGCTG
>CAZWUX010000404.1:0-3979 GCA_964637665.1 uncultured Anaerolineae bacterium
ATTCATCCCCCACCAGAGGCGGGGGCTTCCTGGAGATGGAGTGAAAACGCCCCGCGTTTTCTACCATCGCAACCTAGCTACACGACCGTGTTAGACGCACCCCGGCTCAACGTCCGGCCAAGAGCGGGTCATCCACAAAAGAAAAAGCCGCCCCGAAGGGCGGCCTCTTTCCGGCGAACGCAGAAGCGGGCGCGGCTAATAGGTCTGCCCGCCGTACATCTGCGGGTTCTGAGCGTAGGTGATGGTCGAGGACGAGGCGGGCACGATGGCCGCATCACCGTTGATCAGCACATCCCAGTAGGGGACCCAGCCCAGCCCGAACACCATCAGGTTGATATCCTTCTTGTAGGGGCTGATGCGGACCTCCTTGATCTGGCGGACGGCATCCGACCACTTATCCTGCACCTCCTGAAGCGCCTCCTCCATCTCAGCCTCGACGGCATCGAGCTGGTTGGCGAGGTCGAGCAGATCGCGCTCGACGAGGCCAACCTGATCCTCACTGGAGTTCGTGTACCGGCGCATCCGGCTCGTGCGGCTGAGCGTGTAGTAGGCGCGGCCCTGCATCAACTGCCACAGCGACTCGCCAGCGGTCAGAAGCTCCTCGCGGCGGCGGGCGGAAAGCTGCTCGCGCTGGGTGTCGAGCTTCATCGCCTTGCGGCGGGCGCGCTCCTCCAGCGTTCCGAGGCGGCTGTCATAGCGCTCCGCGACCTTGTTCACCTCCTCGTCGCGCTTCTCACGGGCGACGGCCTGTACGCGCGAGATGAAATCGCGCCGGTCCTCGGCGATGCCGCTGTACATGTCGAGCACCGGGTTGTGATAAACGTACAGCGCCGCGTTCTGGTAGATCCACTCGGCGAGGTTGTCCTTCAACTGGGTGAAGGCGGCCCCCTTGCTCAACGGTTCGGGAAGCTCGGCGTAGTAGGCCTGAATAAAAGGGTCGGTTTCCAGAGCCGACGGATCAAACGGCTCCGAGACGTATTCCTCCCAGTTCACGAAGGAGGTGCGCGGAAGCTGGGGCAGCACGAAGGCATAGGTATACGTCTCGCTCGTGTTCGTCTTGCTGTGGGTGAAGCGCACGACGGTCTGCGCGAGCAGCGAGGGACGGTACAACAAGCGGCGGCTGTCCTCGTTGACCTGCTGTGCCGAGCGCCCGGTCCACTGCTCCCACGTGCGGACGGCGTGCTCGACACCGTACTCCGTCGGCAGGTAGTACTGGTCGACGGTCGAGCCGAGTGAGGGCGGGATCGCGGTGAAACCCTCCGGTACCTGCTCACGCTGAGGCTCGGACGACGTGGCGCTGGCGGGCGGCGCGCCGGGGCGAGATGTTCCTGCCGGTGTGCCGGAAAATGTCGGCGGCGGCTCGGACGCGCCGGTCGGAGTCGACTGGGGCACCTGCTGGGGCACGGCGCCCTGACTCGCGCCCAGCTGGCGCGGCTGGCGCTCCATCCCGGCGGACTCTTTGGCGTATTCGCGCTGGTTGTCCATCAGCGTGCGGATCTGCTGGCGGGTCAGCGGGCCGCGCAAATAGGACATCGCCCAGCGAGTGTGCATCAGCACAGGCGTGTCAGGCGCGTGGACGTTGTGCATGATGAACTCGCGCGGGCCAAGCCGCGAGAGCAGGCGGTCGACCGTCTTAAGGTCGAGCGCGGAGGTCGCGTCGCGGGCGCTGTCCAGCCCTTCGAGCACGCGCTCCTTGTCGTTATCGGTTTGCAGCTTGCCGATGAACCACGTCCCGGCGTTGGACAGGCCCTTGTAGTCGATGTCCTTCGGGTTCTGTGTGGCGACGATGACCCCCACCCCGAAGGCGCGGGCCTGCTTGAGCAGGCGCATCATCGGGTCTTTGGTGGGCGGGTTGTAGGGGTGCGGCGGGAACATGCCAAACACCTCGTCGATGTAGAGCAGCGCGCGCAGGCTCGTCGAGCCGGAGCGCGAGCGCATCCACGCCAGATAGGATTCGAGCAAAAGGGTCGTGATGAACTGCCGCTCGGCGTCGTTCAGGTGCGCGGTGTAGAAGATCGTGCAGCGCGGGTAGCCCTCCGGCGTATACAGCAGGGAGGGGATGTGCAGCGGCTCGCCCTGAATCCACGTTTGGAAGTTCGGGGCGGCGATGATGTTGTTGAGCGTCTGGGCCAGCTTAACGCGATCCTTCTCCGGGATGACGTTGTCCACGTCGAGCACGCCCAGCTTGCTGAACGGCGGGCGCTGCACCTGAAGGATCAGCTTCTCCATCGAGAGATCGCTGCCGTTGCGCCAGTTGTACTCGAAGATGTTGGAGAGCAGGATGTGCTCGGCGTCCTCGACGGGCTTGGCGTTGATCCCGATCAGGGTCAGCAGGGCCGAGACGATGCCGGAAATCTGCTCGCGCAGCATCTCCTGATTGCCCTCCCAGCCCTCGGCGGGTGCGGCGAACGACTGGATGATGCTGACCGGCAGCCCGGCCTCCGACCCCGGCGTGTAGATGCTGAACCGGGCCGAACGCCGGAACTCCTGAATGCGGTCGTTGGTGATCCCCCAGTCCGCCAGTCCCTCACGCCAGCGGGCGACGACGGCCTCGGCCTGCTCGTCGAGCGTGAGGTCAGAGCGGCGGGCGTCATCCGGGTTGATCCAGGGCTCGAAGTACTCGGCCTGAAGGTCCGGGAAGGCGAGCAACATGTTCGTGATGTCGCCCTTCGGATCGATGATCAGGCACGGGATGCCGTCCAGCACGGCCTCCTCCAACGTGACGACACCCAGCCCGGTCTTGCCGCTGCCCGTCATCCCCAGAATGACGGCGTGCGTCGTCAGGTCGGTGGCCTCGTAGTAAATCGGATCGTCCTGCACGATCTCGTGCGTATCGGGATCGACCCGCGCCCCCAGATAGAAGTTATTGGGCGCTTCGACAAAATGCATCGGCTCCATGAATCCGCTCCTTCAGTTCCAACTGTCCATCACATACTAGACCGGCAGACGCCTACTCGCCTACCAGACACTCGCCGCCCACCGGGAAATTACCCTGCGCGACCAGCCGGGCGAACTCCGCCTCGTAGTAAGCGGCCACCGCCGGGCTGTGGATGATCACCACGTTCTCGTCGTTGTCCTCAGCCGCGTTGGCACTGAAGTTGAACGAGCCGGTCACGACGGTCTGGCCGTCAATGATCATCACCTTGTGGTGCATGACGCGCGGGTTGCCGTCCAGCCGCACGTCGATGCCGTAGTCGAGCAGCCGGGGGCACTCGGAATACGGGGAGTTCGCACCACGCGCCTCGAACAGCCCGGCGACCTCAACCCCCTGATCAGATTTCGCCATCATCACATCGCCGACGCTATCGAGCGTGAACGAGAAGGCCATGAAGTGGATAGACTGCTGCGCCTCAGACAGCACCGAAAGAAGCTGGCTTTCGACATCGTCATCGGGCGAGAAGTAGTTCTCCACCCATACGTCGCCCAACTGCACGCCGGGGTTAGGTGTGTTAGCCGGGGAACTGGCCCCGAACTGGCCGTTGAACATCTCCTCGAACTCCGTCGTGTAGTTCTGAGCAAGCTCCGGGGAGACGAAGGCCACGACGTTGTTGTTGTTGCGGTACACGCCGTTCTCGGTGATGTTCATGGAGCCGGTCCACACGATGTCGCCGTCGAAGACGAAAAACTTGTTGTGCTGGTAGTCGCCCCGGTCGTCGCCCACGCCGGGAATCCCCGCCGCGAGAAGTTGATCGACCTTATCGCTCTCCTCGGCGAACTCGCTGTCATACACGAGCCGCACCTGCACGCCGCGATTATGGGCGGCGATCAGCGCGTCGGCCACGTCCTGGAGATCGAACTCGAACACGGCGGCGTCGACCGTGCTCTGCGCGTTGTCGATCAGCCAGACCAGGTTATCGTCGATGCCGCCGGTCGTCACGTCGTCGAACGGGATGACGGGATCGGTGAAATAGACCGCCCACGTGTCGTTCTCGCCCGTATCGCCGCCGTTGCCCGTGTTGCCGCCATCGCCGCCGGGGGT
>CAZWUX010000405.1:0-3973 GCA_964637665.1 uncultured Anaerolineae bacterium
GCGCAGGAGATCGACGTTCACTACTCCATCGACAAGTACTGGGGGGATTTCCAGAAGTTCATGATCACGCTGTTCCGGCAGCGGGGCGTCGAGGACGTGATCGCGGAGGAGGTGACCATCCTGCCGGGGTTGGAGGAGGGAGCCAGCCTGCTCTGGTTGAGTGAGTATGCCGAGAGCGGCGCCTATGACGTGGTGGTGGTGGATGCTGCGCCGACGGCGGAGACGCTGCGGCTGCTGAGCCTGCCGGACGTGGCCCGCTGGTGGGTGGAGCGGTTGATCCCGCTGGGGCGGACCGCTGCGCGCTTCCTCTCGCCTATCGCGCGCCCGCTGGGGATGGCCGCGCCGGACGTTGAGGCGGTCGATGGAGTGGAGCGGCTGTTCGGGACGCTGGATGAGGTCCGGGCGATGCTGGCCGATGGAGATATCTCGTCGATGCGGCTCGTGGTCAACGCAGAGCGCATGGTCATCAAAGAGACGCAGCGCACCTACACCTACCTCAACCTGTATGGCTATCCGGTCGATGCCGTGACGTGCAACCGGCTGCTGCCGGACACGATCACCGATCCGTACTTCGCGGCGTGGCAGGCCGATCAGGCGAAAAACCTCGACCTGATCCATGAGTGCTTTGACCCGCTGCCGCTGCTTACCGCGCCGCTGTTTAAACGGGAGATGGGAGGGTTGGCGCTGCTGCGGGAGATGGGGCGCGCGCTGTATGGGGACCGCAGCCCGGCGGACCGCCTCTATGAGGGGCGGACGCATGATCTGGAGCGTCATGATGATGGCAGCTACTCGCTGACCATCAAACTGCCCTTCGCGGACAAAACGCAGATCGACCTGTACCGGGGGTCTGATGAGCTGACGCTGGGCGTTGGCTCTTACCGGCGGAACATCATCCTGCCCCGCGCGCTGTGGCCGCTGGCGATCACCTCGGCGCGGCTGGAGAATGGCACGCTGACGGTCCGCTTCGCGCCGGAAGACGAAGCTGAGGGGAAGAAATGATGACGGAATACGTCACCATCGAAATCGACTCGACGGGCGACCCGGACGCGATCCGGTTCATCACGAATCTCGACCTCACACCCGATGGGGAGCCGGAAGATTACGCCTCCGCCGACGAGGGACACGAAGGCTCGCCGCTCGCGCAGGCCCTGTTCGAGGTACCGGGGTTGGCCGCGCTGCGGCTCGACGGCCCGGACTTCGTCGCCCGCCGCGCGCCCGGCGTTCCCTGGCCGCCGCTGATCGACGATCTCAGCGATGCACTGCGTGACTTCTTTCTATAAAAACAACGAGTTTTCTTCCGGGGGCTTTGCCCCCAGACCCCCGCAAGGTACAAAATCGACCGATGGTCGATTTTGACTGGGAATTTGCCTCTGGCAAATTCCACGGACAAAGTCCCTCGACCCGGTGAGATTTGCGGCGCAAAGCGCCGCAAATGGATGATTAAAGGTATCGTGCTCCTCGCCAGGTATCCAAGATTCGAGAATACGGGAGAGCGAAACCGGATTCATCCACACCGGTCCCCGATTCCCCGATATGTCGAAAAGCCCGGTCTTTCTATTATGATTCTTTTTTATTTATATAGATAGAATCCGTCGTCGTAGTAGTAGGCATTGTCGAAATTGTCGAAACTCGCCTGAACCGGCCCTCCGACCCCTATATGTGGGGGTCGGGCCGCGAGTCACCCCCACCGGTAGGGGTCGAGTTTCGACATTCCATTGTCGAAACTCATGTCGAGAAAATGTCGAAACTCGGCCAAAATGTCGAAACTCGCGGCGATTGTCGAAAGAGTTTCGACAATTTAGACATGACTTTCGACAATACTTTCGACAATACTCGATATATGACGAATCTATGGCGTAAGTCTCTGTCGGGCGGCTGCATGGCGATTGCGCCCCGCGATGGCCCCCGATCCGTGATGAGAACATTGCCCCCTCGCCTTTTGATCGCGTCACGGGGAGAAGGTGGGATCAAATCGGGTGGCATCCCCGGTCGCCGCGGAGCGGATCGCATTGGAGAGGCCGCCCCTAATGCGGTACGATACGCGGGATCCGCAAGTGCGTGGGTGAGAGGGTGCTGATGACGCTCGACATGTGGCTCGCGCTCGGCATACTGGCCGCCGCGATCCTGTTCTTCATCACCGAATGGCTGCGCGTCGACGTGGTGGCGCTGGGCGTCGTCGTGGCGCTGATGCTGAGCGGGCTGCTCACGACCCAGGAGGCGCTGGCGGGGTTCGCGAGCACAGCGGTGCTCACCATCGCGTCGTTGTTCATCGTCGGTGGGGCGGTGCTGCACACCGGGTTGGCCCGCCTGATGGGTGACCACATCTTAAAGATCGCCGGGCACAGTGAAACACGGTTGACGGTCGTGATCATGCTGGCGGTCGCGCTGTTGAGCGGTTTCATGAGTGACACGGGCGTGGTCGCCGTCATGCTGCCTGCCATCATCAGCCTCGCGGCGAGCACGGGCATCCCCCCGTCCAAACTGCTGATCCCGATGGCCTTCGCCTCGCTGCTCGGCGGCGCGTCGACGCTGATCGGCACGCCGCCCAACATCATCGTGACAGACCTGCTGCGGGCGGAGGGCATGGAGCCGTTCGGCTTCTTCAGCTTCACGCCGATGGGCCTCGTGCTCATCGCGAGCGGGGTGCTGCTCGTGACGCTCGTGCTGCGGCGCGTGCTGCCCGCGAATGTCCCCCGGCGCGACGTGCAGCGCGTCGAGACGCCTGCGGAACTGCTGGCGCTTTACCGGCTGCCCGACGACCTCTACCACCTGCGCGTGCGGCGCAACTCGCCGCTGGTAGGGCAGACGATGGGTGAGTCGCGGCTGGGCGCGCGGTTTAACGTCAGCGTGCTGGAAATCCTGAGGGCCGCTCCGCCGCCCAACGTGCCCCGGCTGGGTGAGCAGCGCATCTTCCCGCCATCCAGCAACCCGATCACCATCCACCCGACAGAGGACACTGCCCTGCGGCATGATGACGTGCTGATCGTGCAGGCTGATGGGACGACCATGCAGGCCGCTGCCGCGTACTGGAACCTGGCGATCCAGCCCACGTCGCCCGCAGACCATGAGGCGCTCATCACGGATGAGGTAGGCATCGCGGAGGTCGTGCTGCCGCCGCGCTCGTCGCTGATCGGCAAGACGCTGCCGGAACTGCGGTTTGGCTCGTCTTACCACCTGACGGTGATGAACATCCGGCGGCCCGGCGTCGAGGAGAAGCTGGACCTCAAGGCGACGCCGCTGGAATTCGGCGATACGCTGCTGGTGCAGGGGGAGTGGCGGGATATCGCGGCGCTGCGCCGCCGACCGCGTGATTTCGTCGTGATCGGGGAGCCGGAGGCGATGGCAGGCACGGCCAACCGGCAGAAAGCGCCTGCCGCGCTGGCGGTGCTGGTGGGGATGTTGATCCTGATCGTGACGGGCGTCGTGCCGGTGACGGGGGCGAGTATGCTGGCCGGGCTGGCGATGGTGCTGGCCGGTTGTTTGACGATGGATGAAGCCTATGAGGCGGTCGATTGGAAGAGCATCATGCTCATCGCCGGGATGCTGCCGATGGCGACCGCGCTGGAGCAGACCGGGCTGGTGAGCCTCATCGCAACCGGGTTTACGGGGACGCTGGGCGGCTTCGGGCCGCGGGTGGTCATGGCCGGGCTGTTCGTCCTCACGTCGGTGCTGACCCAGATGCTCTCCAACACGGCGACGGCGGTGCTGATCGCGCCCGTCGCGCTGGCGACGGCCCGGCGGTTGGGCATCGAGCCGCACGCCTTCCTGATGACAGTCGCGGTGGCGGCGTCGATGGGGTTCGCCTCGCCGGTCGCGTCGCCGGTCAACACGCTGGTGATGGGGGCGGGTGGGTACCGCTTCAGCGATTACATCAAGGTCGGCATCCCGATGATCCTGCTGATGATGGCGGCGGCGCTGGGCGTGCTGCCGCTGTTGTGGCCGTTTTAGGGGAATCGGGGGGCAGTTTTTCGGG
>CAZWUX010000406.1:0-3942 GCA_964637665.1 uncultured Anaerolineae bacterium
GCGAACGTGGGGGTTGTCGTATCCGCCGCGTACGCGGTCAATTTCGGAGCGGTGGGCGTCGGGCTGCTGCGCACGGAGTTCCTGTACTTGCAGGACACGACGCCGCCCAGTGAGGACCGGCAGATGGCGGCCTACCGGGCCATCTTCGAGGCGATGGGGGACCGCCCGGTGATCGTGCGCACGCTCGACATCGGGGGAGACAAGCCGCCGACTTACCTCGACTTTGAGTCCGAGTTGAATCCCTTCCTCGGCTGGCGGGCGATCCGCATCTCGCTGGACGACGTGCCGCTGTTCAAGACGCAGCTCCGGGCGGTGCTGCGCGCCGCGGAGGGGCACAAGGTGCTGATCATGTACCCGATGATCAGTGGGGTGGACGAGCTGCGGCAGGCCAATAAGATACTGGCCGAGGCGCAGGCTGAACTCGAGGCGGAGGGGTTGGATTACAACGCGGATGTGCCCACAGGCATTATGGTGGAAACGCCGGGCGCGGTCGCGATGGCCGATGCGCTGGCTGAGGAGTGCGCCTTCTTCAGCATCGGCACGAACGACCTGACGCAGTACACGCTGGCCGTCGACCGCACGAATGAGCGCATCGCGCACCTGTTCCAGCCGCTCCACCCGGCGGTGCTGCGCCTCATCAAGCAGACGCTCGATGCCGCGCATGAGAAGGGCATCTGGGTCGGGATGTGTGGGGAGCTGGCAGGGATGCAGAAGGCGATCCCGATCCTGCTGGGGCTGGGGCTGGACGAGTTCAGCATGGTCCCGCGCGCCATCCCGGAGGCGAAATGGCTGATCGGTCAGCTCACGACGGAGCGGGCCGCCGGGATCGCGGAGCACGCCCTCGCGCTCAAGACTGCTGCGGAAGTCGAGGCCTACATGGCCGAGGTGCTGGCAGGGCTGGGGACGGCGTAGCCCGCCGTGAAGGGCATCGATTGGTTGAACTGGTCGCGCAGGCTGGCGGCCATCGCCCAGACGGGGCTGGAGTACACGACAGACGTGTACGACCGCCAGCGTTACGAGCAGATCAGAGACATCGCGGCGGCGATCGCCGCCGCGCACACGGACGCGGACGTGGAATCCATCGCGGACCTGTTCGCGCGGGATGAGGGCTACGCGACGCCGAAGATCGACGTGCGGGGCGTCGTCCTGCGGGAGGGGCGCGTGCTGCTCGTGAGGGAGCGCTCGGATGGACGCTGGACGCTGCCCGGTGGCTGGGCGGATGTGGGGGACACGCCGACAGAGGCCGTCACACGTGAGGTGTGGGAGGAAACCGGCTACAGGGTCCGTGTCGCACGGCTGCTGGCCCTTTATGACCGGGATGCGCCGCGCCACGAGCATCCGCCCTACGCCTATCACGCTTACAAGGCGTTCTTTCTGTGCGAGATGATGGGTGGCGAGGCCACGCTCAGCGTCGAGACGGATGGGGTGGACTTCTTCGCGCTCGACGATCTACCGGAACTCTCGACCCTGCGGGTGACGCAGCCGCAGCTTCAGCACGTCATCGCGCTGGCGAACCAGCCCGATGCGCCAACCGACCTGGACTAGCGTCTGCAAGCCTGGGCTTCGCACAGACGGCTCCCCCTGAACGCCGCAGCGCGCCGATCGGAGGGAGTCGTTATGATCATCAGCAATCGCCTACGGGCACCGGCGACCCCGCTTCTGCTTCTGCCGTCCCGCTCAAGCTCGAAAACCCCGTTCACATTCAGCTTTCCCACCATCCACCCAAAAAGCCCTTAACAGGATACAAATTCTCGTTTAGACTTGAGAAAACGTGGCCGACGATACCCAAATGGGTGAAAAATCGCCGCCAGACCATTCGAATATTGACAATCGAACATAAATTGCGTACGATGATAACATAGTCAAACATTCACCGGCGTCCGCACCGGCAGGTTTCCACTCGACAGCCCAGCCCTGCGTGCGGCATTCCCTGACGAGCATCGCTCAGAAAGCCGAGGACTATGCAGACCGGCCCCCTCGCCGGCACGGCGCAGCCCTTCACGCTGAGGCCCGACCCCGCAGCCCATTCGCCGAGCGGTGTGTGAGGCTTCCCGAATGACGCGGACTGCGGTGACCGGTGATATGCGCCCTGCCCTGCGTGAGGTCGTGGCCGGGTTCGAGGCCAACGCGCTCCACGCGGCGCGCGCCGGGCGCGAGGTCATGGGCGCGCTGGCGGCGGTCGCCGCCGACACTCCGGCGGAAACGGTGGATGCGCTCGTCGCGGCGGTTGAAGGCGCGGTTGACGTGCTGCTCGCCGCGATGCCCGCTTACGCGCCACCTCTCAACGTGATACACCGGATGATGGCGCGCATCGAGTCAGCCCGCAGAGAAGGGCTTGACGTGGCGGGGCTGCGATCCGCGCTGCTGGCTGAGGCAGCGACGTACCGAGCGTGGTCCGAGCGCGCCCGCGAGAAAATAGCAGAGATCGGCGCGGCGATCGTGCCGGAGGGCGGGACGGTCTTCACCTTCACGCTGAGCGAGACGGCGGCCCGCACGCTGGCGACCGCGAAGGAGCGGGGCAAAGCGTACCGGCTGCTCGTCACCGAGTCACGGCCCAACAACGATGGGCGGATCACGGCGCGCCGCCTCGCGGAAGCGGGCGTGCCGGTCGCGATCGGCATCGACGCGGGGATGGGCGAACTCGTGCCCCGCGCGGACGTGATGATCGTCGGGGCGGAGGCCATCATGGCGGATGGCAGCGCCGTGTGCAAGGTCGGGACGTACCCCGCCGCGCTCGTCGCGGGGGCGCACGGCGTCCCGGTTTACGTCGTCGCCGACACGATGAAGTTCAACGTATCATCCCGGCTGGGGATCGATCTATGGCTGGACGCGATCGCCGCCGACGACGTGCTGCCCGATCCCCCGGCGGGCGCGGTCGCCGTAATCGGGCGGCTGTTCGACCGCACACCGGCTCACCTGATCGCCGGGGTCGTGACCGAGCGCGGGATCATGAGTCCGGCGGCCTGCTCCGCCGCGATGGGCGATATGCCCTTCAGCCAGGCGCTCGCCCGGCGGCTGCACGCCTGGGCGGGCCAGTCTCCCCACCCTGAACCCAAACGAGAGTGAGAGGATAGTTATGGCCGACCACCCGGCAGTGAAAAACGTCGTCGAGCGGATCGACAAGGATGAGATCGGCGGGGCCGCCGATACGGCAATCGAGGTCATCGAGGCGCTGGATCAGCTCGTCACGGACAGCAGCGCGGAGGACACAGCGGCGCTCGTCGCGGAGATCGACGCCGCCGTGCTCAGCCTGATGAAGGTGATGCCCTCGCTCGCGCCGCCCATCAACGCCCTGCACCAGTTCGTGGGGGCGATGGAGCGAGCGGAGGCCGCCGGGGCCTCGTTGGGCGAGATGAAGGAAGCGCTGCACACCGCCGCCGGGACGTTCTACAAGTGGGCGGAGAAAGCCCTCAGGCGCGTTGCGCAGATCGGCGCGGAGAAGATCAAGGACGGCGACACGGTCTTCATGTACAGCATGAGTTCGACCGTGTGGCGCATTTTTAAGCAGGCCAAAGCCGACGGGAAGTCGTTCAGCGTGATCGTCACCGAGTCGCGCCCGGCCAATGAGGGCCTGTGGACGGTCACCGAGATGGCCGAAGCGGGCATCCCGGTCTCGGTGGGCATCGACGCGGGGATCGGGGAGCTGATCCCGGCGTCCGACCTCGTGATGATCGGCGCGGACGTGATCGCCTCGAACGGGTACGCGCTGTGCAAGATGGGATCGTACGCCTCGGCGCTCGTCGCGAAGGCGCACGGCGTGCCGTTCTACATCGCCGCCGACACGCTGAAGTTCGACACGAGCACCCTGCTCGGCCTGCCCTACCGCCAGTACAAAGTACACCGCGAGGAAGTGCTCGACGATTCGTACCCGGCGGAGGCGAAGGTCGTGGGCAACCTGTTCGACGAGACGCCGCCCGAACTCATCACGGCGATCATCACCGA
>CAZWUX010000407.1:0-3937 GCA_964637665.1 uncultured Anaerolineae bacterium
AAAAAAGTGATCAGCCCGGCCAGGCGGCGTCAGCTCGTGGACCATGTCCAGGGACAGCTCGGTGTATCCGAGCGGCGCGCTTGCCGGGTGCTCAGCCAACCCCGTTCGACGCAGCGCTACCACGCGGTGCGGACTGAGGATGAGGACCAGCTAACCGCCCGCATCATCGCTCTGGCCAGCGAATATGGGCGCTACGGTTACCGACGGATCACGGCGCTGCTGCGCAGAGAGGGCTGGCAGGTGAACCACAAACGTGTGGAGCGGATCTGGCGTCAGGAAGGCTTGAAGGTGCCGTCCAAACAACCCAAACGGGGTCGACTGTGGCTGAATGACGGTTCCTGCGTCCGACTGCGACCGACGTATCCGAACCACGTCTGGAGCTACGATTTCATGCAGGACCGCACCCACAATGGCACTGCGTTCCGCGTCTTGAATATCATCGACGAGTACACCCGCGAGTGTCTGCGGGCTCGCGTCGAGCGGCGGCTATCTCACGAAGAAGTATTGGAGGAGCTGGCCTGGTTGTTCTGCACGCGCGGCATTCCGACCCACATCCGTTCTGACAATGGCTCGGAGTTCACGGCTCAGCGCGTCCGCGAATGGCTGTCCAGGCTGGGTGTCAGAACGCTGTTCATTGAGAAAGGCAGCCCCTGGGAGAACGGTTACATCGAGAGTTTCAACGGCAAGATGCGGGATGAACTGCTCGACCGGGAGATTTTCTACACCTTGAAGGAGGCACAAGTTCTGATTGAGGATTGGAGGTGCCATTACAACACGCAACGACCGCACAGCGCACTCGGCTATCGTCCACCCGCCCCGGAGGCTATACTGGTGTCATCACCCGCTCCGGTGCTATTGAGTCTAACTTAGCAAGTGGTACAAACCTCGGGGGCAGGCCAGGCAAATCAGTTATAAGTTCCGATAGTAACAGTGCCGCTTCATTAGATGGATTTTCATGTAACTTCAGAAGAGAAAATATAAAGTTTGTATCAATAAATAATTCAAAAGTTGGCTTCACATCAGGATGCTTAAGAGCAGCTAAAGTATCCTCTTGTAAGTTGGTTGCCTCAAGAGAAAAATAAGCGTTTAGATATCGAAGAACATAGGAACGTACTTCACTACTAGGGTGCGTCATGAATTCATCAATAGCTTTACGCAAATTTAGATGATGCTTTTCAGGAAATAGCTCAAGGAAGTGAGCGAGGTGATCCTCGTCAATAATCGTTGAATTGCCCGTAATCAATTCATATGTACGAGCACCAATCTGGCGAACAGTCGGAAGTAAAAACCTGTCATTGAAATTAAACCAAACTTCTTCGGCAGATAGTTCGGGACAATATTCGTCGATTAACTGAATAAATATCGCTTTTGCTTCTTCGTTCACCTGGTTTGTCTGGTCGAATTGTTGATGCAGTTGCCTAGTGTATTCTTCTGTAATCTTATAACGTCCATCCTCTAACTTCAGAAGTATGTTCTCTTCAATTAGCTTTTCTATTATCTCTCGAATATGCGAGCGAGAAGTACGTATATCGTATTCCCTAAAAAGGCTATCAAAAAGAGCGTTCTGAACTAAAGGCTTTCCTGCTGACCATAAAACTGAAAGGATAAGTTGACGTAGGGTCTTATCTTGCCACCCAGCCCTATGTAGTTCTACGTGATGAACTAATGTCACTACTTCAGGAGATAATTGACGCCTTTCAGAGCTAGCCATGCTGTCTTTCCTATTATAACGTTCTTTATTAAAATTGTAGTCAAAAGCATAGTAATTGTAAACGTATAAATGTCGATACTATTTGGAATGACCTCAAGGAAAGATCAAATAGTAATTGAAGTTGGGTAGTTTTAGGTAAGGAGATTATTGTAGAAAAACACCGCGCGGCCCTGTAGATGCATCGCAACCTCGGTGGGCCGACCCTCGCAGACGCACACGCCCTCACCCTGTGGCCCTGAGCGGTTCATTCCCCATCCACTGAAAAACTGACTACTCCCCCCGCAGATTCAGCACGTCCTCCGGGCAGTCGCTCACCGGGCAGTAGTCCGTCACGATCCACTCATTTTTCAGGTATTCGACGACGTACAGCGCCGGGTAAGGCCCCTCGAACGCGTACTGATCGCGCTCGCCGTCGTCGCAGATGACCGTGCCATCCCGGTTGACCAGCGCCTCGACCAGCGCCTTGCCCTCCTCGACGATCCCGACCTCGTCGAACCGGATGCCCTTGTGCGTGTACAACCAGTGGCAGTTCCCCGACCGCCGCAGGATGTCCGCCGCGTCGAGCCGGTCCTGAAGCGCCTCGCCCGCCGCCTCCTCCGCGATGCGCGACGTGTCCCCCGACTCCAGCAGATAGCGCATCTCCCGGTCGAAATCCGTCACCGCCGTCTCGATGTCCTCGCTGGGGATCGGCGTCGGGGTAGGGGGCGGCCCGAACGGATTGCCCGTAGCCAGCACCACGCCGGCGATCGCCACCAGCAGGATCACGCCCGCCAGCCAGTTCCACAGCGGACGCCCCTGCCACTGTTGGGTCAGGAATGCCGTGAGATCGAATCCGCCCTTCGCGGGCTCAGACGCTTCCTCTGGCTCGATTTCCGGCTCCGGGACCACCGGCTCCTCGCGCTCGACGGGCGCGACGGTCGTACCGGGCATCTGCGCCCGGATCGCCGCCCCGGCGGACGAGCGCACGACCTCGTCCGGGTCGTTCTCCGCCATGTCCGCCAGCCTCGCGAGCGCCATATCCGCCAGATCGGCGTCGTCGGATCGCGCCAGCGGGCGCAGCTCCCCGATCGCCATCAAGCGCTGCGTCGCGTCCTCGCTCTCCGCAACCTCCAGCAGCCATTCCGGCAGCTCGACGATGTCCCGCACGCTGAACACGAAATCGCCGCCCCGGCTGCCCATCAGCGCGGCGTACTGCGGCGTCTGGAGCGAGTGCGAGTGCGCGGCGACCTCGTCCTGAAGGTAGCCCGCGAGGTGGAACGCCCGCAGCACGCCGCCGGGCGTGGGCGCTGCCCCGCGCATCCCCTCGAGCAGGAAGCCGGTGAACAGCGCGTGTCCACCCGGCCCCCAGCTGTCGGCGGCAAGCTGATCGCGCATCCCGGCGGTGATGACCTGCCGCGCGGGCCGCCTCAGGTAATCGTCGACCTGCCGCTGGACGCCCGTCGAAATCTGCCGGGTGGTGGCAAACCCGGAGAAGCAGGCGTCGAGCAAAAACAGCACGTGCTTGGCGTGGATGCGATTGGCGAGCCGCGTGAGTTCGTCCATCGGGATGGCGGTGTCCCAGTACGCCTTCTCGATGTCGTAGGGCGCGATGCAGCCGATCTCGCCCTCGGCGGTGTCGTAGGTCAGGCCGTGCCCGCCGAAGTAGACCAGCACCCGGTCATCCGGCCCGACCTTCTCCTCACGCCCCAGCGGATCGACGAACGCGCGCCGGATCGCGCGCTGGGTGGCCGCCTCATTTTCGAGCAGGATGATACGCTCCGCGTCGAAATCGAGGTCGTCCTGAAGCACCTGCGCGACGGCCCGCGCGCCCTTGACGCCCGTGCCCAGCGGCGGCAGGTCGGGGTCTTTGTACTGGTCGATGCCGACGACGAGCGCCCACGAGTGGCGGTACTCGGCGGAATAAGCTGGCTCTGCGATGGCGATCCCTCCCCGCTCGGATGGTCGGTGGCTCTATCATACGCGCGGAGAAGCTGTGTGGTCAAACCGGGAGTCAGGGGAATGACGCGCTCCTGGCCGGATGGCGGGGGTCGGCGCGGAATGCGACGGTCGGCAGGCCGCGCGTCGATGCGTCTATCAGCCACGCGCGGATGGTCGGGGGGTAGGGAGTTGGGTGGATGACCCACCCGGTTTGGCGCAGCCGTTCTTTCCGGTCAGTGGCGATGTGCTTATTCGCCTGTGGGCTGCACGCCGAACTCACGGGAGATGATCGCGCCGTCTGTTACCGAG
>CAZWUX010000408.1:0-3903 GCA_964637665.1 uncultured Anaerolineae bacterium
CAGCCCCAGCGAATCCCACAGCAGGCCCAGCCCGCGCACGAACGGCACCTTGCTCCAGAAGCCGTTGTAGAGCGACGAGTTGATCGGCTCCTCGTGAATCACGATCTCGCCTTCAGGGTCGCGCACGGCGACGGCGACGTGACGGCTGCCGCGCATCATCACGCCCTCGATGACGGCCTGCCCACCGTAGTTAAACGATCTATCCTCTGCCATGATCCTCTTCTCGAACTGCAAATCTACCCGGACGAACGTATCTCAGGGGCCGGGCAGCGGCCTGATCACTTCACTGAGCATCGTACAACTGCTGGTAGCGCGTGCTGTGCAGGTGGGTAATGGCAACCGCCAGCGCGTCCGCCGCGTCGTCGGGACGGGGAATCTCGTCCAGGTCGAGCAGCCGACGCACCATGTCCTGCATCTGCGATTTTGACGCGTTGCCGTATCCTGCCACCGCCTGCTTAATTGACGCGGGTGTATACTCCGCCATCGGTATGTGACAGTCAGCCAGCGCGAGGACCGTCACACCGCGCGCCTGACCGACGGCCATCGCGGTCGTGACATTCTTACCAAAAAGCAGCTTCTCAATCGCCGCGCTCTCCGGCTTGTACTGCTCGACGACGGCGCGAACCTCGCGGTACACCTGCTGGAGACGCGCGGGGAGCTCGTCGCCTGCGGGCGTGTTGATCGCGCCGTAGGCGACCATCTCCGCGTCGCCGCCGTCGCTCTCACGAACCAGCCCATACCCCGTAATGGCAATTCCGGGGTCGATCCCCAGCACGAGCATCCCTGCTCCTTACCCCCAAACGTGCAGTCTCACCTTACATGGAACAGGGCGGACGGCACTTCGCCTCCGCCCCGCTCAAACCTGCCCTGCGAGGGCTGCGATCTAGCCTGCTGCCTCGAACGACGCCATCAACTCGTCGGTCACGTTCAGATTTGAGTAGACGGTCTGCGTATCGTCGAGGTCCTCGATGCCTTCGATGAGGTTCATCACCTTGACGGCGTTATCCGGCGGAAGGTCCAGACTCGTCTTGGGAACCCAGTCGAGCCGGGCCTCGCCGACCTTGATGCCTGCACCCTTCAGCGCATCCAGCACCTCGTGCAGTTCATCGCGTGGCGTGAAGACTTCGATCAACTCTGCGTCGTCAACGACATCTTCCGCGCCCGCCTCCGCCGCCACCATGAAAACATCGTCGTACTCGTGGCTGCCAGCGGGGACGGTGATATATCCCTTCTGCTCGAACTGCCAGCTCACCGAGCCGGGTTCCGCCATGCTGCCGCCTACATGCGTCAACGCATGTTTCAGCGCGGCGAGCGTGCGGTTACGATTGTCGGTCGCAACCTCGACCAACAGGGCGACGCCGTGCGGAGCATAGGCTTCGTAAATGATCTCGACGAACTCTTCCTGATCCTTCAGCTCGCCCGTGCCGCGCTTGACGGCGCGCTCGATGTTGTCCTTCGGCATGTTCGCTTCTTTTGCGCGGTCGATCGCCAGCCGCAGTGAGAAGTTCATCTCTGGATCGCCGCCTTCGCGGGCTGCGATGGTGATCTCGCGCGAGAGGCGTGTGAACATCTTGCCGCGCTTCGCGTCATTCGCCGCCTTTTTGCGCTTAATAGTCGACCATTTGCTATGACCGGACATATGTTTCTGACCTCACCGGAGATTGTAAAATGCAGCGCCGAGGCGCCGCATACGGTCCCTTGCGTCGAAATCCAATTTTCGTAATCGCCAACCGTATATAATCATTAGCCTGCCCCCGCCGCTTGTGCAGCCGGGAGTCAAATTATACCACAGCCCCTCAACCCTCGAAATGGTCTTTCCTACCCGCCGCGGGCGCGTCGCCATGTCTTGACGGCGACCCGGACCGCGCCCCCGACGGCGGCGCCGGGGTTGAGCAGCGCGTTGATCAGCATCTCGATAGTGTCCGGGGCGATGCTCTCCAGCACGTCGAGCCACCGGTCCAGTTGATCCACGTCGGGCTTTTCGCGGCGGGCCTCCTGCTCGATGCGATCGAGCGCCTGTCCGGCCTGCTCTTTCGCCGCCGGGGGGAGCGGCATCTCGCGGAGGGCCGCGCGCGTCTGGTCGAACGGGTGGATGACCGTCACCCGGTCGGCATGAACCGACGCGCCGCTGCCAATCGCGCCGACGGAGCCAGAGATGTCGCCAACTGTGATTTTGTCGCCGTGAACCTCATCGCCGCCGATCACCTTATCACCGCTGACGAGATCGCCCGCCACATGCACGCCCTCAAGATGCAGACGGGGAGGCGCATCAGGCGCAGACCCCGCGCTGGCATCGTCCGCAGGCGGGCGCGCGAAAACACGCCCCTGCGGCGCGCGCATGTAGAGCACGGGCGTGGCCCACTCGACGGTAATGCCGCCCAGATAGACGGCTTTGCGCGCCTCGGCAAGTGCAGCATCGACCGGGTAGCTGTCCGCCAGCGCGCCGTAGAAGGTGCGGGCCAGCGCAATCGCGGCGCGATCCGTCACCTTGAACTGCATCGCGACGACGGCGGGCATCCCCTCCTGCACGAGGCGCTGCGCCACACCCGCGAACTGGTTAACCTCGTCAGCCGCCCCACCCTCGCAGGTGTTCAACACCGCCAGCCGCAGCGACCGGTGATCGTGAAGCAGGACGCCCAGCTTCTTGCCAAGCACAGGCTGGCTCTTGTCGCCCTCCCCTTCAAAGTAAAGCGACCCGCCCGTTTCCGCGTCGAACTCGCCGTGACCGATGAAATGCAGCACGTTGATGTCCACATCGCGTAGCTTATCTTGAAGGGCGGGCAGCGTGGCCGTATCCAGCCGCTCGACCCGCACCCGACCCGCCTCCGCCAGTGGGCGAAGCGACTCCGTGATGACCAACCACTCATGTTCAACGTCGAGCGGGGCCAGATCGCCCGGATCGGCGATGACGACCAGCACCGTCAGCGGCGGCCCGACGGCCAGCGGATCGCCAGCCTCAGGCAGTTCGAGATAACGTACAATCGGCGTCCGGGTCGACAGGGCGATGAAGCGCTCCAGCGCGGCGTCGTAAAGAAGCTCCCAGGGCAGACGGCCCAGATTCGCCGCACTGTCATCGAAGCGGAGGCGCAGCCGCAGCCCGGTATTTTGCGCCTCGGCCTCGACGAGGCTGGCACGCAGGCAGCCGAACATCCGGGCATCGAACACGGCGTCAAACAGATCACGGCCAAATGACCGCGCAGCCTCGATGTCCGATGCGTCGCCGCGCGGAATCCGCAGCCTCGCCAGTAGCGCGTCGAGGGCAACCTCGTCGAAGGGCAATGAGAAGGTCGACTGCGCCTCGCCGCCGGGCGAATGCAGGATGCGCGCCGCATAAGCGCCACCAGCGGCGCGGGAGAACAGCAGGTCAAAATTCAGATAGTCGCCATCCATTGGCTTCACCCTCCGGCTGCAAAGCTCAGCGAAAGGCTGAAAATTGCCACCGAGAGTGACAGATTCAGCCCCCTCGCCGGGCGTTCTTCGGGCGCAAATACGCGGGTCGACAGGCTCAGTTCGTCGAGCAAACGCCCACCCATGCTCAGCTCAACCCGGATGGACTGCTCCCCGGCGGCCTCCGGCTCCAACTGGAACCAGCGCTTCGCCGTACGGCCATCGGGCCATACGGTCAGGAGCTTAGTATGCTCACCCTCGATCCGGAAGCCTGTCGCCGTCACAGAAACCTCGATGTCAGCGGGCTTCACGTCCCCGGCGGCATCCACAGGCATCGGAACATTCACGTCGCTCGCGTCGAGATGCTGAGACCCCGACGAGAACGGGGACTCGGCCTCCGGCAGCATGACCGCCACCCATAGAACCTGCTCCTTGCCGGTGGCGCACTCCTGCGGAAAAGCCGCCTCGACCCGGCGGGGAAAGCTCTCCGTCTTTTCAGGCGGCGAACCTATATAG
>CAZWUX010000409.1:0-3898 GCA_964637665.1 uncultured Anaerolineae bacterium
TCATCAGCGGCATATCCGTGTGTGTGCCCTGCACCGGATCAACGCCGATCAGCACGTCGAAGCCCGCCTCTTTGTGATAGTCGAGCATCGGTTTGGTACCGCTGGAGCAGATGTAGCCGAACTTAGCGCCGTGCTCGTGTGCGAGGTTCACTTCCCGTTTAAGGCGGGGGAGGATCCTGTCTCTGTAAAAGTTCGGCACTACGAAATCAACGCCTTCATACCACGCCCGGCGGATGAAAAGGTCAACGTCACCGGAAAGCACCACTTCCATGCGGGCCATGTTCCACTGGTGGATCATCTCCAATAGCTCTTCGACGAACTCGGGGCTGTCAAGCGTGTGCAGCATGAGCTCCTCCATGCCGCACAGCCAGTTTGCCATGTCCATGCTGACACCCCAGCCCCCGACCAGCAGCGAGCCGTGTTCATCCACAAAGTCGTGTGCTTTTTCGGCCTCCTTTGCATACCATGCCCTGTCTTCGTCCGTCGGTGGTTGGAGCAAATATTGTAAAGCGTCGAGTTCTTCCTGTTTGGTGATCAGTGGTTTGAACTGGCGGGGTATCTGGTAGTCATCAATGAACGGGATGTGGTCGTGGTGCGTCCAATCGTCGGAGAGTCGCACGCTGGTTTCGAGCTTCCCGGCTGGCGTAATGTATTCTTTGTACAGGATATCATGATCGTCAGCCACCTCCTCCCGCCATTCATTGACCTTCACATCTGGATGATAGTGGATGGGCAGCCCGCGCAGGTCCGGGTGGTCGGATCGCTCTCGGCGTGACAGATAGGGGAGGAACAGCATCGAGTCCAGCCCCATCTCAAGCTCGGCTTTAGAAAGCTCGTACATGTCATCGCCCAGACGGTTACGGAGTGCCGAAAAACTCATGAAGCAGCACGGGATGTGGTCAGCCTCTTCGTAGTTCAGCGTCCGTAACAGTCGTTCGCGAGCGGTCAACTCCGTCATGATCGGGTCCTTTCGAAGTGCATGAATGTTTGGGAGCAGGTTCAGGTTGGTACGTTCACGCTGATGTGACGAGACCATCCGGCGTGATGCGCTGCACGCGGCTGAGTCCTTCATATACAACGGTAGCCAGCGTTAAAGAGAGCGACTCGCCGCCCTCCAACTTCAGAGTTGTGCCAGAAGCAGCCGCCGATGCCAGACCTTCCGGTATGCTGCTCTGCGGCTCGATGGCGAGGCAGTAATTCTGCCGGTACCAGGGATAACCCGGCGAGCCGCCATACACTGCCCACAGGATGGCGTACGGGAAAACGTCAAGCGGCCACGCCTGCCCGATTCCAACTTCGCGCACGGTATCCGTCACAGCCCACCAGCCCCCCTCAAGGTTGGATAAATAGGCGGCGTCCTCTTGATGCGCGTCTCGCGGCTGCACGCGGCTCAAATCAACCGCCTGCCCGTCACGACCGGGGGCGTGCGGCCACTTGAACTCGGCATCAGGCACAAGCCACTGATCCTCCGTCCACGCCGGAAGCGTTAACCCCTCACAGGGAGGCAGGTCGATTACACAGTGTTCGTTCAGAAACGCCTCACCCAGTGTCGGGTGATGGCCCCACATGAATTCGACAGGCACCTGGCTCTCATTGGTAACCTGTTCGTCCATCAGCAGCACGGCGCTGCCGCGCTCCATGGTCAGTGTTTTCTCCAGCAGCAGGGGCATCCGATACGTTCTAACCCAGCATTTCACACGGATGCGCTCTGGAGTATCCTCTAATATCGACCAGCGCCAGGGTAACAGGCAGACCTCGCCATGCAATCCTTCTTCGGTGCCCTGATAATCGCTGGCAGCTCCCGCGTTAGGCAATTGCTCGTGCCAGCCGCCATCATAATAATCGGTCAGAAAGCCCCAGGAATGAGCACTGGTTGGCAGGCGGTCAGGGCTGCGGACCCCCTGATTGTTTAGAAACATGAAATCAACGTCGAGCGGCTTATAAAGCAGTTCGTAAATCGTCGTACCCTTATCAAGCAGCAGACCGACCCTTAGCAGATCGTTTTCCATGACCAGCACACGCATATCGCGGTAGATGTATTCGTCGTTAACCCGGCAGCCGTAGTTGCGGTCGCGGCTCAAGACGCTCATACGCTTCCGCCTTCCGCCTTCCAGCGCATGTTGGCAGCGTATTCCCGGCCAATCTCGCGCATCGCTTCGTACAGGTCGGTTATTTCCGCATCGCCCCAGTCATCGTTGACGATAGGCATCGGCACACCAACGGTGTCCGGCGCAAGCGTCTCCATCATCTCGCGGAAACCGTCAAGCATCTCCTCTGCTGATTCGCCGTTGTCAAACATAACCTGCACGATGCCACGCCCGGCGAAAGCCTCGCGCAGCGCAGGGAAGTCCTCACGCGTGTATTTGTACGAGCAGTTGATGCCGTTGATCGGGGGAGTATGGTTGAGATAGTGATCGGCGGCGGGATTCGGCCCGCAGTTGTGCATCAGACCGCCGGGCCAGCGTCTGAAGATGCGATTGTTGTAGGGCTTGCTGAACGTCTCAAACATCGTCGGGCTGACCGTCGCACAAACGTCGTCACTCACAAACCCTTTGTGTCCCTCAGGAGCCCAAATCTGCGCCATATCAATACACGTCATACGCTCCAGACCGCCGGAGGATTCGATCGTAGCGGCACAACATTCGATCTGTACCTCCGTAAGTAAATCAAGCAGGTGATGCACCTCATCTGGTTGTTTAATCATCGCCAGATAGAACAGGGTGTCCTCGACCAGATCGCGCGCGCTGTTAAGCGGGCCGCCCAAATCAAACCCCGTTAGATGCACCCACCCCGGAAACCGTTCGGCGAACATGCGCTGCACGCGCAGGTTATGAGGCATCAAGCCATCGTGCGTGGCGCTGGGCTTTTCCAAACCATAGACCTGCGACATATCCGTAATTAACGGCTGGGCCACCCCCGGAGACTGTTCCGGATCATCGCTCCAGTGCACGGGCGCACCGAACATGCTTGCGATGGTCATGTAGCCGAACCAGACGCGGGCGTAAGGGACGTAGTCGTCGGGCAGGGTGCGCAGGCTGCGGATGAGGTTGTCCCGGTTGACCTGGTATTGAAGCTCGTCGTTCTCGATGATGGCGCGGCGAGTGTGGCCCAGCCTACCGCTGATGCGAATGAAAACCGGGATGTGATCGACCGGATGGTAAGACCATACATCACGGATACGCTGTTTAGCGCGATCGATCTTTCCGAGATCAGGGGTGATGAGTTCGTCAGACATGGTACCTCAAATGTAACCGCCGAATTCTTCGACGGCCTCAAACATCGTTGTGATATTCTCCCACGGGGCCTCCGGGGGAATGACGTGGCTGGGCGCGATCACGTAACCGCCCCCCTTGCCCACCGTCTGCATACGGTCCTTCACTTCTCGTCGCACATCTTCCGGGCTGCCAAACGGAATCGTGCTCTGCACGCCCAGCCCGCCCCAAAAGGCCAGGTCCTCACCATATTCCTTCTTCAATCGTGCCAGATCGTTGCATTCCGGCTGGAGGGGGCACAGCACATCAATGCCAAGCTCGATTAATTCCGGAATCACCCGATCAAAATTGCCATCACTGTCATAAAGCAAAACGGCTTCCGGATTGGCGTATTTCACTTCGTCAATCAGGCGCTTGAGTCTTGGCTTGATCCATTTGCGCCACATCTTCGGACTCATCAACATCCCTTTCTGGGTGCCGATGTCGTCACCTGTGCGCACGAGGTCAACTCCTGCCTCTGCAAAGCGTCTGGCAACAAAACACGCGATATCTGTCACCCGTTCGAGGATCGCCTCCGCCAGCCTGGGATGGTCGTAAAAATCCATCATCAACTGCTCAAACCCGCGCAGATACCACGCCTGCTCAAAGATCGTGGTCCACTCCGAAACAACTGCAAGTCCCTGCTC
>CAZWUX010000410.1:0-3897 GCA_964637665.1 uncultured Anaerolineae bacterium
CTCGTTCCTTGTCAGTAGCCCCTTTTTCATAAGAAACTTTGTTGGGGCTACTTAGCCGCCTTCCCCCGGCCCCTCCTCGTCCTCCAGCGGCTCGGCGGGGATGAACGTCAGCCTGTAGGTGGGGATGGTCGTGTCCCCGGACGGCGTCGTGCAGGCCGCGCTCTCGATGCCGACGACCGGCTCCGCCAGCCCCACCAGCGTGACGGTGTAATCGCGGCCAGCCTCCATCTGGAAGTCCGCATAACCGGGGCTGATGGCGGGCTTCAGGCCCGTGAAGAACGTCTCCTCCCCACCCTCCCACGCCACGCGGATTTCGATCGCCGGGATGCCTCGCCCGGCTCCATCGAAGGCCCACACCTGAATCTGGCCGCCCGGAATGTCATCTTCACAGAGGATTTCGCGCGCGCTCAGGCTGAGGTCCGCCTCCGGGAAGAGGTCGGGGGTGGCGGTTGGCACGCCCGCCGTAGGAGCGGGCGATGCCGTCACGCTGGCCCCCTCTAAAGTTGGGCTGGGCATGCCCTCGAACGTCGGGGATGGCTCCGCCGGGGCTGCGGGCCGCGATGTCGGCGCCGACGTGCCGGAGAACACCTCCGCCGCCATCGGCTCTGCCCCCAGCGCCTCGGCCAGCGTCGTCAGCGCCCTGACCCGGTCGGCTGGTGCCCCTGTGAGCAGCGCATCGTCGGCGAGCAGCGCCACCCACGCCACCGGGTCACGCATCCCCAACCGCCGAAGCCGGTCCTGCGCGTGTTCGAGGTCATTGTCCTGCATGTATGCCTCCGCCACCAGCAGAACATACTCCCGCTGATCCTCCACCCGCAGTTGATCGGGGCTGATGTTGACGAAGTTCACCGGATTGACGAACCAGGCGTAAAACAGCCCGGCGGCCAGCCCGGCCAGCAGACCGATGATCAGCGCGAGCAGCGGGAAGCGCGGGCGGGACTGCGACATGCTCAGGAATCCCCCCCGCTGGTGGCCGCCGGGAGGTAAGGCTGCATCGGCGCAGTCGTATAACCGAAGTGGGCGGCCATCCGCACGAGGTTGCGGATGTCGGTCGGGTTGCGGCCCTCCGCGATGTACTGCTCTGCCAGCACGACGACGTACGCCGCCGGGTCCGGCTCCTCGAGGCGGCCCAACCGCTGCTGCGCGAGGTCCCAATCACCGTTCATGGCGTACGACGCACCGACCATCACCGTGTAATCGGCCTTATAGTCGGGGTGCAGCGTCTCGAACCCCGCCGTCGTGTCTCCGATGGGCCTGAACCAGCCGAACACGACGCCGCCCAGCATGCCGATCCCCAGCCCGATGAGAAACACGAGCAGCGCCCGGCGCATCAGGCGGACTCCCCGCGCGTGCGAGGTAAGCGGTGTGTGCGGGCAAAATGGAGGGTGTGGTGAGCGTGCATGGGGTTATTCTAACAGCGTTGGCCTGGAAAAGATAAAAGGCCGGATAAGGGAGGTCCCTATCCGGCCCCGGCAGTGCCGGAGGTGGGATTCGAACCCACACGCCCGAAGGCAATCGAGTTTGAGTCGATCTTGTCTGCCAGTTCCAACACTCCGGCTTGTTGTGAACAGTCCATTTGGCAAAACTGCACAATGGACTATTCGGCCCAAGTATAACCCTGATCCGGTGTGCCCCGCCATTAGTTTCTGATAAAATAGCCGCACGATCCCGGCGCGGGATTGGCCGCGCCCATACCCGTACAGGTTACGGCACGGATTCGACTCACGGATGGACGAAGCAGCCCTCATCACACAGGCGGCGGACGGCGATGTCAACGCCTACAATACGCTGGTGCTCCACTACCAGCAGATGGCCTACGGCGTCGCCTATCGCATCATGGGCGACGGCGATTCGGCTGCCGACGCGACGCAGGAGGCGTTTATATCCGCCTACCGCGCGCTGAGCCGCTTTCGCGGCGGCTCGTTCAAGGCGTGGCTGATGCGCATCGTCACCAACCAGTGCTACGACGAGCTTCGCCGCCGCAAGCGCCGCCCTAAAGCCTCGCTCGACGCGCTTTACGTCGAGGATGAGTCCCCCGACCCCGACGGCTCCTTCATCACCCACACCGAAAACCCCGAAGCCTACGCCCAGCGCATGGACCTTCAGGCCGCCATTCTCGACTGCCTTCAGGATTTGCCGGAGGATCAGCGGGCGGTCGCCGTGCTGTGCGACGTGGAGGGCTTCAGCTACGAGGAGATCGCCGAAAGCGTCGACGCCGCGCTCGGCACGGTAAAATCACGATTGAGCCGTGCGCGCAGCAAGCTGCGCGACTGTTTGCAGGGCTTCACGGAACTTTTGCCCGCCGAATACCGTCTAACTGGTGAGGGATAAGAGAGACAACGACCAGAGAAAATGCACGCCGGGTAACGAATGTGAACGATTAAACGGTAACGGGTTATGTCCACGCCACTGAACGAGCGCGATCTAATTGAGCTGAACGCCTACCTCGACGGCGAGCTTTCCGCCGGCGAGCGTGCGGCGTTCGAGCGTCGGCTCGATGCCTCCCCGGCGCTGCGGGCCGAGCTTGCCTCGTTCCGGCAGACGAAAGCCCTGCTTGGCATGGCCGATCCCGTGCCTCTGCCCCGCAATTTCACACTCGACCCGGCGGTTTACGGCGCGCCCGCGCCCCGCTCCCTGTGGGAGCGCCTGGGCCTGCCCCCCGTGGCCGTGTTCGCCCCCGCCGTCGCGGCCCTCGTCGCCGCGCTGGTGTGCGTCGGCGTGCTGGTGCTCAACCAGCGGGGAGGCGCTCCACTTCAAGTCGCGATGGAAGAATCTGCGGCGGAAGAACCTTCGATGATGCAGGCCCCCTCTGAGGAGCAAGCCGCCCCCGCCGAGGAAGCCGCCGCCGGGATGGCCGAGATGCCCTCTCCACCCGCCGACGAAGAGGCTGCCGAAGCCGAGCCGGAGACGTTCGGCGCACAGGAGGAGGCCGCCGAGGCCCCGGAGGGCGAGGCGATGGCCGAAGAAGAAGCCGCTCCCCCCGAAGCGGCGGATGCCGTCGCCGAGGAGGCGGAGGAGGCAGGGGAAGCGGCCCCCGCAGCCGAGGAACCGGCGGCTGCCGAGGCCATCGAGTCGGCGGCGACACCCACTTCCACGCTCGGTGCTGGCGTGGGCGGCGGCCTCCCGACCCCGCTACCGGCCCCCACCGGCACACCCGCTGCCGCCGGGGCGGGCGGCGTCGAACCGACGGCGGCCCCTTCTGAGGCCGAGCGCGCTGCGGAGGTCGATACCGGGGAGAACGCTGCCGGGGCTGAGGCCCCGACCGCCCCTGCCGTCCAGCCCGCCCAGCCGACCGCAGCCCCCACGTCGGCCCCTGCCGCGATCTCCCCGCTGCCGCTCGCGCTGACCGTCCTGATCGTGGTCGTCGCCGTGCTGGTGGTGATCGTCGCTGTGCTGGGCGTGTGGCTGCTCGCCACGACGCGGCGGCGCTGATCGGTGGCCGAACCCACTGCGATGAACTACTGCCCGCGCTGCGGGCATCCCCTGATCGACGCGTTCAAATACGGCAGGGTCCGCCGCGTGTGCGAGTCCTGCGGATTCGTGCATTTCCGCGATCCGAAGGTGGCGGCGGTCGTGCTGGTGACGGAGAATGGGCGGGTTCTGATGGTCAAGCGCGCGGTCGATCCCCAGAGCGGCAAATGGGCGCTGCCCGCCGGGTACATCGACTACGGCGAGGACCCGCGCGAGGCCGCCCGCCGCGAGGTCGCGGAGGAGACCGGGCTGGAGGTCGCCATCACTCGGCTGATCGACGTGCTGGGGCCTGACGCGCGCGGCGAAAGCCCGGCCAGCATCGTGATCCTGTTCGAGGGCGAACGGATCGGCGGGGCGCTTCAAGCGCACGACGACGCCGAGCGCGCCGTCTTTTTCTCCCCCGACGAGGTCCCGTTGGACAACATC
>CAZWUX010000411.1:0-3829 GCA_964637665.1 uncultured Anaerolineae bacterium
CCACTGCTCAAAGGGCAGTGGGGGTTCTGGTTTGAAAACACCTGACAACTAATCGTTCATTTGCAGCCTGAAAAGTTGTTGCGCCCTCTCCGCCTACCGGATGCCCGCCGGGCCAACGTCGAGGCTGTCCTCCGAGTCGAACTCGTCGAACTCCCCGGTGATGGTGAACACCGTCCGCTCGCAGAGGTTGACGACGCGGTCGGCGGTGCGCTCCAGATTGTGCGCGGCCCACAGCAGGTAAGACGCCTGATCGATGGTCTTCGGGTCGCCCATCATGATCGTCAGCAGTTCGCGGTACACCTGGTTGTAGAGCGCGTCGACCATATCATCTTCGGCGGGCAGCGCGCGCGCGAGCTTGAGGTCCCGCCGCACAAACGCGTCGAGCGCCCGGTGGATCATGTCGCAGACCTTCTCGGCCATGCGGGGGATGTCGATCAGGGGCTTGATCAGCTTTTCCTCGCCGATCATCAGGCAGATTTTGGCGATGCCTTTGGCGTAATCGCCCATCCGCTCCAGCTCGGTCGTGATCTCCAGCACGGCGGCGATGGTCCGCAGGTCGCTGGCGACCGGCTGCTGGGTGGCGACGAGCACGAGCGCCTTTTCCTCGGTCTCGAACCGCTTCTGGTTGATCTCGCGGTCGTTGGCGATGAGCCGCCGCGCAGCTTCGAGGTCCTGATCGCGCAGCACCTCGACGGATTCACAGATCGCCTTCTCGACCATGCTGCCCAGCACCAGCATGTCGTCCGTGAGCGCCTGTAATTTCTGTTCCAGTATGGGTCTGGGCATGTCTCGCCCTCCTTGTCGGGCGTCAGGGGCCAAAAACGGATAATCCGTGCGAAAAGATGCACGGTGTCTCTATCCCTATGATACCCTGAAACGCGGGTTTTTTGATCATGGCCGTAAAACGGCGATTCGGAGGGGCCGGGCCGGAGGGAACCAGCAGCACGAGCAGGGTGCAATTTACCCCCCAATAATGATAAGATAAATAGTGGACCTTTGCTGACGGGGAAAACGAAAAAGGCGTCGAAAATGACGCCCTCTCTACGTGAGGTAAGCTCCTCCGCCCCCGCAGGTTTCGGGGTCGGACGGAGGGGAGCCTGCCGGGCTTCCTTTAAAAAAGCGAAGGCTTTGTTCTCCCTCAAACGGGGGCAAGGGCTTCCTACTATTTCTCAATAACCCAGAGCTAGAAGGAGAATCATGGACAAGCAGACATTGATCGACGCCCTGAATGGAGACCTTGCGGGCGAGCTTCAGGCCGTCATCCAGTACTTGACGTACTCGTCGAAGGTGACAGGCCCCTACCGCCCGCAGCTCGTCGACTTCATGCAGACCGAGATCACGGATGAGCTGGGCCACGCCCAGTTCTTAGCCGACAAGGTCGCGGCGCTGGGCGGCGTCCCGATCACCAAGCCGCGCGCCGTGCCGGAGGCCAGCACCCCGCACGAGATGTTAGAAGCCATCCTGAAGGCCGAGCGGCAGGCCATCGCGGATTACACCAGACGCGTCGAGCAGGCCGACGAATACGGCGACAAGGGCCTCGTCGTCCAGCTTGAGGACATCGTGAACGACGAGACGACTCACGCCGAGGAAACCGAGAAGCTGCTGCGCAACTGGCAGTAGCCGCCGGCGGCGATACAGACAAACGGGGGCCAGCGCGGCCCCCGTTTTTTTGCTTTTTACGCCTGCGCCAGCCGCTCGATAGGGACCCGATCCAGCAGGGCCTCGATCTGCGCCCCGGTGATGCGCCCCGCCTCCCAGGTCCGGGCGTTGGCTGCGGCGGCTGCCATCCCCTGCTTGAAAGCCGCCTCCGGTGGTTTGCCGTCCACCAGCGCGGCGAGCAGGCCCGCCGTCATCGCATCGCCCGACCCGATGGGGTTCACGGCCTCGACGGGCGGCGGCGCGGCCATCCACCTGCCCCCCGTCTCCCTGTCCGCGAACAGCGCGCCCTCCGCGCCGAGCGTCAGCGCCGCCCAGCGGCCCGCCCGCCCGCACAACTCCGACAGCGCGGCAAGCTGCTCATCGCGCGTCGCGAGGCTGCGGCCCAGCAGATCGGCGGCCTCCTTCTGGTTGATTTTGACGATGGTCGGCGCAGCGTCCAGCCCCAGCCGCAGGGACTCCCCGTAGGTGTCCAGCAGGGTTGGGATGCCCTTTCTGGCGGCGGCGTGTAAAAATTCCGGGTAGAGCGGGTCCGCCTCCGGCCCCGGCGAGCTGCCGCACAGGCACACCGCCCGCGCCGTGTCGAGCGCCGCGTAGAACGCCGCGCGCATCGCGTCGGCGTCCGCCGGGGTGAAGGGCGCGTTCGGCGCGAAATAGCCGCGCTGCTCGCCGTGCCGGTCGAAGAGGGTGACGGTGATGCGCGTGTCGCCGGAAACCTCCGCGCCCGCGACGGCGATCCCGTCTCCGGCGAGCAGGTCGGCGACGTGCCGACCGCTGGCCCCGCCGAGCGCGGTCAGGGCGGTCGCGTGATGCCCCATCCCGACCAGCACGCGCGCGACGTTATTCCCCTTACCGCCTGCCGTGTGGGTGATGCGCTCGGCGTCGGTGCGGTAGACGGGGCGGAAGGCGTCGATATACATCGCCGTGTCGACGACGGGGTTGGGGGTGACGCATAGAAACGTGCTGCGCTCGTCCATCAGTAAGCCTCGTACCAGCCCTCGGCGACCCCGGCGGCGAGGTCCGGGCAGCGCTCCGTCCAGGGCCGCCCGTATTCGCGGACGATACCCGTCAGCTCCGCCAGACGGGCCGCCGCCGTCTCGTCGAGGAAGGTCTCGCGCTCCGTGCCGGTGAGGCCGCCCGCTTCCTTCCAGATGGCCCGCCCGGTGACGTGGCCGCTGGCCCCCGCCTCGCAGGCGACACGAAGCTGGCGGCGGAACGTGTCGTAGTCGACGCCCGCCGACAGGAGCAGCCAGGGCACGAGTGACGCCTCGTCGAGCGCGGCGCAGGACTCGGCCCACGCGGATTCGTCGTCGACGTGGGCGGCGTCGTGCGGAAACTCGACCTTGAGCATGTCCGGGCCAAGCGCGCCGACGCGCCGCACCGACTCGATCACGATGCCGGGGCGCTGCTCGGCGAAGGCGGCGGAGCCTTTCGGCGCGTCAGGATCGAGCGAGAAGCAGATCGGCTCGACGATCAGCGGCAGGTCGGCCTCGCGGGCCTGCTCGACCAGCCCGGCGACGAACGCCTCCTGCTGCTCGGTCTCCTCCCCGGCGTCGGGGTGGTAGTTGAAGTAGAGCTTCGCCATCGACGCGCCCATCCGCTTGATCTTCTCCAGCGACCAGCCGGAAAGCACCCGGCAGGTGCGGGTTTCCGGCTCGTGGGTGTAGCCGTGCGCTTCGAGTTCGACGAGCAGACCCATGCGCCCCGGCAGGACCCCGCCTGCGATGGCTTCGGCGGCGCTGTAGACCGGGTCGAGCAGGACCGCGCTGGCGTGCGGGATGAGGGGCCGGACGACGCTCAGCTTGAAGTCGCGGATGGCCTCGTAGCCGTCATCGGGTAGGCCGAGGTCCGGCCCGCGATGGTCGATAGCGAGAATGGAGAACAGGCCGTCGTCAAACGCGGCCTGCTGGATGCCGCGCATCTTTCCTATGGTCAGGGGTGATGTCAAGGGACTTTCCTCCCGGCAGATAGAAGTGTGGGGATACAGATCGGTGACCCCGGTTACCATACCATGTTTCAGGGCCGGATCAAACTTTCAGATTTGTTTCAGAAACGCCCCGCGGGATCGGCGCTTTCCGTGCGCCGCACGACCCGATCATGTAAGATAGTCCCAGGGAAGAATCGAGGCCCGGCCCCAGCCGGGCGCACCCTTCGCGGGGCAGGTACACGATGA
>CAZWUX010000412.1:0-3812 GCA_964637665.1 uncultured Anaerolineae bacterium
GAGGGCTGACGGGAGAAGCCAGCCGATTTGCGGCGGCGAAGCGACCCTTTTCGGGCCGCTTTCGTACTCTGGATAACGCTCTGGGTGGAAACAGGTAGTATATCATGGATCGCGACGCCGAGAGGGCGAAAACCGGGCGCGCCGAAGCGCTTGATATCGCCCGCAGTGAACTCGAGCAACAGAACGCCGAGCTGCGGGACATCAGCAACAAGATCAGTACGTCTCGCGGCCAGGTGGAACAGCTTGCGCAGCGCAACGCCAAGCTGATCGGCGAGATCCGCCGGATTGAGGCCTCGCTCGATCAGGTGCCTCGCCTGAAAATCCGCGAGACGTATTCCGAGTCGCTAGACGTTCAGCAGCGCTTGCTGACCACCCGCGCCCAGCTTGAGCGTCTTCAGGCTGAGGAGACGGACGGCAAGCATCAGGCTGGTGTTCTCCAGCGGTTGATCGATGCGCTGAACCGTGTCGATGACAGCGCGGCGGATGGCGAGCAGTTCAATGCGCGCGAGATGCTTATCCGTGTGATCGACGCGCAGGAAGAACAAAGCGAGCGGCTGGCCCGCCTGATGCACGACGGCCCCGCCCATTCCCTGACCAACTTCATTCTTCAAGCTGAGATCGTCCAGAAGCTGTTCGACAAGGACCCGGAAAAGGCGCACGACGAGCTTAACAACCTCAAGCAGGCCGCGAACGACGCCTTCCAGCGGGTGCGGAGCTTCATCTTCGATCTCCGCCCGATGATGCTGACCGATCTGGGGCTGGTCCCGACCCTGAAACGCTATCTGGAGGCGTTCACCGACAAAACCGGGATCGAGACGACCTTCAACCTCGTCGGGCGCGAGCGGCGCATCGAACACTACCGGGAAGTCCTGCTGTTTCGCGGTATTCAGGCCCTTATCCAGAACGCGCGCGATCACAGCGCCGCGAGCGCCGTCACGGTGACGCTCGACATGGCGGGCCAGGACATCGCCGCCATCGTCGAAGACGACGGGCGTGGGTTTGCGACGGGCCAGCTGCGGCTCGACAACAGCGACGCGAGCGGGATCGGCCTCGGCGCGCTGCAAGAACGCGTGAATCTTGTCGGGGGCAACGTGACGGTCGATAGCGCTCCGGGGCAGGGGGCACGCATCGAGATCGTCGTGCCTGCCGGGCCGGATTTATAACCTGTCCTTGTTCGGACGGTACGCCCTGTTTACCCCATCACCGGAGTGAACAGGGCGTTATGACATCTCGTCGATTCCCCGCCCCGGCCCATCGACGGTACTAACGTACGGGTTTTCCCTCCTTGACTCACGAATCGATTAGGGTATATTAAAAGCGTTACACGGGCTGACCCTCTCCATTTCAGGGGGATGGAACTGCTTTGCAGCCGCCGGATGCCAGTGATGGCCTCGCAGGGGAAAAGCAAAGTCAGGTGAAGGAGGGCAGTCTGTTGGGGACGCTATTCCGCATCGTCAACCCTCCTTCAACGAGCAAGTCAGCCCCGCTGAATCGGTTTGCAGCGGGAAATGATTACAGCCCGGCATCACGTAACAAGGGGTGTTGGACGTGGCCGGTTGCGTCTGATTGTGGATGGGGAAGCAGCAGGGGACTGAATGGCCGAAAGAATAAAGGTGCTGATCGTCGACGATAACCAGGAGACGCGGGAGGGGACCCGCCGTCTTTTGGAATACGAAGACGATATCGAGATCGTCGATTTCGCGGATAACGGGGCGGTCGCCATCGAGAAAGTGCGGGAACACAACCCGGATGTTGTCCTGATGGACATTAACATGCCGGTAATGGATGGCCTGACCGCCACCCAGCGGCTGCGTGATGAGTTCCCCAGGTCTCAAATCATCATCGTCTCTGTGCAGGATGACGCCAACTATCTGCGGGAGGCCATCCGGGCAGGGGCGGCGGACTTCGTCGCCAAACCAATCAGCTCCGAGGAGATGGCGGAAGCCATCCGGCGCGCCTACGACAAGATTCCTGCCAAGTCGGCTGCGCCGCAGGAAGGAGCGCCCGCTGGAACGCCGTCCGCGCCTAGTCTGGAACGCAGGCGGGGTGGCGCGGAGGGGCGTGTCATATCCATCATTGGCCCCAAAGGGGGTGTTGGGCGCACGACGATCGCCGTTAATCTGGGGATCGGCCTTATGCGGGAGTCGTCTGAACGGCGCGTATTGATCATCGATGGTAACATCTATTTCGGTGATGTCGGCGTCTTTTTGAACACACGCGGACAGTACAGCCTGCTGGACATGGTGGCGATGGCCGAGATACCGGAGGAGATCGACCCCGCCTCGGTCGACAGCATCCTCGTCCCGCATGAAAGCGGCGTCAAGCTGCTGGTTGCCCCCACCAGTCCGGGGGATGCCGGTCAGGTGAGCCTGTCGGGGATGATCAACATGCTGGATCACCTGAAGAAGTTATTCGACTACATTATCATCGATACAGGCCCGACGATTGACGACGTGCTGGCGGGTGCCATTCAGGGGTCGGACCGGTTGGTTATGGTGTCTGCGCCGCTGATGCCCGCTCTGAAAGACGCGCGCGTTATGCTGGGGGAGCTTCGCTCAGTCGATTATGCGATGGGCGACGTGCTGCTTGTTCTGAACGCCGTGCCCAAAGACAGCCGGATCACAGGCGAGCAGATTTCGAATTTCCTCAAGCGTGAGGTGCAGATCGAGATACCGTATGACGCGACGATCAACGAGGCGCTGAATCGCGGGGTGCCGCTCGTCACGCTTGATCCGCGCCGCGTTCCCTCGGTAAATCCTCTGCTGGGACTGGTTAAGATCGTTACAAAGAGCTTCGAGACAGAGGAAGCACTCGGAATGGGGACTGCGGACGGCAGCCAGAGGGGCAGAGGGGGGCTCTTTGGCGCCCTCAGAAGCTGAAACATGTGCAGGTGTGAGGAATACGCGAGGAGTGTGGAACTGTGTCATTGTTGAAGCGAATTGAACACGGGCAGGTTTCTGGCGATACAGGCGGGGGCGGACTCTCCGGTCAGCAGTCCCGCAGTAACAATACCCCGCTGCGTCCCCGGCGCGAGCCGGTGCACGGTGCCGTCGGGCAGGCTGGTGGCGTCGATGTTAAGGACATCGTGCAGCGACGCCTGCTTGAGGACCTCGGACCGGGTGAGACGTTTGACCTCTCCAAGTCTGAAGACCTGCGTATGCGGATCGACGAGTTGTTCAACCAGATTCTCATGGAGGAGAACATCGTGCTGACGCGGCATGAACGCCGCCGCCTCCATGAGCAGATCGTGGCTGAGCTGCTCGGATACGGGCCGCTCGAACCCTTGCTGGACGACCCAGAGATCACCGAAATCATGACGGTCGGGCACAACAAGATCTACATCGAGCGTAAGGGCCTGCTCGAAGAAGTGCCCGTCCGATTCGAGAGTGAGGACCACCTGCGGCGCATCATCGACCGCATCGTGGCTCCGCTCGGACGCCGTATCGATGAGAGTTCACCGCTGGTCCATGCTCGTCTGCCGGATGGCTCCCGTGTTAATGCGGTTATCCCACCCATCGCCATCGACGGCTCGGCGCTCACCATCCGAAAATTCTCCAAGGTCCCGCTGACGGTTCAAGACCTGATCAACTTTGGCTCGACGACCGTCGAGCAGATGGAGTTCTTACGCGCCTGCGTCATCTCGCAGTTTAACATGGTCATCTCTGGCGGCACCGGCTCCGGCAAGACGACGCTGCTCAACGTCCTTTCTGGCTTTATCCCCGACGATGAGCGCATCGTGACGATTGAGAACGCGGCGGAGCTTCAGCTTCGACAGGAGCACGTCGTCCGGCTGGAGAGCCGCCCGCCGAACA
>CAZWUX010000413.1:0-3810 GCA_964637665.1 uncultured Anaerolineae bacterium
TCTCCCGGATACCATCAGCCCGATTATACTACATATACTTTTTCGTGTTTCTTCTATCGGTAAATGATTACGTACCCGTGAGAACATCGCCGCCTGAATACCCGACCGCCGCTCAACGCACAAGCGCCCGGCCCCGCCGCCAAGAGCTTGTCATTCCCCCTACTCCACCCGGCAGGGATACACAAAAATGCCCGGTCCGCGCGGACCGGGCATTTGGCATTTGGCACTCGACGCTTACCCCGCCGACTCCAGATTATCGCAGTACACGCCGATGGCCTCCTGCATGAACTCCGGCAGGTCGGGGTGCATCTCGCGGAAGTTGGCCGCGAACTCCGGGTGCTCGACGTAGAGCGCCCCCAGCCCGCGCAGCCGCGCGACCGACGGCTCGTAGAAGTAGCGCATGTGCTGGTGCCAGCGGGCGAGGGCGTGCTGCACCTCCGGGCTGGCCGGGCCGCGATCCATCAGCGCGACGAGGTCGCGGTAGATGGCCTGACCCTCCGCCATGATCGTCTCGCGCTGCTCCGGCGTGTAGCTCTCCCAGCGCGCGTAGGACGGATCGACGCTCTCCGCGCCCCACGCCTCGGCGGCCTCCTCGCGATAGCGCGCGATATCCTCGTCCGAGAATCCCTCGAACAGCTTCTTCTTGCTCATGTCACCTTCTCCATCCAGATAACGTAACGTGCTGTCGATGGTCGTGATGAGGCCCCGCAGCCGCGCGATCCGCGCGACCAGCCCGGCCCGGTGATCGGCCAGCGCGGCCCGCACGTCGAAGTCCGGCGCGTCCAGCATGGCCCGGACAGCCTTCAGGCTGAGGCCCATCTCCTTGTAGAACAGGATTTGCTGGAGCCGGAACACGGCGGCGTCCCCGTAGGAGCGGTAGCCGTTCTCGGCGACGCGGGCGGGTTCGAGCAGGCCGATCTCGTCGTAGTAGTGCAGCGTGCGCACGCTGACCCCCGCCAGATCGGCGAGCTGCTTGACGGTGTACGGCATGATCGGGCCTCCTTTCTGTTCACGACAGGTCCGATTGTAAACTATGACGTAACGTGAGAGTCAAGGGGGTTTTTAAAATTCGCCATGAAATCTGGGCCTTTGCCGGACGCCGATTTTTCCGCGAGAACCTCCTGCCTGAACCCTCCCGCGAACGACGTAGCCGCTCAGTACGCTTGCCCGCGGCGCGTATCCGCGTATGATGAAAGCAGACATAACCCCTTCCACATTATCGATCATCCTGACTAACGGAGTGAGGAGGAAAGACTATGGTAGAGAAACAGCGTTCTGATGGAAAGCAGGGAGGTGGAGAAAGCGCAGCTTTCTCCCAGTTGAGAACCGCTTTGCGGTTCTCAAACCGGTTCAGCCCGGCAACGTGGGCGCTGATCGCGCTGGCCGCCACGGCCATCGCCTGCGCCTGCGGGGGGATTCAGAATCAGGTCGAACGGGCGATGGAGGAGGCGTCTCAGGTCACGGTCGAGGTGCCGACCGTCGAGGTGCCCGACATCGAGGTGCCTGAGGTCGATCTCGGCGAGCCGACCGAGGCGCCGCCGGAGGAGGCCGCCCCGGCGGAGGAAGAATCGGCTCCTGAGGAGCCGACGGTCGCGGCGCCGACCGAGGGTGTGGCTGCCGGGGGTGGGACGTGCGATCCGCGCTCGGCGGCCATCCAGCCGGACGTATCCGTCGCGGGGCACATCGACGCGACCGATCAGGGTTACCCCGACAACTGCACGTACTACTGCCTGTGGCTGCCGGGGGGTGAGAGCGGGCTGGACGTGACGCTCTCGGATTTCAGCGTCGACCTCGACCTGTACGTGGTGTACGGCACCTACGACGAGCTGCAAAACCCGGACCCCAGCACGGCGGACTGGGCGTCGAACGAGTTCGGCACGACGGACGAGATGGTGTCCGTCTCCAATCCGGGGACGGCTTCGGCGTACTACATCGAGGTTTGCTCGTACGAGGGATCGGCGAGCGATTTCACGCTAACGACGGCGACGCGGTAAGTGAGAGGCGAATAAGCGAAAATCCCCCTCCCCCGTAGACTACATCGGGTGGAGGGGGATTTTTTGCTGGCTGCGCTGCCGGGATTACCCTCCGCCCTGCAACTGGCGGAGAATGTCGATCATGCCTTCAGAGAGGTCGGTGTGGTGGTGGACGATCTTCCACGCCCCGCCTTCCCGCCGGTAGATGTTCGTGACGCGCTGCTCGATGGAAACCTGATTTCCGGCAAGCGTGAACGCTCCCCGCTCGGTGCCCACCTCGTAGGCCATATCCCCGGCGGCCTGAATGAGTTGATCGTCCAGGCCGACCTGCCCGTCTGAGGCCAGCTCGGCGACCCCCTTCCACGCCCCCCAGACCTCGTCCCAGCCGTTCTCCCGGCCACCGAGGGGGTGCATCGTCGTTACGGTATCGCTGTGCGACCAGATGTCGGCCAGCGGGCCGGTATCCCCGTTCACCATGCTGTTCAACGCCGCGTAGAACCGATCCGATGCCTGACGGACCTCGTCTTCTGCTGACATGCTTTACTCCCCTTGCTTCAACTGCTGCTTGCGTGGGGTCAGGTACACTGTCTGAAGCGCAACTGGCCGGATATTCCCACCAGTCTAGTCCTATTTTGGGTGGAGGGGAAATCCGCTCAGCGGCGTTCCGGTCAGCGCTGGCCTGAGCTTCCATGCGGCGGGCAGCGCGGCGGCGGCCAATGCGATCTTGATCAGCTCGCCGGGGAGAAACGGGATCACGCCCATCGGGAGCGCGTTCGGGGGGCCGACGTAAACGGCCAGCACCGCCGCCCCGCACAGGAAAATGGCGATTTCTCCGGCCAGAAACGCGAGCAGCGCGTGCGGCAAACGGCGGTCGAGGCCGCGCCCGGCCAGCGCGCCGACCAGCCACGCCGCCGCGACGAACCCGATCAGGTAGCCGCCGGTGGGTCCGAGCAGCACGGCGGCCCCGCCCCGGCCCCCGGCGAAAACGGGCAGCCCGACCGCGCCTTCCAGCAGGTAGAGCAGCAGCGAGGCCGATCCCCGCCGCGCGCCGAGCGCGGCTCCGACCAGCAGCACGGCGAACGTCTGCCCGGTGATCGGCACGGGCGAAAACGGCAGGGGGATGCTGACCTGCGCCATCAGCGCGACGAGCAGGCTGGCCCCGACGATCAGAGCGGCGTCGGCCCAGCCGGGCAGGTCGGGGATCAGCACGGTCGGGGCGGATCGGGTCTGTGCGGTTTGCATGGCGGACTCCTCCGGGCGATATGGCGAATGGGGAGACCTTACACGCTGAGGGGGTAAAAGGCAAGGAGGGTGAACATCCCCGTGAATGGCTGCGCTGTTTTGAACGTTGACTCACCCCGCCCCCCGCGCGTATCATGAGGGCAGCGATCAGCGACACCGGGGGGGGTGCCCATCATGGCGCAGACCGAGTATTCCGCCGATTACCGTCACTCGTGGGCAGTCGTCATTGGCATCGACCAGTACAAAGACCCCGACCTGCCGCCGCTGGCGACGGGTGTGAAGGGCGCGCGGGCCGTCGCGCAGGTGCTGCGGGATGACCTCGGCTTCGACGCGGAGCGGATCATCCTGCTCGAAAACGAGGCGGCCACCCAGCGCGCGATCCGGCGCGCCTTCGTCGATCCGCTAAGCCAGCCGGAGAAGGTCGGGCCGGATGACCGCGTGCTGATCTACTTCGGCGGGCACGGGCTGACCTACGACACCGCCGAGGGCGAAATCGGCTGCATCGCGCCCTACGACATCGAGCGGCGCTACTGGGACACGGCCATCGCGATGGACGAGCTGACCCGGCTCGCCAACCGCATCCACGCCAAGCACG
>CAZWUX010000414.1:0-3803 GCA_964637665.1 uncultured Anaerolineae bacterium
ACAAAGCGTGCCAGATCGTGTGAATAACCCGGCCCGATAGTACTCTGCGCATGGATATGTTTCTGTATAGATGGTCCATCTTAAAGAAGTTAAAGTTAGGAGATAAGTGCTATACTAGCGGTGCAGCGCGGAATGATACTGTATTAACTGAACTCGTTAATCTCATGCAGCAGCCTCAAAAGGGTGACCCTAGATGTTTCGCACTCCCAAAAACCGACGGATGAATCGCGCGCTCAGCGCCTTGCTGACATTCGCCATCACGCTCGCCATGCTGGCTGCCGCGACGAGCCTCGCCTTACCGGGTGTCGCGCAGGCGCAGGACGAGACCCCGGTCACGCCGACGGAGGAACCGACCGACGACCCTTCCCCATCGGCGACCACTGAGGAACCAACGGACGAGCCATCCGCGACGGCAACCACCGAAACGCCCGATCCGACCGACGAGCCGAGCGTCACACCAACCACCGAGGAACCGACCGAGGAACCAACCGACGAGCCTTCCCCGACGGCGACCACCGGAACGCCTGAGCCGACCGACGAGGCGTCACCCACGCCGACGCCTTCCCCCACCCTCACTGAAACGCCATCACCCACGCCCACCGAAACCGCAACGGCCACCCCGACCCCTGACCTGACCGGCACCCCGGAGCTGGCCGTACAGGCGCTCGCCGCCACAGAACACGCCATCTCAGGGACGGTTACCGACCAGTCGACGAGCAGCCCTGTCGAGGGCGTGCTGGTCTGGGCCTGGGGTCAGACGACCGATTTCTTCGAGACGGACTGCACCGACGCCAGCGGCAACTACGAGATCACCGGTGTCCCCTATGATGAGGCCTTCATCGCGGGCGCGGAGGGATCGCCGGAATGCCCCGCCGGGCCGGATAACTACGTCGTCGAGTTCTGGCAGAACACGTCGAGCCTCAACAGCGCGCTTGAGATCACCCTGACGAGCAGCACGCCCATCAAGAGCGGCGTCGACTTCTCGCTGATAACGGGCTACGTCATCACCGGCACCGTCGTCGACGAAAGCGCGGTGGGCATCGATAATGCGACGGTCGACATCTACGACTACGACACGCTCGAATCGATCTGGCGGGCGATCACCGACTCAAGCGGCGATTACAGCATCGCGGTGCGGAGCGATACCTACCTCGCGCGGGCCGTCGCAGACGGCTACGAGTTCGAGTATTACGACGACGCAGGGCAGATCGGCGACGACGCGACCCCGGTGAACGTCACGGGCAGTGTGAGCGGCATCGACTTCGAGCTTGGCCCCGGCGGCACGGTCTCCGGCACGGTGACGGCTCAGGACGGCGGCGCTCCGCTGGAAGGGGTGTGGGTCGGCGTAGGCGATCTGTGGGCGGGTGCTTGCACGGATTCCAGCGGCGATTATGAGATCACGAATCTCCCTCAGGACACGGCGCTGACCATCGACGCCGGGCGCTCGGCATTCGGTCTGTGCCAGGGGCCGAACACCTACGTCCGTGAGTGGTGGGAGGAAGCGGTATCGGAGGCCGCCGCGACGGTCATCACCCTGACGAGCGGCAGCCCATCACAGAGCAACATCGACTTTACGCTGGAAGAGGGCTTCCTCATCACCGGGGAGGTCACCGACGGCTCGAACACCATCGCAGGCGCGACGGTGTACTTCTACGACGCCTACTCAGACACTCAGATCGCCGGGGCGACGACCGACTCGCTCGGACAGTATACGATCGGTCTGGCGGAGAATACGTACATCGCGAGGGCAATTGCCGACGGCTTCGCGTCGGAGTATTACGACGAGGCCGGGCAGAACAAAGCCAACGCGACTCAACTGTCGATCACCGGGAACACGAGCGGCATCGACTTCACGTTGAATCCCGGCGGCAGCGTCACCGGCACCGTCAGGGATGACAGCAACCAACCGCTGGCAAACATCCCCGTCGAGATCAACGGCATCTCCGAAGGCGCCTGCACGAATGCCAGCGGCAACTACACCATTAACTATCTGCCGCTCAGCGTTTATCTGAAGATTCAGGCCGCCCCGGCTGGCTCGACGCGCTGCAACGTATCCCACTCCTACGCACCCGAATGGTGGGAGGAAGTGAGCATCTCGGACGACGCCACGCCGATCCGGCTGACGGCAGGCGATCCGACCGAGACGGGCATCAACTTCACGCTGACGGAAGGCAACCTGATCACCGGCAGCGTCACGGACGGCAGCAGCGGGGTCGCCTACGCGACGATCCTGATCGAGGATTACAGCACCGGGGAAGATGTCGCCACGACGCGCACCAACCTGAGCGGAAACTATTACATCGTTCTGGATGATGGCAGCTACCGGCTGCGCGCCTCCGCCGAGGGTTACGCCTTCGAGTACTACGACGCCGCCGGGCAGGATGAGGCGAGCGCGACCCAGCTCGACGTGACGACCAGCATAGCGGGCGTTGACTTCGTGCTGGATGATGGCGGCACGATCTCCGGCACGGTGACGGACGTGGATACAACCGATCCGGTAGAGGACGTATGGGTTCACGTCGACGGCGTCACGGCGGGAGCCTGCACGGACGCCAGCGGGGAGTATGAGATCCCGAATCTCGCGCTCGGTACGGCGTTCAAGGTGGAGGCTAACCCGTTCGGAGCAGAGGCGTGCCAGCCGGTCGATCCATACGACTCGGAATGGTGGGATAATCAGCCTGACAGCGGCAGCGCGGATACCATCACGCTGACGAGCGGATCGCCAAACGCGCCAGGGACCGATTTTGCCCTGGCGCCCACTACCACCATAACCGATCCGCCGCCTGCCCCGGCGGGTGTCAGCGCCACCGACGGGGATTACGCCGACAAGGTGACGATCACGTGGCACAACGTATCGATCGCCGACACCTACGAGATATACCGCTCGTCGACCGTAGGCGGCACCAAGACGCTGCTCGACGACACGCTCACCACCACGACCTTCGACGACACGACGGGCCAGAGCGGCGCGCTTTACTACTACTGGCTCAAGGCCTGCAATACGAACGGGTGCAGCGGCTACAGCAGCTACGATCCGGGCTACCGCGCCGGGGAGTCCGCCATACCGACGGGTGTCAGCGCCACCGACGGGGATTACACCGATAAGATATCGGTCACGTGGTCGGCTGTGCCCGGCGCAGACGAATACCACATCTTCCGCGCGACCTCTGAGACGGGCACGAAAACGCTGCTCGACGACACGCTCACCACGACGAGCTTCGACGATACGACGGCCACCGCCGTCACGTTCTACTGGTATTGGGTGCAGGCCTGCAACGAGTACGGGTGCAGCGACGACAGCAGCCCCGACCGGGGCTTCCGCAGCCAGGAGAGCGTCGGCCCGGTGGTCTACAGCGATCACACCGTCGACGACGACGCGACCGGCGACAGCCTCGGCGACGGCAACGGAACCGTGCGATGCGGCGAGACCATCGAGCTGCCTGTCGCTCTGGTCAATCAGGGCACCCTGACGGCGAACAACGTCAGCGCCACGCTGAGCACGACCGACGCATATATCTCGATCACAGACAGCGCCGAAACCTGGAGCGATATCGCCGGGATCACCGAGGTGACCAGCACCGAGGACTTTGACTTCACGGTTGACATCGACACGCCAGATGGGCACGAAGTCACGTTTGATCTGGATATCACAGCCACGAACGACGGCCCGTGGAGCGATTCGTTCACTATCACAGTGAGCTGCCCGGATCCGGTTGAGCGGCTGGACAACGGCGAGTTCGAGGAGGTCGCGCCGAACCGGTGGCACTCGGTCGGCCTCGATCCGATTGTCGACGGGGCGGACT
>CAZWUX010000415.1:0-3771 GCA_964637665.1 uncultured Anaerolineae bacterium
GCCCGCGCCGAATCGCTGCTGGAAGCGGTCGGGCTGCTCGACCGCCGTGAGACGTTTCCCGATAGACTCTCCGGGGGTGAACAGCAGCGCGTGGCGATCGCTCGTGCGCTGGTGCACGATCCCCTGCTCGTCCTGGCCGATGAGCCGACCGGCAATCTCGACGAGGCGACGGGCGGACAGGTGCTCGATCTGCTGGATCGCCTGACCCGTCAGGCCGGGAAAAACCTGATCATGGTGACGCACAGCGCCGAGTCGGCCAGCCGCGCCGATCGTATATTGTGCCTTCAGGCTGGGCAGTTAACTCCCTGTGAGTGAGCGTCGCGCCGCGCCCGCCGCACGCGCGGCCCCCCGGACCTTCTGGAACATCGGCTGGCGTTACCTTCTCCGCCATCGCTGGCAGAGCGCGCTGATGCTGCTCGGTATCATGCTGGGGGTGGCCGTCGTCGTCTCGATTGACCTCGCGAACGAGAGCGCCAGCCGCGCGTTTGACCTGAGTGTCGAGTCTGTAGCCGGGCGGGCCACACACCAGATCACCGGCGGGCCTGCCGGGCTGGACGAGGCGGTTTACACACGGCTGCGCCGTGAGGGCATCGGGCGCGATATCCCCCTGGCTCCTATCGTCACCGATACGGTCTACTCGCCTCAGCTTGGGGAGCAGCCCTTCCGGCTGCTGGGCGTCGATCCGCTGGCTGAGCCGCCCTTCCGATCCTACCTGGCGGGCGAGGGTGCGCTCCCGCTGGACGAGATCGCGGCGTTCCTCACCCAGCCGGGCGCGGTGCTCATCTCCGCCGACGTGGCGGAACGCTATGGCGTTGCGGCTGGCGATCATCTGACGCTCGAAGCCGGGGGCCGGACGCGGGAGGCAGTTGTCGTGGGGCTGCTGCTGCCGGAGGATAACCTGAGCCGCCGCTCGCTGAATGGTTTGATTCTTGCGGATGTCGCCACCGCGCAGGAGATGCTGGATCGCGTCGGAATGCTGGACAGAATTGACGTGCTGCTGCCCGATGACGCCGGGGGTGCGGACCGTCTCAGGAGCCTGCTGCCGGAAGGCGTGCAATTGGAGCCGGTGGCCGCGCGGACGGGCACCGTCGAGGAGATGACGGCGGCCTTCCGCACGAATCTACTGGCGCTGAGTATGCTGGCCCTCGTCGTGGGGATGTTCCTCATCTACAACACGATGACGTTTTCCGTCGTGCAGCGCCGGGCGCTGTTCGGGACGCTGCGCGCGCTGGGTGTCACGCGGCGGGAGGTTTTTCTGCTCGTCGTCGCGGAGGCATTCGTCGTGGGCGTCGTTGGGTCGGGGCTGGGGATCGGGCTGGGCATCGTGCTGGGGCAGGGGGCGGTGCGGCTGGTGACGCGCACCGTGAATGACCTGTTTTATACCGTCTCGGTGCAGGGCGTGGCCGTCCCGCCTATCTCGCTCGCCAAAGGGGCCGTGTTGGGCGTCATGGCGACGGTGGCCGCCGCCGCGCTGCCCGCCTGGGAGGCGGCCTCGGTGCCGCCGCGCGCCGCGCTCACCCGCTCGAACGTCGAGGTGAAGGCCAGCCGCCGGGCGGGGTGGTTGGCTGGCGGGGGCTTGGCGGCGCTGGCGATTGGGATCGGGCTGCTGCTCGTCCCGACGCGGAGTCTGGGGATCAGCTTCGCCGGGACGTTCGCCGTCATCGTCGGGTCGGCCATGCTGACGCCGCTCGCCATGAAGGGGCTGCTGCGGATCGCGCAGCCGGTCACGTCGTCGCTGTGGGGGGCGCTGGGGCGTATGGCCCCGCGCGGGGTGGCGAGCGCCCTCAGCCGGACCTCCATCGCCGTCGCCGCGCTAATGGTCGCCGTGTCGGTCACGATCGGCATCAGCCTGATGGTGGAGAGCTTCCGGCACACGGTTGTGGTCTGGCTGGAGGACACCCTTCAGGGTGATGTTTATATCTCGGTGCCAGGTGGCCCGCAGAATCGCCCTACGTCGACCGTCGACGAGGCGGTGCTCGATGTGCTTTCAGGGTGGCCGGGTGTCCGGCGGGTGGATAGCGTGCGCTCGGTGGACATCTCCTCGCCGGATGGGCCGCAGCACGTCATCGCCGTCCGCAACCCGGATTCGGGCAGCGCTCGGCGCTACCTCGCCGCCGACGGCAGCGCGGATGTAGTCTGGCAGAGAGTGCAGGAGGGCGCGGTGACGGTCAGCGAGCCGTACGCCCGGCGGCAGGAGATTCCCCTGCACGGCGGTGAGGTGACGCTCAACACACCGGAGGGGCCGCGCGTCTTTCCCGTCGTGGGGATCTACTACGACTACGGCTCGACGGAAGGCCAGATCATGATGAGCCAGGACGTGTACCGCTCGATCTGGGACGATCCGGCGATCACCGCCGTCGCGCTGCGGCTGGAAGAAGGGGTCGATGCCGACGCGGTTGCAGACGACGTTCAGCGCGCGCTGGCCCCGATCCAGCGGCTGCGCGTCCGGCCCAACCGGGCGCTGCGCGAGGACGTGCTCGTCGTCTTCGACCAGACGTTCGCCATCACCGGGGCGCTGAACGTGCTGGCAACCGTCGTCGCGTTCGTGGGCGTACTGAGCGCCCTGCTGTCGCTTCAACTCGAAAAGCAGCGCGAATACGGGATTCTGCGGGCGGTCGGGATGACCGTTCGCCAGTTGTGGGGGCTGACGATGCTCGAAACCGGGCTGATGGGGGCCATCGCCGGGCTGCTGTCGATGCCAACCGGCTTCGCACTATCGCTGATCCTCGTTTACATCATCAACCGCCGGGCGTTCGGCTGGACGCTGCAAATGCAGGTCAGGCCGGGGCCGTTCGGGCTGGCGTTTGCCGTCGCCGTGATCGCGGCGCTGCTGGCCGGACTTTACCCTGCATGGCGCATCAGCCGGATGGCGGCGGCTGATGCCATCCGGTACGAATAGAAACGGACGGGTCGCTAGGGGACGATGTCCGCCACCGAGTTGACGATGCGCCCCGGCTTGTAGGGGTAGCGGTCGATTTCGGCCTCCGCCGTCACGCCGCTCAGCACGAGGATCGTATCCAGACCGCTCTCGATGCCCGCCACCATGTCCGTGTCCATGCGGTCGCCGATCATGACGGCGTGCTCCGAATGCGCCCCGACTGCGCGCAGGGCCGAGCGCATCATCAGCGGGTTGGGTTTGCCGACGAAATACGCCTGCACCCCGGTCGCCGCCGTGATCATAGCGGCCACCGCGCCGCACGCCGGGACGAGGCCCTGTTCCGTCGGCCCGGAGACATCGGGGTTCGTCGCGATCAGGCGCGCGCCTCTGGCGACCAGCCGGATCGCGGTCGTCAGGTTGGCGAAACTATACGAGTTCGTCTCGCCCAGCACGACGTAGTCCGGCTCATGCTCCGTCAACTGGTAGCCGATCTCGTGCATGGCCGTCGTGAGGCCCGCTTCGCCGATGACGTAGGCCGATCCACCCGGACGCTGGTGGTCGAGGAAGCTGCTCGTCGCCAGCGCGGAGGTAAAGATGCAGTCCGGGGCGATGTCGAAGCCCATCGCCGTGAGCTGCATGTGATGGTCGTGAGGCGTGAGGCGCGAGTTGTTGGTCAGCACCATGTAGGGGTTGCCCGCCTTGCGCAGCCGCCCGATAAAGGCTTCGGCCCCCGGAACGACCTGATTGCCGCGAATCAACACGCCGTCCATATCGATAAGATAAGCTTTCAGTGGCGAGGAAGTCTTGTTCACCTGTGTCTCTTTTTGTTTTTCAGATTTTTCAGGCATTTGGCTTAACCTGTCTATATCTCAGGGCAATATAGCAGCCCGATA
>CAZWUX010000416.1:0-3725 GCA_964637665.1 uncultured Anaerolineae bacterium
AATGAACTCGATTTCCAATACTCTTTTTATAATTTCAGGTTCGGTATCTATTCTGTATCCGGCATAAAGAGGGGTATCTAGCAGAAATACTTCCGGAGCGGGAATATCTGTCATTGCATCCTCCACTAACCTGCTATGTAACCTTCATACTACAAGAGTAAATCTATGTTACTAAATGTGTCAATCTTTATTAGTGAATAATACTATTGTGATGTCTGCTATCCTCTAACTCCCCGCACGAATCCGGCGCGACCCCCGGTGAGCACATCGCCACCCCGCCTCACCGACCCCCGCCCCGCGCCGATCCCGCCGGTTCCGCCGCCGAGAGCGGTTCATCCCCCAATCACAAAAAAGCCCGATCCACATGGACCGGGCTTTTTGACGTGTCGACGCCGGGCAACCCGACCCCCGCCTCCGCGCCGGGGGATATAACCAAATGCACACAGCTTCTGAACATCTTCTTCACAACTTTCCCCTATCATCTGACCGTACGACCCGGCACTTATGGGCCGGTCCAATCATGGTCGAGGACTCCTTTTCTCCATCCTCCCTCATCCCTCCCCATCAGCCGCCGGGGGCGCATCCCAGTGATGTCGCCCCCGGCGGTGTCGTGTATGCCGGGGTGGGGTAGGGGGAATTACGCGCTCCGGGCGCGGAATTGAGCGCGTGTGCGTTGAGCGAGTTTAGAAACGCGCAGCGTTTCTAATTGGAAGAACGGCGCAGCCGTTCTTCACGGTCGGCACGCCGGGCGTCGACGTATCTATCCGCCCGCCCGGCGACATAAAGAATGATCACACAGCTTCCACACATTTCCTAAATAATCACCCCTTACAATCTGCGTCTGGAAGAACCGGCCAACGCCGGATTCGCAAAGTCCGTTGGTAGAGAAAGAGCAGGGGCCAGCTTGGAAGAAAAACCGTGTACGCGTCGTGGATTTTTGATAGCAGCCGGTTGCTGTGGAACCGTCCTGTTGTTCGGGGCGGGCTGTACCGGCTCCGAGGAGGCCAGGGCGGCGGCGGTCCTCACCGTGTGCCCCTACGGCTACCAGTTCGACCCGTGGCCGGGGCAGTGCGCCCACTACGTGGACCGGAACGGCAGCGGCTGCTGTGATTTATCGGAAGTGAGCGCACCTGCCAGCGCATCGACCGGCGGCGATTCTGACGGCGATCGGGCCGGGCTGATCGTGCTGTGCGACCGGGGGTGCAGCTATCCCGGCGCGTGCGGACGCTACGTCGACGCGGACGGCAGCGGCATCTGCGACCTGTCCGAGGGCGTGCCCGCCGAGACGGCCAGCGCCGCCGGACCCCCCGCCGTTTCCGGCGCTCCGGTGGAACAACCCCCCGCCGATCCGCCCGCCGACGCCGGGCTGATCGTGCTGTGCGACCGGGGGTGCAGCTACCCCGGCGCGTGCGGGCGCTACGTCGACGCGGACGGCAGCGGCATCTGCGACTTATCGGAGGGCGTGCCCGCCGAGACGGCCACCACCTACGAGCACGCGCCGGAGGGCCGCGCGCGGCGGGGGCGCAGCCGCCGGGGCTGGCAGTAGTCGATGGGATGGAAAGGACGTAACTTCATGGGACGGAAACGGAAGTTGAGCAAAACGAAAACCGACCTGCTGGTCGACGCGGCGATCTTCATCGCGTTCCTGGTCGCGCTCGATCCGCGCCTGACGGGCATCCCCGTCCACGAATGGCTGAGCATCGCGGCGGCGGCGGCGGTGATCGTCCACCTGCTGCTGCACTGGAAGTGGATCGTTCAGGTGACGGGGCGTCTGCTCCGCCGCCTGCCGGGCGCATCCCGCCTGAACTATATCGTGAACGCCCTGTTTTTCGTCGGGCTGGTAGTCGTCGTCATGTCGGGGCTGATCATCTCCGAGTCGGCCCTGCCCCTGTTCGGAATCCAGACCGTGCATCACGACATCTTCTGGCGTCAGCTTCACGTTCTGTCGTCGGAGGCGCTGGTGTTCGTGCTGGGGCTGCACGTCGCCCTGCACTGGAAGTGGATCGCCCGCACGGTGGACCGCTACGCGCTCAAGCCCACGCTGGCCGCCTTCCGGGGGGCGCTGCCCCACCGTGACGCGGGGATCGAGGTGCGGCCATGAAGACGCTGCTCCGAACGCTCGTGATCCTGCTCGCGGCGCTGATCGTGGCGGGCGTCGTGTGGGGCGTGGCGCAGTCCCCGGTCGGGGAGGCGATGCGGGCGAGCATGGAAAACCGGATCGCCGACCGCGCGCCCGACGGGCCGCCGACCGGCGCGCCTGACCGCGATTTCGACGCGGCGGCGACGGGCGGCGACTTCGGCGGGGATGCGCCCCATCGCGGCCTGTACCTGGGGGACACCGTCGAGAACGTCACCATCATCGGCGGCATCACGGCGCTCGTCGCCGCCACCGGCCTCATCTCCGGCGGGATCAAGAAAGCGCGCCGGATGAGGCGCGCGCGTTCGACCCCCTGAGCAAGCAGCGGCGCGCTGATGCGCGGCGAGTCGGAAGCCCGGTCCACGCGGACCGGGCCTGTGAAGTGGAGGCGTTGGCAACTTCGTTGCCCAACGTACGGCTATGCCGTTCTCAAACCGCAGCACGGGCCGACGCCGGTTTCTGCGTCGACCCGTGGATGGTGTGACGATTTGAGCCGGGGAGCGAGCGCAATCAGGGGAACGCCCAGCTTTCGTGTTACGCCCGCTCACCTCCCACTACGGCAGGCTCGCGACGATCGCCCGGTATTCGTCCTCGGTGAAGGCCCGCAGCGTCTCGGTGCGGATGGCACCGCGCGCACCGATGGCAATCGCAAGTTTGGTTGCGGTCTCGTCGTCCGGCCCCTCGCTAACGACGACTGCGTCGTACTGGCCCATCGTCAGGTAGAACGCCTTCAACTCCCCGCCCATCGCCCGGAAGGCCTGCTTGGCCTCCTCAAGCCGGGCCGGGCTGTCCTTCATGTTCTCGACGCCCTGTTGCGTATACTTGATCAGGCTAATATAGGTTGGCATCGCTCTTCCCCTTTCTGGTTGTGTCCCCTGGGCGCTCCCCGTGGATGGCGCGACCACGCCGTGACGATGCGAGCCGGGGAGCGGTAGAGCGCGCAGTGAGGGGAACGCCCAGCGTTCGAGTTACGTCCGCTCGCCTACCGCTATGGCAGGCTCGCGACGATCTCCCGGTATTCGTCCTCGGTGAAGGCCCGCAGCGTCTCGGTGCGGATGGCGCCGCCGCCTCCGAGCATAAGCGCCAGTTTGGCCGCTGTCTCGTCGTCCGGCGCCTCGCCGATGCCGACCGCGTCGTACTGGCCCAGCGTCAGGTAGAACGCCTTTACCTCCGCGCCCATCGCCCGGAAGGCCCGTTTGGCATCTTCGAGCCGGGCGGGGCTGTCCTTCATATTCTCAACGCCATACTGAGTGTACTTGAACAACATAATGTAGGTTGCCATTGTTTTCCCCCTTTTCTTGTCCCCTGGGCGCTCCCCGTGGTGGGCGGCTTGGGATCGGAGCGCCGCCGGTCCGCACGGCGGAGTCGATGGGTTAGGGCACGGGGATGGGGGGATGGGGAGGGCTTCGGCAGGGCGAAGGCTTCGGCGAGGCGAAGGTTCCGGCGGGGCGCGCGTCAAGCCGCTCTGCTCCGTCATTCGTGCTTTTAGCATAGTGCCGATCCGGGCGGAGCACAAGGTAGGTCAACGCGGAGCGTTGACCACTGGGAGTTGGCGTAGCCAACTCCATAATGGGGGATGAACCGCTCC
>CAZWUX010000417.1:0-3718 GCA_964637665.1 uncultured Anaerolineae bacterium
AGCTTCTCGCGATCCTCCGGGGAGATGCCCGGCCCTTCGTCCAGCACGGCGATCCGCCAGCCGCTGCCGGGCTGGCGGGCCAGCCTCAGGATGACGGTGCTGCCCGGTGGGGAGTACTTCACGGCGTTGGAGAGCAGGTTTTCGAGCACCTGCCGCAGCCGGTGGGGGTCCGTCGTGACCGTCCCGGCGGCCTCCGGCTCGAAGACGATGGTCGTGCCCTTCGAGGCGTACATCCGGTTCAGATCCCCCGCGACTTCCGGCAGGAAGCCGGACAGGTCGACTGGCTCAGGCTCCAGCGTAAGCTCACCCGCCTCGACCTTCGACACGTCGAGCAGGTCGTTGATGAGGGTCAGCATGTACCGCGAGCGCTCGCGGATCGCGTCGAGCATCCAGCGATCGTCGTCGTCGAGGTCATCCTTGCCCTCCAGCAGGTCGGCGGCCATCAGGATCGACCCCAGCGGGTTGCGCAGGTCGTGGGCGGCCATGCCGAGGAAGTGGTTCTTCATCTCGTCGAGGGCCTGAAGCTCCTCGTTCTGGACTTCCATAGCCGCTTCGTGCTCCAGAATCTCGGTGACGAGGCGGCCCTTCTCCACGATGATAGACAGCCGCGAGGCGAGTTTCTTGAACACGTCGACGTGGCGCTGCTCGTAGACGTTCGGCTCGCTGTAGGAGAAGAAGATGAAGCCGATGGGCACGCCGTTGGCGATCAGCGGGCAGGACATCATGGAGCGGATTCCTTCCTTGAGGAGCAGCTCCGTCGGTCTGGTGCCGGTCGGATCGGGTTCGGCGGTGATGTCGTTGATGATTTTCGGCTCGTGCGCGCGGATAATGTTGAGCAGCTCGCTGCCCTCCATCGGCTCGCTGTAACCGTCGAGCACGTGCCTCTCCGGCGCGTCGGAGCGCGACCAGCGGGCGACCATCGACTGGCTCTCCTCGTCGATGACCGTAAAGCCGATGCGGTCGTAAGGGATGATCTCGCGGAAGCTCTCGTAAACGTTGTCCAGCACCTCGTCGAGCACCAGCCCGGCGTTGATGTGTTCGGTGATCTGGTCCAGCTTGTGGATTTCGAGGTAGCGGCGGTGAAGGTCGCGGGCGAGCTTGAGCAGCAGCAGGTCGAAGTCGTCAGTCGAGTGCTCGCCGCTGGTGAGACTCTCGGCCAGTTCGAGCAGGCTCGAAACGTGGGTGTGCTCGGAGTCCTGATTGGCATCAGGAACCATGATAACCTCCTGAGCGCCGGTCAGGCGTCCCGGTTTCCGGTTCGGTCGAGACCTTGAATATAGCACGAAGGCTCATTCTGGCCTATGGGGGATAACCCGCTCCCTGCGGCGTAGCCGGGGGTGACGCCGCGATCCGACGGTTGCCCTTCCCCGGTTGAGATGTGCTTTCCCGGCGCGAAAATTGAGTAGAATAGGAGAAAACCTCTCCGACTCTGTGAGGTTTGGCGATGAACATCCCCGGTGTTCTGCTGCTCGTCGTGCTGACCAGCCTCCTGATCGCGGGCGGCCTGAGCCGGTCCCGGTTCAGGCTGGCGGAGCACGAGCGGCTGGCGGTTTTCCGGCTGGGTCATCTGGTGGATATGCGCGGGCCGGGCGTCGTGTGGATTCTTCCCTATCTCGACTCAGGGGTGAAGCTCGACGCGGAGGATGCGTTCGAGGCCCGGCGCATCGCCGATTATCGTGACAAGTTGAGCAAACCCGCCGACCGCCGTTAGGGTTTTCCCGGCACGCCTAGTTCGTCAGGGCTTGCAGAGCCGGTTTATCGAGCAGACGCACGCGCGGGTAATCGGGGCTGATGGCCCCCGCCTCGACCAGCTCCTTGAGCACCCGGTTCAGGTGGCGGGTCGTCGCGCCCAGCAGCGAGGCTAACCCCTCCTTGCCGGGCAGTTCGATCACGCCCCCGTCACCGGTGGGCGGCTGGGCCAGCATATAGGCGGCTAATCGGCTGGCGAGGGGTAGAACCTGGATGGCTTGCAGCGAGTTCGTCGTGTAGAGCTTCTCCCGCAGCTGGCCGATCAGGAAGCGCAGGAAGCGTGGATCGTCCGCGCCGTAGCGGTGGACGAGGTCGCTGGCGATGCCCAGCATGGTCGTGTCCTGCGTCGCGATGACGTTGCTGTACACCCGCTCCTTGCTGAGAATCTCGAAGTCGCCGATGGCGGAAAAGGGCTTCGACACGGCGAATACGGCCAGCTTGCCGTTAGGATGATAGTGACTGCACTGAAGCTGCCCTTCCACGAGGAAGTAGAGATAGTGCTGCTCGTCCTGCTCAAGGTAGACGTGACTGTAGGCCGGGAAGCGGAACAACTGCAAGCCGCGCAGCAGATCGTCGTTGAGAAAACTCGCCATGTCGAACTCGTCAACATAGCGACGGATCGTCTTTTCGGCGTTGGCTACGCGCATGGTGATCCCCCCCCTCCTACCGGGTCGATTCCATTGTACCGCACCTGAGTTTTCGCGTTCAGGACATATGTCCTTGAGGCCGATCCAAACCCGGTGTACGCTGTGATCAAATAACGACCTTAATGGTAGAAAGAGCGATGAGCATGTTATCCAGAATGAGCACAGCGGAAAAACGAGAGTGGTACGCGCCACAGAGTGAGGCGGCAGAAACCCTCGTGCGCGGTGATGATGGCGGCGACGCGGCCCGGAAGGCGGCGCTCCGGCGGGCGATGTATGAGCGCATCGCGCGGGGCAACGCGCTCGCGGAGGTCGAGGATCGTGCGCGGCGCAGGTGGCACGGCGGCTGAGCGTCTATCACCCAGCAGAAAAAACGGCGGTGGGAACAGCAACAGCCCACCGCCGTTTTTACGTATTGTCGCGCAGGCCGTCAGGTCAGCTTGATCGGGTTGCCGATGCGCGTCATGAAGAAGTGGAAGTCCTCTGTATCTGGCGGGCGCGTGAGGTACGGGCGGAAGGCGGCGCTGTCGCGCCGGATGACTGCCCCAGGCCCGATCCTGGCTGCGATCAGCGGTGACGTGAACCGCACCGCCTGCGAACCGCCGCCGATGCCCGGCTCGACCAGCTCGCCCAGATGACGGGCGCGCCGCACCCGCTCCGGGATGATGGCCGAGTTCCGGAGCTGGGGCATGAAGCGCTCGACGATGGTCCGGTACACGGTGGCGTGATCGTAGATGCGGTGCCCCACGCCCCCGGCGGTGATGACCGGGGAGACGACGAACGCCGGGACGCGCGGCCCGTAGCTGGCTACATCGGGATGGGCCAGTGGCACGCCGGGGCTGCCGTCAGGTTCCGGTGGGAACTCGGAGCGGGATGTGCCCGGCGGCGGGACGTGGTCGGCGAAGCCGCCGTGTTCATCGTAAAAGATGACGAGCATGGTCGTCGGCCAGCTTGGCAGGTCTTGCAGCGCCGAGATCACGTCGGCGATGAACGCCTGTCCGGCGGTGACATCCGTCGTGGGGTGGTCGTCGTTAGCCGGGCCAGCGCTCGGCGCGCCGGTGAAATTCGGGTCGATGAACGTCACAGGCGGCAGGGCCGTCGTGCGGGCGAAAAACTCCTCGATGGGCCGTATCCGCCCTCTCTCCAGTCGATAGCTCTCAAAAATGCGCAGGAATGAGATATCGCTCTCATACACGATCCAGTCGACATCCTCGTGGTCGAGCACCTCAAGCAGCGTCAGGTCGGTGATGTAGCCCGCATCGTCGAACACCTCCGAGTTGGTCAATACCGGCGTGTAGCCCGTGTAATAGCACACCCGGTTTGGA
>CAZWUX010000418.1:0-3717 GCA_964637665.1 uncultured Anaerolineae bacterium
CAGCCTGATCAGCGTGGGCGTGATCGTGTCATTTGTGGCGTATATTCAGCAGTTCTTCCAACCGCTGCGCCAACTGGCTCAGCTTTACAACCAGCTCCAATCAGGGCTGGCCGGGGCCGAGCGCATCTTCCGGGTGCTGGATGCTGAGCCGACGGTCGACGACAAGCCCAATGCCCCGGCGCTGGCCGATATCACCGGGCGCGTGGACTTTGAGCACGTATCGTTTGCCTACGAAGAGGGCAAACCCGTGCTGAGCGACATCAACCTGACGGCCCTACCCGGCCAGACGGTGGCCCTTGTGGGGCCGACGGGCGCAGGAAAGACCACGATCGTCAGCTTGTTGAGCCGCTTCTACGACGTAGACGAAGGCACGATCCGGGTGGATGGTGTGGACATTCGCGACGTTACGCAGGACTCGCTGCGTCGTCAGTTGGGCATCGTTCTGCAAGACACGTTCCTATTCAGCGGCACGGTGAGGGACAACATCCGCTACGGGCGGCTCGACGCCACTGACGAGCAGGTCATCGAGGCGGCAAAGCTCGCCAACGCCGATCAGTTCATCCGCCGTCTGCCGAAAGGCTATGATACAGAAGTATCCGAGCAGGGCAGCAACTTCAGCCAGGGTCAGCGTCAGCTGCTGGCTATCGCCCGTGCTGTGCTGGCTGACCCCGCCATCCTGATCCTTGACGAGGCGACCAGCAGCGTCGATACGCGAACCGAGATGTTCATTCAGGAAGCGCTGCTGCGCCTGATGGAGGGACGGACGGCGTTCGTGATCGCCCACCGCCTGAGCACCATCCAGAACGCGGATCAGGTGCTGGTCATCGGCGAGCACCGCGTCATCGAGCGCGGCACGCATAACGAGCTGCTGGCAAAACACGATCTGTACTATGCCATGCACCAGAGCCAGTATCGCCGCCTGGAAACAATGACGGAAGTTAATTCATAGGCTGACATGGGATATGGGAAGCGGGGAGGCCGCGCAGATCGGCTTCCCCGTTTTTTGATTCTGGACGGACCGCCCGGAGAGAGTGGAGAAAGCGGAGCTTTCTCCCAGTGAAAGTGTTGCGCAACTTCGTCGCGCAACGTGCGCGGAGCGTTTTTCAACCATCGCAACCTGGCTACACGACTGTAGGAGACGCACCCTACTTGGGCGTCCGGCCAAGAGCGGTTCATTCACCAGCTCCATTGTCCCGAAATAGACCTCTCCGAAACAAACCCCTTGACTCGAAACGAATAAACATTATAATGTTGGTATATTACGACCTATCAGCCCTTCCCGGAGAGGTTATCATGAAACTTAGTCTCGACACCATCGGCTATGGTGGGTATTTCACCAAAGATTATGAAAAGCTGTCCCTGGAAGACTCCATCCGGCGCGCGGCGCTCTATGGTTACGATGCGGCCTGCATTTTCGCGCATCGCCCGCTCGGTTTCCCGCTGGACCTGAACGCCGACCGGCGCAAGCGGGTCAAGGACCTCTACGAAGAACTCGACCTCGAAGTGGGCGGTATCGTCTGCTGCAACAACTTCGTCGAGGGCAACCACGTGCTGGTCTTCCCGCGTGAGAAAGAGGTCATGTACACGATAGCCTGCATCGACCTCGCCGCCGATCTGGGCAGCCCCATCGTGCGTGTGATGGCCTCCCTGTGGGGTTATTTCCGCAACCCGTATGGTGAGGATGGCTATGGCCTGCCCGCCTTCGAGTCACGCTCGCGCCGGGTTTCGCGAGGCGAGGATTTCCTCGACGCGTGGCATCAGGTGCGGGAATCGCTGACCGAGGTTGCCAAGTACGCGGAGGACAAGGGCGTCACGCTGGCGCTCCAGACGCACCCGGAGATCACGGGGAACAACGACGATACGCTGGCGATGCTCGACGAGGTCGGCGTGAGCAGCCTCAAGGTCGGACTCGACCTGCCGCTGTTCGAGTCCTATGACGAGGACGACGTGCGCGAGATCGTCCATAAGATGGGCGACCTGATGGTCTACTCACACACGATCTCGCTCGCCAGCTTTCAGACAGTCGGCGGCGCGCCCTACGGTTGGGAAGAAGTCACGCCGGGGACCGAGCATGACCCGCTCCCCTGGAAGACGTTTTTCGAGGCCTGCAAGGAAGTCGGCTACGACGGCCTGTTCTCGCACGAGCAGTGCTCGCCCGTCATCGTCGAGGGGCACCGGCTTGGCACGGTGGCCCACATCGACGAGCGGTACGTCGACTCCCGGAACTACTTCCGGGGCCTGTTCGATGAGCTGGACATTTACACCGGCAGCAAGCCGAAGCACGTGGAGTATAAAGAGTACGCCTGACCTGTATCGCGGGGTGTGATGAGCCGTCCGGTTACGCTCGCATTGTAGCCGGACGGTGTTCCGCCTGCGCGTGACGGCCATTTATCCGTGCCCGGAACGAGCGCTCTCGTATTTTGCACATCGACGCGGGGTAACCCGACGCATCCTCAAGCAATCCCATAGCAGGTATAACGTCGTAACGCTTCATATCAACAGGCTCTATCCGTACAGCGAGCGCACCAGATTGATGAGGACATGACCGCGCTCACATGCTCGAATACGCCGCAACCATCCGTCTCGGTCAGTGAGGTGTTTGTGGACCGCAAAACACTGCTGGATGTCAGGAACTGTAGCAAGAGCTTCCCGGGTGTGAAGGCCCTGAGCGACTTCAACTTCCATTTGTGTGAAGGCGAGATTCACTGCGTCGTCGGCGAGAACGGCGCGGGTAAATCGACCTTCATCAAGATACTGTCGGGCGCGCTGAGGCCGGACGAAGGCACGATCCAGATCGGGGAGCACGAATATTCATACCTGACGCCCTCCCTCGCGCAGGAGTTGGGCGTACGGACGATCTATCAGGAGATTTCGCTGGCGCCCGATCTGTCGGTTGCAGAGAACATCTTTCTGGGCAGGGTGCCGACGACGCGGCTGGGATTCATCGACTATGCCAGCATCCGCAGACAGGCCCGGCAGCATCTCAACGAACTGGAGATCGACCTCGACGTGAACGCGCTTGTCGGGCAGCTCAGCATCTCACAGAAACAGTCCGTACAGATCGCGAAGGCGATGGCGGAAGAGGCCAAAATCTTCATCTTGGATGAACCGACGGCCTCCTACAGCTCAAGCGAGATCAACCACCTGCTCGAGCTAGTGAGGGGCTGTGCGGCGAGCGGCATCGGCGTCATCTATATCTCGCATCACCTTGAGGAAGTGTTCAACATCCACGACCGGATCACCATCCTGCGGGATGGGATCAAGGTCGCCACACACGGCAAAAACGAGGTCGGCGAAGAGAAGATCATCAACGAGATGGTGGGACGCGACCTCAGCCAGTTTTACGCGCGTGAGAAAATCGATATCGACTATGATCGGAAGATCGCGTTTAAGGATATCTCCGGCGGTGAGATCAAGAACGTTTCCTTCGAGGTTCATCAGGGCGAGATCGTCGGGTTTGCCGGGATGGTCGGCTCCGGGCGCACCGATCTGGTGAAGTCGATCTTCGGTGCGAGCCAGGATGCGAGTGGGAAAATCCTCATCGACGGGCAGGAGATTACGGTCCGCAACCCCTCGCAGGCGATTCGGGCGGGCCTGTCGCTTCTGACCGAGGACAGGCAGGAAACGGGTCTGATCGTCGATCACAGTGTGAAGTGGAACGTCTCGCTGGTCGGCATGGCCGGAGCCAGCGACCCGCTGATCCACGAGCAGCGGGAG
>CAZWUX010000419.1:0-3708 GCA_964637665.1 uncultured Anaerolineae bacterium
TCTGTTCTGCGAGGTCGATCCGAATCAGAAGGAGCGCATCATTCTGGCCCTGGGGAAGCGCGACCACGTGGTCGGCTATCTGGGCGACGGGATCAACGACGCGCCCGCTCTGCACGCTGCGGACGTGGGCATATCTGTTGACACGGCGGTCGACGTTGCCAAAGACGCCGCCGACTTTGTGCTGATGGAGCAGAGCCTGGCCGTGCTGCGGCATGGCATCGAATTGGGCCGTTCGACCTTCGCCAACACGCTGAAGTACGTGTTTATCACGACCAGCGCCAACTTCGGCAACATGTTCAGCATGGCCGGGGCCTCCCTGTTCATGCCCTTCCTCCCTCTGCTGCCCAAGCAGATCCTTCTCATCAACTTCCTGACCGACTTCCCGGCGATGACCATCGCCAGCGACGCCGTTGATCGCGAGCAGGTCGTCCTGCCCCGCCGCTGGGACATCCACTTCATCCGTGATTTCATGGTGATCTTCGGGCTGATCAGCTCCCTCTTCGATTACCTGACCTTCGGCGTGCTGCTGCTTATTCAGCACGCCGGGCAGGATCAGTTCCGCAGCGGCTGGTTTGTGCTGTCGATCATCACCGAACTCCTGATCCTGCTGGTGATGCGCACCCAGAAGCCCTTCTTTCGCAGCAGGCCCAGCCGCGCGCTTCTGACCGGCACGCTGGTGGTCATCGTGGTGACGCTCGCCCTTCCCTATTCTCCGCTGAACGCCCTGCTCGGTTTGACGCCCATCCCGTTCACCACCATGCTGATTCTGCTGGCGATCGCGGCCCTCTACATGACGGTATCCGAGCTTGCTAAAAAATGGTTCTACGCATGGCACCGGGCCGCCCGACCCCCCACGATGCGCCGTGCGCTGGTCGGGTGGAGCCTGCGCCGCCGGAGATAATCGCCGATGAGGAATTTGCGCTCGGTTTCCGTCCCCAGACTCGTGATGCGCCCCCTGCGCTACCTGCCGCTCCTGATCCTGCTGGGGCTGGCCGTTCACCTGCTGCTGCCCCAGATCACGGCCCTGGAACACTCCTTCGAGGTGCTCGAACGGATGCTGCTCTGGGCGGTCGGTCTGGCCCTGCTTGCCCAGGCGTTGAGCTACGTCGGGTCGGGCTATATGCTGCACGCGGCAGCGGGCATCGTCGGCGATCGACTGCCTCTCCTTCGCGCCATCCTGATCTCCCTCGCCGGGTACGATGTCGGGATGATGGCGGGCGGCGCGGTCGGCACCGCCGCGGCGGTGTTCCGCTGGTCACGGGGGGGCGGCGCGAGCAAAGAGGGCGCTCTGCTGGCCGGATCGCTCCCCTCGTTGTTCAACAATCTGCTGCTGGCCCTGATCGCCATCGCCGGTTTCATCCACCTGCTGGTCGCCCACGACCTGTCAACCTTTCAGGTGGTGGCCTTCGTCGCCATCATCCTGATCCTGGCCGGGGTGATCGGCGGGCTGGCCTGGGGGATGCGCCACCGCCCTGCCTTGACCGCGTTCGCGGATCGGGCCGCTGCCCGCTGGGCGCGCCTGCGCGGCAGGCCCCATCACCCGGATCGAACGGGGGAGGCGATGGCGCGTCTGTACGCCACCTGGGACGCCCTGCGGGCGGGCGGCTGGCGCAAACCCCTGCTGGGGTCCGCCCTGAACATCGGCTTCGACATGCTGACGCTGTATCTAATCTTCCTCGCCGCCGGGCACGCCGTCAGCCCCGGCGTGCTGCTGGCGGGCTACGGGCTGCCGCTGCTGCTGGGCAAGGCGGGCTTCCTGCCGGGCGGCGTCGGCATCGTCGAGGGCACGATGGCGGCCCTGTATGACGGGCTGGGGGTCCCCGACCCGGTGACGGTGGTCGTCATTCTGGCCTACCGGGCGATTTCCTTCTGGCTGCCCGCCTTGATCGGTTTTCCCCTCATCCCCTATCTCCAACACCTGACCCGAAGCGGTCGCCTGTCCGCTGAGGGCGATCGCGCGATCTCTGATTGATTGGCCGTACCTGTCATATTCAGGTGTGTGTGGCTGGAACGTGGATTGTGGAGAATAGGACCCTCGGCCCCGAACTCCGCCGGTGCCCGCCTGTCACCGTCGCCGTCGCGAGGTTGCGATGCGCTCACCAACCCCCCGCCATGTTTTGCGGGGCAAGGCTTGCCGGGTCCATCAGCCCCTCGACTTCTCACCTGACTTCGCATCGCACCTAGAAAACATCGCTGCCGGAACAACGGCGTTTGTAAGAACGTGATTTAGTATAAAATAAGCTCATAATGTGACTACCAGAGCATTGAGAGGAAGCGTCAGTGAAACAAATTGCGTACCTTCTCGGCTGGATTTGGGGCTGGGTTTGGGCTGCAATTGGTCTTGGGCTACTGCTTTGGTTTTTTATTGGATTTGATTGGGCCATTTTAGGCTTCATTGGCGCACTAGCGTTAATAATTGCCTCTGGCTTCATTGCAGCCACCTACATGACTGTAACAGGCAAATTCAAAGAGGAAACTAAACGTTGTCCTTATTGCAAGGAGGAAATCTTAGCCGAGGCAATCAAATGTAAATACTGTGGTAGCGATGTTGGAGAATATGAAAAGCTACAAGAGCTCCGGCGAAAATTGCGCAACGCCGAAGGTGATAAACGGTATGAACTCATTCAAGAATTGGCAAGAATCGGAGGAGCAGCCGTCCCGCTGTTAACCGAGATATTAGAAAGTCACTCAGATTGGATAGCTCAAAATTACGCTGCTTATGAACTTGGTAAACTGCGCGATCCGGGAGGGTTTGAAGCTCTCCTGGACGCCCTAAACCATGCAAATTCCGTTGTAGTTGAAACAGCCGCAACATCACTAGCTGAACTTGGAGACAAACGGGCTGTGCCTCACTTAGCTACTGCGCTACGTGATGATCCATCATGTATGGGAGTGACAGATGCCTTGATCAGATTAGATGATCCGAGAGCAATTCCCCCACTAGCAGATTTTCTGGCAAATGTGTCCGGGCCTGCCGCATCTTTTGCAGGCCATGCATTAGCACAGTTTGGTGAGCAAGCAATACCGTCACTGCTAGAGACATACAAACGAGGGGGACTTTACGCCCGAAAAAATGCAGCATCAGTACTGGAAAGTATTGGGACTCCTGCAATCCCAATATTTATCGAGCTGCTACAAGAGAGCGAAGCCGCCATTCATACGACAGCTAAGTGGTCCTTAGTTAACTTAAGAGTCTCCGCACGACCCGCTGTAGAAAAACTCCTAGAGCATCCAGAAGCCGAGGTTAGAGAAAGGGCCAAGCGCACACTTGAAGCTATAGATGCCGCTCAGGGCTCCAAAATCTGATACTGTAACTATCAACTCAAATATCGGAAATCCAACCTTCTATCTTTAAACCGCTTGACACAAGTAGCTTAGGACCAACATGATCGCCGTCACCATCGTGAAACGTGTGTCAAGCATCGGTGCTTCACGTGATTCTCTATCAGGGGCCTCGATTTCTCATCTGGCCCTATTCTAGCACCTGCGTGTGATGCCGTCGTGACGACCGTGTTACCGAGTCGTCACATTGTGGTTGGGTGGATTGGAGGATGGGTCACCCGCCCCCGAACTCCGGAGGCGCCCATCTGTCACCGTCGCCGTGCGCGAGGTTGCGATGCGCTCACCGGCCCCGCGCCGTGCCCGCCGTCAGAGGGGTATGGGTCGAGCGAGGGCCCCTCGCGATTCTCTCCATCACGGGCCGCGAAG